>JAJXTE010000002.1 GCA_021784115.1 Pseudomonadota bacterium | reverse complement strand
TAATTGTAGCTTTCCGGGGTGAGAGAGGGAGCTACAACGACCATGCCGTGCGAGACGTATCCGAGTTTATTGTAGCTTTCCGGGGTGAGAGAGGGAGCTACAACTTCCCTGCCGACCCTGAGAACTACGGCCGTATTGTAGCTTTCCGGGGTGAGAGAGGGAGCTACAACGGATCGTTTTCCGAGAATGAAGCAGACAAAATTGTAGCTTTCCGGGGTGAGAGAGGGAGCTACAACATTGAGGATGGGGCAAACCCCGCGCCCCATCCTCAATGTTGAGCCCCTTGCGGGGCAGTCTATAAATGGGTGCCGGCTATAATCGCGCCCCATGCGCGTCGCCGATTTCGACTTCGACCTCCCTCCCGACCTGATCGCCCAGTTTCCGCCCGCGGTACGCGGCGGCAGCCGGCTGCTGCACGTCGAGGCGACAGGCGCGCTGCATGACCGCTGGTTCAGCGAGTTGCCGACGCTGCTGCGCGCGGACGACCTGCTGGTGATGAACGACACGCGCGTGATCAAGGCGCGATTGTTCGGCATCAAGGACTCCGGTGGCAAGGTCGAGTTGCTGGTGGAACGGGTCACGGGCGAATTCGAGGCGCTGGCCTTCATCCGCGCGAGCCATGCGCCCAAGCCGGGTTCGCGCATTCTTCTTTCCGGCGACATCGCACTTGAGGTGCTGGCGCGGCAGGACGACCTCACCCAACTGCACTTTCCTCGCCCTGTGCTTGACGTGCTCGATCAGGTGGGCCGGCTGCCGCTGCCCCCCTACATCGAACACATGCCGACGGCGGACGATGAGGCGCGCTACCAGACCGTGTACGCCAACGAACCCGGCGCGGTGGCGGCGCCGACGGCGGGCCTGCATTTCGACGACGCGATGCTGGCTGTGCTGAAGGGAAAGGGCATCCGCAGCGCACACGTGACGCTGCACGTCGGCGCCGGCACCTTCCAGCCGGTGCGGGTGGACGACGTGGCCGACCACAAGATGCACAGCGAACGCTACACGATTCCGCAGACGACCGTCGACGCGATCCACGAAACGCGTGCACGCGGCGGACGCGTGGTGGCGGTGGGCACCACCAGCCTGCGCGCGCTGGAAGCGGCCGCCCAAACCGGCCATTTGCACGCCGGCTCCGGCGAAACCGACATCTTCATCACGCCCGGCTATCGATTCAAGGTGGTCGACGCGCTCATCACCAACTTCCATCTGCCCAAATCCACGCTGCTGATGCTGGTCTCCGCGTTTGCCGGCCTTGACGCCATCCGCGCCGCCTACGCCCACGCCATCGCCGAGCGCTATCGCTTCTTCAGCTATGGCGACGCGATGTTTCTAGAGAAGTCCGCTCCCGCATGAAATTCGACCTCCTCACCACCGACGGCGGCGCACGCCGCGGCCAGCTCCACCTCGCGCATGGCACCGTGCAGACGCCGGTGTTCATGCCGGTCGGCACCTACGGCACGGTGAAGGCCATGTCGCCCGCCGAGCTCTCCGACATCGGCTTCGAGATGGTGCTGTCCAACACCTTCCACCTGTGGCTGCGGCCGGGGCTGGAAGTCATCGAAAAGTTCAACGGCCTGCACCGCTTCATGGGCTGGGACAGGCCCATCCTGACCGATTCGGGCGGCTTCCAGGTGTTCAGCCTGGGCAAGCTCAGAAAAATCACCGAGGACGGCGTGAAATTCGCCTCGCCGATCAACGGCGACAAGCTGTTCCTGACTCCGGAAATCTCGATGCAGATCCAGCGCACGCTGAATTCCGACATCGTCATGATCTTCGACGAGTGCACGCCCTACCCCGCCAGCGAGCGCGAGGCCGCCGACTCGATGCGGATGAGCCTGCGCTGGGCGGCGCGCTCGAAGGCGGCGCATGCCGGCAATCCCAACGCGCTCTATGGCATCGTGCAGGGCGGCATGTACGAAGGTCTGCGCGACGAGTCGGCGCGGGAACTCATCAATATGGACTTCGACGGCTATGCCATCGGCGGCCTCTCGGTGGGCGAGCCGAAGGAGGACATGGTGCGCATCCTCGCCCACACCGCGCCGCAGCTGCCTGCTGACAAGCCGCGCTACCTGATGGGCGTCGGCACGCCGTCCGACCTGGTGGCGGCGGTGGCCCAAGGCATCGACCAGTTCGACTGCGTGCTGCCGACGCGCAATGCGCGCCACGGCATCCTGTTCACCCGGCGCGGCGAAATGCGCATCCGCAACGCGCGCTGGAAAACCGACACCGCGCCGATCGACGATGAATGCACCTGCCACACCTGCACGCATTTCAGCCGCGCCTACGTGCATCACCTGATCCGCGCGGCCGAAATCCTCGGCGCGCGGCTGGCCACCATCCACAACCTGCATTACTACCATCACCTGATGGCGGAGATGCGCGCCGCCATCGACGCCCGACGCTTTGCCGACTTCACCGCGCGGTTTCACGAGATGCAGACGCGCGGATGGTAGAATCCCGTGGTTTTAACTGAACTGCCTTGATTCGGAGCATTTACCCATGATTTCACTTGCCCATGCACAAGCCGCCGCGGCGGCGACCCCGGGTTTTGAGCAATTCCTTCCGCTCATCATCATCTTCGTCCTGTTCTGGTTCATGCTGATCCGCCCCCAGATGAAGCGCGCCAAGGAACAGAAGAAAATGCTGACCGAACTGGCCAAGGGCGACGAAGTCGTCACCACCAGCGGCCAGGTCGGCAAGGTCGTGAAATTCGGCGAGCAGTACGTATCGCTGGAAATCGCCGACGGCGTCATCACCCACGTGCAGAAGCAGTCGGTGCAGACGCTGCTGCCCAAGGGCACGATCAAAGGCCTCTGACAGTGAAAGGAGAAGGGACCGCGCCAGCAGCGCCCAAGGGGAAAGGGTAAAAACCCGGCTCCCCACCCTTCGCCCTTAACCCTTCCCCCTTTACCAAACAAATCATGAACCGCTTCCCGCTCTGGAAATATGTGCTCATCGGCATCACGCTGGTGGTCGCCTTCCTCTACACCCTGCCCAACTTCTTCGGCGAAGTGCCAGCGGTGCAGCTTTCCCCCGTGCGCACCACCGAAAAGGTCGATGCCGCCCTGCTGGGCCAGGTGGAATCCTCGCTGAAAGCGGCCAGCCTGGGCTATCAGGGGGTGGAACTGGCAGGGAACAGCATCAAGGTGCGCCTGGCCAGCACCGACCTGCAGATCAAGGCCAAGGACGTGCTACAGAACAGCCTGGGTGACCGCTATACCGTCGCGCTCAACCTGGTGTCGGCCTCGCCGGCCTGGCTGTCGTCGATCCATGCGCTGCCGATGTATCTCGGCCTGGACTTGCGCGGCGGGGTGCACTTCCTGCTCGAGGTCGACATGAAGGCCGCGCTGGAAAAGGCGGCCATCCGTTACCAGAACGATTTTCGCACCGAACTGCGCGGCGACAAGATCCGCTACGGCGCCATCACCCGCGCAGGCAACGCCGTCACCGTGCATTTCGCCACCCGCGACCAGCGTGACGCTGCCCTCAACAAGCTGGGGAGCGTGTTCACTGAGCTCGCATTCACCCCGGAAGATCAGGCCGATGGCTTCACCCTCTCGGCGCGCCTGAAACCGCAGGCCGAAACCAAGGTACAGGAATTCGCCCTGCAACAGAACATTACCACGCTCAGAAACCGCGTCAACGAACTCGGCGTGGCCGAACCGGTGATCCAGCAGCAGGGCGCCAGCCGCGTCGTGGTGCAGTTGCCCGGCGTGCAGGACACCGCCAAGGCGAAGGATATCCTGGGGCGCACCGCCACGCTGGAAATCCGCATGGTCGACGAACAGGCCGACCCGACGGCCGTCCAGCAGGGCCAGGCGCCGTTCGGCGACGACATCGTGGCCAGCCGCGAGGGCGGCAAGATTGCGGTGAAGAAGGACGTGGTGCTGACCGGCGACTCGATCACCGACGCCTCGCCTGGCTTTGACAGCCAGAGCGGCCAGGCCGCGGTGCACATCAACCTCGACGGCAAGGGCGCACGAATTTTCAAGGACGTGACGCGCGAGAACGTCGGCAAGCGCATGGCCATCCTGCTCATCGAGAAAAATGTCGCTGAAGCCATTACCTCGCCGGTGATCCGCGAGGAAATCGGCGGCGGCCGGGTGCAGATCACCGGCATGGAATCCGCCCAGGAGGCCTCCGACGTCGCCCTGCTGCTGCGCGCCGGCGCACTGGCCGCACCGATGCAGATCGTGGAAGAGCGCACCGTCGGACCGAGCATGGGCGCGGAAAATATCCGCAAGGGCTTCCACTCCAACCTGTGGGGCTTCCTCGCCGTCTCGCTGTTCATGGCGATCTACTACCGCGTGTTCGGACTGTTCTCGGCGATAGCGCTCGCCATCAACGGCTTCTTCCTGATTGCGCTGCTGTCGATGCTGCAGGCCACGCTGACCCTGCCCGGCATGGCGGCCATCGCACTTACGCTCGGCATGGCGATCGACGCCAACGTGCTGATCAACGAGCGGATCCGCGAGGAACTTCGCAACGGCGCCACCCCGCAGGCGGCGATCCACGCCGGCTACGAGCGCGCCTGGGCCACCATTCTTGACTCCAACCTCACCACGCTGATCGCCGGCGTCGCCCTGTTCTGGCTGGGCTCCGGCCCGGTGCGCGGCTTCGCCGTGGTGCTGTGTCTGGGCATCCTCACCTCCATGTTCAGCGCCGTCACCGTGTCGCGCGCCATGGTCAATCTCACCTATGGCCGCCAGGCGCGGCTGGCCAAAGTCTCGATTTAGGATCACGCCATGCTGGAATTTTTCCCGTTCAAGAAGAACATCCCCTTCATGAGTTGGGGGAAGGTGACAACGGCGATCTCGCTGCTCACCTTCCTCTTTGCGATCTGGGCGCTGTGGGCCAAGGGCCTGAACCTGGGCGTCGATTTCACCGGCGGTACGGTGATGGAAATACACACCAGCCAGCCCGCCGACCTGCAGTCCATGCGGACGGTACTGGAAAAGACCGGTCTGACCGAGGTGTCGGTGCAGAACTTCGGCACCAGCCAGGATGTCCTGATCCGCCTGCCCAACAAGGGCGAGGCCAACGCCGCGGAAACGAGCAACCGCGTGATGACCGCGCTAACCGCCACCAATCCCGGACTCGAACTGAAGCGCGTCGACTTCGTCGGTCCGCAGGTCGGCAAGGAACTCTATGACAACGGCGCGCTGGCGCTGCTGGTGGTCGCCTTCGGCATCATGGCCTACCTGGCGATCCGCTTCGAATGGCGATTCGCGGTGGCGGGCATGCTCGCCAACATGCACGACATCGTCATCATTCTCGGCGTGTTCGCCTTCTTCCAGTGGGAGTTCACCCTCACCGTGCTGGCCGGCGTGCTGGCGATTCTCGGCTACTCGGTCAACGAGTCGGTGGTGGTGTTCGACCGGATTCGCGAAAACATCCGCAAGATGCGCGGCGCGACCATCCCCGAGATCATCGACGACGCCATCACCCGCACCATGAGCCGCACCATCATCACCCACGGCTCGACGCAGATCATGGTGCTGTCGATGCTGTTCTTCGGCGGCGAGGCGCTGCACAACTTCGCGCTCGCGCTCACCATCGGCATCATGTTCGGCATCTACTCGTCGGTGCTGGTCGCCTCGCCGCTGCTGCTGATGTTCGGCGTCAAGCGCGAGCACTTCATCAAGCCGGTGGAGAAGAAGGAAGAAGCAGTCGTGTGAGCCTAGCAGCGCCTCGACGAGACCACCACCGTTCGGCCTGAGCCTGTCGAAGGCCAGCTATAACCCATGCTCGACAATTTCATCGCCTGGATCCTCGCCACCGTCCACGACTGGGGCTACGCCGGCATCTTCATCCTGATGGCGCTGGAATCCACCGTGCTTCCGGTGCCGAGCGAACTGGTGCTGATCCCGGCCGGCTATCTCGCGCACCAGGGACACATGAGTTTCGGACTGATCGTGCTGACGTCCACCCTCGGCTGCGTGGTCGGCGCCGCGTTCAACTACGTGGTGGCGCTATGGGTGGGGCGGCCCTTTCTCGAGCGCTGGGGCCGCTACTTCTTCGTGCGCCCCGAACTGCTGCACAAGACCGATGCGTTTTTCGTCAGGCATGGCGCCGTCTCCACCTTCACCGGACGCCTCATCCCAGGCATCCGCCACCTGATTTCCATCCCTGCCGGTCTCGCCCGCATGAACCCCGGCGCCTTCGCGCTCTACACCTGCCTCGGCGCTGGGCTGTGGTCGCTCGTCCTCACCTTGTTCGGATACTTTTTGGGCGGCAATGAAGCACTCATCCGGGAATATCAGCACTTCATCACGGCCGGCGTCATCGCGTTTGTTGCGCTGATTATTGGTGGCTACGTGTGGTGGCAGAAACGGCGCTGAGAACTGCGCGCGCCACCCCTTAACGCGCCGCGTCCACCATCAGCCGTTTCATTTCAGACACGGCCTCTTTCCAGCCCACGAACAATGCCTGCGCCACGATCGCATGGCCGATGTTGAGTTCGTGGATACCCGGCAGCGCGGCGATCGGCTGGACGTTATGGTAGGTCAGGCCATGGCCTGCGTTGACCGTGAGGCCGAGGCTGCGGCCGTAAGCGACGGCCATGCGGATACGCTCGAATTCGGCGATGCGCGCGTCGTCGGTCGCAGCGTCGGCGTAATGGCCGGTGTGGATTTCAACCACGGGCGCGCCGGCCGCATGCGCGGCGTCGAGCTGCGCGAAGTCGGCGTCGATGAACAGCGACACGCGGATTGCGGCGCCGGCCAGCCGCGCACAGGCATCCTTCAACCTGGACAACTGACCGGCGACATCGAGCCCACCTTCGGTGGTCAGTTCCTCGCGCTTCTCCGGAACCAGGCAGACGTCCTGCGGGCGCGTGGCGATAGCAATGGCCAGCATTTCCTCGGTCACCGCCATTTCCAGATTCATCTTGGTTTTCAGCACCTGGCGCAGGATCGCCACGTCCGCATCCTGGATGTGGCGGCGGTCTTCGCGCAGGTGCAGGGTGATCGAATCGGCGCCGGCGGTTTCCGCCGCGAGTGCCGCCTCGACCGGGCTGGGATAGCGGGTCTTGCGCGCCTGTCGCAGGGTGGCGATATGGTCGATGTTGACGCCGAGGAAGATGCTCATTGTGTCAGTTCGGTGAGTTCGCGTAACAGCTGGCGAGTATAAAGCGGCTTCGCGCCCAGCGTATGGTTGATCAAGGTGCGCATCAGCGCCTTGGCCTCGACCAGCGTCGCCGCCCGCTCGAAGTGGTCGGTGGCCAGGTCGATCAGGGTCTGGCCGGACACCGGGCAGCCGGGCTGGCCGGCAGAACGGAGCGCACCGCGCTCGGGCTGGAACACATAGCGCGCAGCAGGGTCGATCTCCGCCCCGCTGTCGGCTTCGATGTCGAACGTCGCGCCATAGCCGATCTCGCGCAGCAGGTTTGTCTCGAAGCGCCGCAATATTCGCTCAAAGTAAGACGCGCGTTCGTGATCGGATCTGCCGGCCTCGCCGGCCAGCTGCTCGAGGGTCGCCACGTAGCGGTCATACAGCGTCTCGTGCGCATCGCCACGCGCCAGCAGTCGCAGCAGCAATTCGTTGAGATAGAACCCGCACATCAGCGCGTGCCCCTGCGGCGCCATCAGGCCGCCCTGCCATTCGGCCGCGTGCAGGGTTTTCAGTTCGGACTTGCCGAACCATGACAGAAGCAGCGGGCTGAACGGCTGAATCAACCCGCGCAGGGCCGAGGCCGGGCGCCGCGCACCGCGCGCGATCAGCGCCACGCGCCCGTGGCTGCGGGTGAAAACTTCCGCCACCACGCTGGTTTCCTTGAAGGGGTAGGTGTGGAGGATGAAGCCGGATTCGTTGTTGACACGCGCGTCCGAGGACATTGTCCCCTCAATCCAGGCCGAGCGATTTCAGGATTCGTACGTCGTCGGCCCAGCCGCCTTTGACCTTGACCCAGACCTCCAGATACACCTTGCTGTCGAAGGCGCGCTCCATGTCGAGCCGTGCCTGGGTGGAGATGGCCTTCAGCTTTTCTCCGCCCTTGCCTATGATGATGGGCTTGTGGCTGTCGCGGTCGACCAGGATCGTGGCGAAAATGCGGCGCAGATTACCCTCCTCCTCGAACTTGTCGATGGTGACGGCCACCGCGTAGGGAATTTCCTCGCCGCACAGGCGGAACACTTTTTCGCGGATCAGTTCTGCCGCCAACTGGCGTTCTGTCTGGTCGGTGATATCGTCCTCGTCGAACAGCGGCGGGTTTTTCGGCAGGTGGGTTTGCAGGGTTTTCAGCAACTCGTCGAGGTTGCTGCCCTGCTTGGCCGACACCGGCACGATCTCGGTGAATACATGCGCAGCAGCAACTTCCTGCAGGTAGGCCATCAGGGCCGCACGGTCCTTGGCGTAGTCGATCTTGTTCACCACCAGGATCAGGGGACGATCCTTGGGCAGCAGTTCCATCACCTGGCGGTCTTCCTTGGTCAGCCGCCCCGCCTCCACCAGCATCATCACCACGTCGGTATCCGACAGCGTTTCGCGCACCCGCTTGTTCATCGCGCGGTTCATGGTGCTGGCGTGACGGGTCTGAAACCCCGGGGTGTCGACGAACACGAATTGCGCCTCGTCGGTGGTGTGGATGCCCATCACCCGGTGGCGCGTGGTTTGCGCCTTGCGCGACGTGATGCTGATTTTCTGACCGACGATGCGGTTGAGCAGCGTCGACTTGCCGACGTTAGGGCGCCCGACGATGGCGATGAGGCCACACTTGAATTCGCTCATTTTTGCAGTCTGTTCATTTTTGCAGCGCGGCGCACGCCTGGCGTGCGGCCTCCTGTTCGGCAGCGCGACGACTTTTGCCGACACCGCGCGTGTTGAGCACGGGTTTGGCCAGTACGCAGTCGACGATGAAGCTCTGGTCGTGCGCCTCGCCCTGGGTGCCAATCAGCCGATAATCCGGCAGCGGCAGCTTGCGTGACTGGAGAATTTCCTGCAACTCGGTCTTGGGGTCCTTGCCCGATGCCTTGGGATCGATCTGCGCGACCAGCGGGTCGAACAGTCCGCGCACCACGCGTTGGGCAGCCTCGAATCCCGCATCCAGAAAAATGGCACCGAACAGCGATTCCAAGGCGTCGGCGAGGATCGAGGGACGGCGAAATCCCCCGCTCTTGAGTTCACCCTCGCCCAGGCGCAGGCTGTCGCCGAGTTTCAGGCTCGCGGCTATGTCGGCCAGCGTTTCCTGCCGCACCAGGTTGGCGCGCAGGCGTGACAGGCTGCCTTCCGGCAGATTGGGAAACGCGTCGTAGAGCGCGCGGGCGACCGTGCAGTTCAATACCGAGTCGCCGAGAAATTCGAGCCGCTCGTTGTTGATCGACCCGTAGCTGCGGTGCGTCAGCGCCTGCGTCAGAAGGTCGGAGCGGACAAAGGTGTAGCCCAGCGCCTGTTGCAGGCGCTGGTTCAGCAAGGCGTTATTCAACCTCGACCGCTGCGGCGTTTGGATCGGAACTGGCACTGAAGTCGACCACTAGGCTGACATTGCCGACCAGCTTGGTACGGTAAGTATAGTCGGCGGAAACGACCGGGACAGCACCGTGACGATCGATGCTGATGTCTTCTGGCTTGACCACGGTGACATAACCGACACTTGCACGTTTCGAGAAATCGCTGCGTATATCCGCATTGCTCTTGGACTTGAGATCGGACTCCTGCCCCATGGTGGCGAGAATCTTCTTCACCGAGAAGAACTCGATGTAGGCTGGGACCAGTTTCATCGCCAGCATGGCGATCATGACCAGGATGACCGCGACGAACAGGAAGCCGATCATGGTCAGGCCGCGTTGTTGTGATTGCGTGGGTCGTGCGAAGTGCATGGTATCTCCCTATCGTATTGTGGTGCCGATGCGGCCTAAATCGTCAAAGTTCATCCAGATGAAGAAAGCCCTGCCGACGATGTTCCTGTCCGGGACGAATCCCCAGTAACGGCTGTCGTTGCTGGCGTCGCGGTTGTCACCCATCATGAAATACTGTCCCTCTGGAACCTTGCAGACGAAGCCCTCGCCCTCGGCATTGTAGGAGCAGTTCTCGCGGTAGGGGAAGTCCACCACCTGCGTCGGGTAGACCGGCGGCTTGTCGGGTTCGGTCATCATGGTGTGGTCGGTGCCATTCAGCCGCTCCTTGTACACCATCGCGGTGATGTAATTGAGGCCGTTGCCCACATAGCTGTAGGTGCCGGTATTGGCGGCAGGCACGGGCTTGCCGTTGATGGTCAGCTTCTTGTCGCGGTACTCGACCACATCGCCGGGCACACCGATCACGCGCTTGATGTAATCGAGGCTGGGGTCGCCCGGATAGCGGAACACCATGACATCGCCCCGCTCGGGATTGTTCAGTTCGACCACTTTCGTGTTGATGACCGGCAGGCGGATACCGTAGGTAAATTTGTTGACCAGGATGAAGTCGCCGACCAGTAGCGTCGGCATCATCGAACCGGATGGAATCTTGAACGGTTCGACCAGAAACGAGCGCAGCGCAAACACGACAAGAATGACCGGGAAGAAGCTCTTGGCGTATTCCACCAACAGCGGCTCCTTGGCGTGCCTGTCGCGACCGCGCTTGAGCACCAGTGCGTCGAGCAGCCAGATGCCGCCGGTGGCAACAAGCGCAACAAAAAGAATGAGGGCGAAGTTCATGTTGAGGGGTCCACTTCCTATTTATCGGAGACCTGGAGGATCGCAAGGAAGGCTTCCTGCGGGATTTCGACGTTGCCGACCTGCTTCATGCGGCGCTTGCCGGCTTTCTGTTTCTCCAGCAGTTTCTTCTTGCGCGTGATGTCGCCGCCGTAACACTTCGCCAGCACGTTCTTGCGCAGCGCCTTGACGTTCTCGCGCGCGATGATGTTGGCGCCGATCGCCGCCTGCACCGCCACGTCGAACATCTGGCGCGGAATCAGCTCGCGCATCTTGGAAGCGAGCTCGCGCCCACGGTACACGCTGGTGGCACGGTGCACGATCAGCGACAGCGCATCGACCTTTTCGTTGTTGACCAGGATGTCGAGCTTGACCAGGTCACCGGCTCGGTACTCCTTGAATTCGTAGTCGAGCGAAGCGTAGCCGCGGCTGGTCGACTTCAGCTTGTCGAAGAAATCCATCACCACCTCGTTCATCGGCAAATCGTAGCGCAGCATGACCTGCCTGCCGTGGTACTGCATATCGAGCTGCATGCCGCGCTTCTGGTTGCACAGGGTGATGACGTTGCCGACGAATTCCTCCGGCACGAAGATCGTCGCGGTGATGATGGGTTCGCGGATTTCCTCGATCTTCGACAGTTCGGGCAGCTTGAACGGGTTTTCGACGTTGATCAGGGTGCCGTCCTTCATCAGCACTTCGTACACCACCGTCGGCGCGGTGGTGATGAGATCCATGTCGTACTCGCGCTCGAGCCGCTCCTGCACGATGTCCATGTGCAGGAGGCCAAGGAAGCCGCAGCGAAAGCCGAAGCCCAGCGCCTGCGACACTTCGGGCTCGAACTGCAGCGCCGCGTCGTTCAGCTGCAGCTTGGTCAGCGCATCGCGCAGCGCCTCGAAGTCGTGCGACTCGACCGGATAGAGGCCCGCGAAGACCTGCGACTGCACCTTTTTGAAGCCCGGCAGCGGCTCGCTGGCCGGGTTGTCGATCAGGGTGATGGTATCGCCCACCTGCGCCGATTTCAGTTCCTTGATGCCGGCGATCACGAAGCCCACCTCGCCGGCCGACAACTGCAGCCGGTCGACCGACTTCGGCGTGAACACGCCGACGTGCTCGGTCAGGTGCTGCGCGCCGCTCGCCATGAAGCGGATCTTGTCCTTCGGGCGCAAGACGCCGTCGACCACCCGCACCAGCATGACCACGCCGACGTAGTTGTCGAACCAGGAATCGATGATCAGCGCCTTCAGCGGCGCGTCGTCCTTGCCTCGCGGCGGCGGCACCTGCTTCACCACCACTTCGAGAATTTCCGCGATGCCGATGCCCGACTTGGCCGAGGCGCGCACCGCCTCGCTCGCGTCCAGCCCGACGATGTCCTCGATCTCTTCCGCCACCCGGTCCGGGTCGGCCGCCGGCAGGTCGATCTTGTTCAGCACCGGGATCACCTCGACGCCGAGGTCGATCGCGGTGTAGCAGTTGGCCACCGTCTGCGCTTCCACCCCCTGCGAGGCGTCGACCACCAGCAACGCCCCCTCGCAGGCGGACAGCGAGCGGCTGACTTCGTAGGAAAAGTCGACGTGGCCGGGCGTGTCGATCAGGTTCAGGCGATAGGTCTGGCCGTCCTGCGCCTTGTAGGTCAGTGCGGCGGTCTGCGCCTTGATGGTGATGCCGCGCTCCTTTTCCAGGTCCATCGAATCGAGCACCTGCGCCTCCATCTCGCGCTCGGACAGGCCGCCGCAAAACTGGATGAGGCGATCGGCCAGCGTGGACTTGCCGTGGTCGATGTGAGCGATGATGGAAAAATTGCGGATCAGGTTCTGGGACACAGCAAAACGGGCACGTTTCCGTGCCCGGCAAGGGATGCGATAACTTGCAGAATTTTAACGGATTTCAGACGTGGGCGCGCAGCCATTCCTGGATTGCAGGCAGATTAAGCTGATGGCGGCAAATCTCGGTGTCGCCGTCGAACAGCAGCGGCACCTCCCAGCCGTATTTTGCCTTGAGTGACGGATCGGTATCGACGTCCACGGGGGTCAGGCCGTGCCCGGTTCCCGCTAGCAGGGCGTGGACTTCAGCCGCCAACTCCTCGCAGAGCGGGCAGCCCGTCCGCGTGTAGAGCGTGAGTTTACCCACCCGAGATCTTCAGTGGAATGTACAGCGACCCGTCGCCGCGACGCACCAGGATCGCCGCGCTCTTGCCCGCAGGGACCGCGGCGATGGCCTTGCGGTAGTCCGCTACGCTGGCGATCTTGGTGTTGTTGACCGCCAGAATGATGTCGCCGGTGCGGATGCCCGCACGCGCCGCATCGCCCGTGGCATCCGCGACCAGCACGCCATGGTCGAGGTCGAGCGCCCGCCGCTGTTCCGCCCCCAGCTCCGACAGGGCCAGTCCACCGCGCAGAACAGACTTGCCGTCATTGCCAGCCTGCTGGTTTTCGGCAGGCAATTCACCCAGCACCACGCTCATTTGCTGGACTTTGCCCTTGCGCCAGACCTGCAGCGGGATTTTGGTGCCCGGCTTGGCCATGCCGACAATGCGCGGCAGGTCGCTGGAGTTCTCCACGGCCTTGCCGTTGAACTCCAGGATGACATCGGCCGCCTGCAGTCCCGCCTTCTGCGCCGGGCTGTCCGCCTGCACCTGCGATACCAGCGCGCCGCGCGGACGATCCAGGCCAAAGGACTCGGCAAGATCGGCCGTCACTTCCTGGACGACCACGCCGAGCCAGCCACGCGACACCTTGCCGCCGCTTTTGAGTTGTCCCACCACTTCCATCGCCACGTCGATCGGGATCGCGAACGACACGCCCTGGTAGCCGCCGCTGCGGCTGTAAATCTGCGAATTGATGCCGACCACTTCGCCCTTCATGTTGAACAAGGGGCCGCCCGAGTTGCCCGGGTTGATCGGCACGTCGGTCTGGATGAAGGGGACGTATGACTCCGACGGCAGCGATCGGCCCTTGGCGGAAACGATGCCCGCCGTGACCGAATTTTCGAAACCGAACGGCGAGCCGATGGCTGCCACCGCCTCGCCGACGCGCAGTTTGGTGGGATCGCCCAGTTTGACGACGGGCAAATTGTTTGCGGTGATCTTGATCACGGCCACATCGGTGCGCGCGTCCGCCCCGACCACCTTGGCGGTGAAGGTACGCTTGTCGATGAGTTTGACCACTACCTCGTCGGCACCCTTGACCACGTGCGCGTTGGTCAGGACGTAGCCGTCGCTGCTGACAATGAAGCCGGAACCCTCACCACGTGCCGGGATTTCCTGCATGGGGCCTGGACCGCCCTGCCCCCCCGGCGGCATGCCCGGAAAGAAGCGGCGAAAGAACTCCTGCATGTCCTCGTCGCCGAAGGGCATGCCTTCGAGGCCGCGTTTCACCATCTTGGTCGTGCTGATGTTCACCACGGCCGGGCCCTGTTTTTCAACCAGATCGGCCACGTCCACCACATCCTTTGCCCATGCCGGTGCCGACAGGGTAGACACCAGCGCAATCGCCGCCAGAGCGTTTCTCATCATGGCTGTCCTTTCATCACTTGAAACAGGATTGTGTCTTCGCGTCTGAGCACCACGGGGCGCGGCGGCCGCCCGCCTCGCGCGGCCAACCAGCCCGCCAGCCCGCCGATCAGCATGCCGACGAGCGCAGAGCCGTCGCCGGGCTGGCTGGCCTGCGCCAGCAACGCGCCACCCAGCATCAGGCCCAGCGGCAGGCCATAGACACGCAATGCGCTTTTGAGCACGCTGCCATCGGCAATCCCGACCACCACGCGATCTCCCGGTGCCAGGGCCAGGTCGCAGTCGACCAGAAATTGTCGGGGCTTGCGCTGGAACAGTTCGGCAATGCGGCGCGACGAGCAGCCCTGCCCGCCGCATGTGCCGCAGCCCGACGGCTCGACCGCCCGCACCCAGACGCCGTCTGATGCAGTTTTGGTGACCTCGGCCGTCTGTTCCAGCATGCCCGTATCTATTTCCTTGCCGCCGAGTTTCCGGTTTCGATGAGCGCCATGTTCGGCACCTCGCCCAGCGTCGTCACGATGTAGCCGTCAACCTCGCGGGCATAGATGCCCATCGCGCCTTCGGCCGACAGGCCGTGCAGACTTTGGACCTGCGGGTCCACCGGCTCGACGAACATCGACAACACGGAGAGCCCGTCCGAAAATACCAGATGGGTAACGGGCGCCCGTTTGCCCGGCAGCGAACGCATCACCTCCTGCACCTGCTGGTATCCAGGCGGGGGCGTCACGTTCCAGGTACTTGCGGGGGGTTTGTCGAGACGGGCTTTCTGGACGACTTTTCCTGTCATGTCGTTGCGAAACAGTTGGAGGTCGGGTGCCTTGCCGATCTGGATTTCTGAAAAAACGAGCATCGAGATCACGGTCCCATTCTCGTTGACGACGCGCGCCTTGAGGGGCAGGCCCGTGCGCGTGTCCAGCCAGAAATTGTAGGCGTAGCGATAGCCATCGCGCGGTTCCAGCGCCACCACCTGGCAGGCGCGGCCGGCAACGCGTTCGGTTCCGCCCAGCTTCGCCTCGTAGAAATCGAGCAGGCTGCCCGGCTGTGCAGGCAGCAAGGCCGGGAAGAAACGGCGCAGCGCGTTGCGCTCCAGCTGTACGTGCTTGCCGTCCGGCAAATGGCAGTACACGTCGTTATTGATGCGCAGGAACTGGCGTGACGTGCCGTCCATGACGTCGACTTTTTCCAGTTCGCCGCTTGCATCGGCGCGGTGCAGCACTCGCAGCACCTCGACATGCTCGCCATGGTGATAGACATAGATGCCGCTGTAATTCTGCTGTCTGGCTGCAGTTGCAGCACGGTTTAGCCAATCAACCGCGGCATCGGCACGCACCACCCCGGACAACAACGCCAGTCCCGTAAACCCCGCAATCAGCCAGCCCTGTCGCCAGACAGCCTGCGCCCGCATCAGCGCGGCTCCACCACAACGGCCACCGCCGGCTGATAGGGAGACGCCACCGCCATCGGGGCGAATTCCTGGTGCGCCACCAGATAGGGGGCAAACCGGGCGTCGTCGCGCGACGGAGCCGAAGACAGCGAAGCTTGCTGAAAGCCCGGTGCGGCTGACATGGGCAGCGTGGCAGGCTCATCCGACATCAGCCCGGTGAGCGTAATCGCGCCCCATACCGCGAGCGACGCGAACGAGGCCACGGCAACGCGCTGGGGCCACACGCTCCGGCGCGGCGCAAGCACGGTCGGCTCGTTTCCCAGCCGCGCGGAAAAACGGTCCATGAAGTCGTCCCCGGCCGGTTCCATGCCGCGCATGAGGTCGCCGATCAGGTGGTATTCCGACCAGTTCCGTCGCAAATCTCCATCATGCTTCAGGGCGGTGACGCAGGCCTCCGTTTCGGCGCGCGCCGTTTCGCTGTCGAGCGCAGCGGACAGCATCAGCCGCCAGTGGTCGTCGGCCTCCTCAGACTGGGGAAGGGTCTTGGGTTTAAGAAGAGCTGACATGGTTACCACCTTTTGTCCTGACTGGTGCCCAGCATTGGGCGTATTTTTTCAGCAATGGCCTCGCGCGCTCGGAAAATCCGCGACCGCACGGTGCCGATCGGGCAGTCCATCATCTGTGCGATTTCCTCGTAGCTCATGCCTTCGATCTCACGCAGCGTGATGGCCGTCCTCAATTCCTCGGGCAGCGCATCGACCGCCTCATTGACTGCTTTGGCGATCTGTTTGGTCTGGAGTTCCGCTTCCGGCGTCGCAATATCGCGCAACAGGTCGCCGTCCTCGTAGTTCTCCGCGTCTTCAGCCAGCACATCGCTCGCCACCGGCATGCGCTTGTGCGCCACCAGATAGTTCTTGGCGGTGTTCACGGCGATGCGATACAGCCAGGTGTAGAAGGCGCTTTCGCCACGGAATCCGGGCAGCGCGCGATAGGCCTTGATAAAGGCTTCCTGCGTAATATCTTCCACCTCTGCTGAATCCCGCACCATGCGCGACAGCAGCCGCCCGAGCTTGCGGTGATATTTGTTCACCAACAACTCGAATGCGCGCTTGTCACCCTGCTGGGCGCGTTCGACCAGCACCTGATCCAGTTCGCGGTCCGACATATCTCCCTGCTGCTTTTTGTTTGTGTTGAAAGTATACGTGACCGCACCTTCCGGTACCTGTGAGCGGATCGGACCGGAAAAGTTCACCGCGAACAGGGTTATTCTGGCACGACCCAAGCCTGCTATCATCGCCCAACCACCATGCACAGACACGACGTCCTCATCCTCGGCAGCGGCCTCGCAGCGCTGACCACTGCGCTCAAGCTTGCCGACCAGCGCCGCGTCGCCATTGTCACCAAGCGGCAGATGACCGACGGCGCCAGCGACTGGGCCCAGGGCGGGATCGCGGCAGCGGTGGACAGCGGCGACTCAGTCGAGGCGCACGTGCACGACACCCTGGTTGCCGGCGCCGGCCTGTGCGACGAGGCCGTTACCCAGCTGGTGGCCAGCCAGGCGCGCGAGATGATCGCCTGGCTGACCGCCAACGGGGTCGCCTTTACCCCCGATCCGCAGGCGCCCGGCGGCCTGCATCTGGCGCGCGAGGGCGGCCACTCCAGGCGCCGCGTGGTGCACGCGGCCGACGCCACCGGCCATGCGGTGCAGGTCAGCCTGCTCGACCGCGTGCGCGCGCACCCCAATATCGAGACGTTCGAGCAGCACGTCGCCATCGACCTCATCACCGGCAAGCGCGCCGGCGGCCAGGAACGGCAGATCCACGGTGCCTACGCGCTGAACAAGGGCACCGGCGAGGTCGAGACCTTCGCCGCCGGCCACACCGTGCTCGCCACCGGCGGCGCCGGCAAGGTCTACCTCTACACGACCAACCCGGACACCTCGACCGGCGACGGGATCGCGATGGCCTGGCGCGCCGGCTGCCGGGTGGCCAATCTGGAATTTGTGCAGTTCCACCCGACCTGCCTGTATCACCCGCACGCCAAGTCCTTCCTGATTTCCGAAGCGGTGCGCGGCGAAGGGGGCCATCTGCTGCTGCCCGACGGCAGTCGCTTCATGCACCTGCACGACGAGCGCGCCGAGCTCGCGCCACGCGATATCGTGGCGCGCGCGATCGACTTCGAGATGAAAAAACGCGGCATTGACTGCGTCTACCTCGACATCAGCCACAAGCCGGCCGACTTCGTCCGCGAGCATTTCCCGACGATCTACCGCCGTTGCCTCGAACTCGGCATCGACATCACGCGTCAGCCGATCCCGGTGGTGCCCGCCGCGCACTACACCTGCGGCGGCGTCGTCACCGACATCCACGCGCGCACCGACCTGTGCAACCTGCATGCGGTGGGCGAAGTCACCTTCACCGGGCTGCACGGGGCCAACCGGCTGGCGTCGAATTCGCTGCTCGAGTGCCTGGTGTTCGGCCACGCCGCCGCTGCAGACATTCTGGCCACGCCGCCCGCCCCCGCGCTCAGCCTGCCGCCGTGGGACGCGTCGCGCGTCACCGATCCCGACGAGGAAGTTGTAATCTCCCACAACTGGGACGAGCTGCGGCGCTTCATGTGGGACTATGTCGGCATCGTGCGCACCAACAAGCGGCTCGCGCGCGCATCGCACCGCATCCGCCTGCTGCGCGCCGAAATCGACGAGTTCTACCGGAATTTCCGCGTCAGCAACGACCTGATCGAATTGCGCAACCTGGTGCAAAGCGCCGACCTCATCATCCGCTCGGCCCAGTTGCGACAGGAAAGCCGGGGCCTGCATTTCAGCCGCGACTATCCCGAGACCCTGCCGATCGCCGGCAACACCGTGCTCAACCCGCGTCCGGGAACCCTGTGTCCGAGCGTGTGCGGCGTGCCCAGCGAAGCAACACCCTGAGCCGGCGCAAATCGTCGGCATCCGCACTGTCTGGCAGCAGCGTCAGCGTGCGGGCGCGCGCGCCTGGCGTGCGGTAGCGCAACACGATCAACACGGTCGAAACAAACCCGTCGCCCAGCACCTCGGCATCGCACCACTCAGCCGTGTCATCCAGGCATTGCAAACGGCCGTCTGCCGCAATGCGCAGGCGTGCCACCGGGCACGCCCGCCGCCAGCCCCATGCGGCGAGGCCGGTCACTGCAACCGCCAGCACAAGCGAGACTGCGACCGCCACGTCCGCAAGATGAATGGCGACCAGCGCCAGCGCTGCGCCGCCCAGCAGCAACAGCCCCAGGCTGCGTGAGGGTTTGAGTTCAATCTCACGCATCCGCGTGTACACTTTTGGCCTTCATCACATCCCTCTCTGACTGGAACGCACCGTGATCGATTCCTGGAAAACCCTTCTGCAATCCCAAGGCGCGACCATCGAAGGCAGCACCGTGCTGCACTATGGCGATCCGGCGGCCGAACGCGCCGCCGGGGCAACCGGCACCATTGTGGCGGATTTGTCGCAACTCGGCGTGATCGCATTCCGTGGCGACGACACGGCCACGTTTTTGCAGGGCCAGCTGACCAACGACGTGCGCAGCCTGCACGCCGACAGCGTGCAGTGGAACGGCTATTGCAGCCCCAAAGGGCGGCTGCTCGGCAATTTCCTGATGTGGCGACAGGGCGAGGATTATTGCCTGCAATTGTCGGGCGACATCCTGCCCGGCGTGCTGAAGCGCCTGTCCATGTTCATCCTGCGCGCCAGGGTGCAGGGCCGTGACGCCAGCGATGAAACCGTGCGGCTGGTGGTGGCTGGCCCGCAGGCTGAAACGGCCGTGCGCGCGGCAATGGGTGCCGTGCCGGACGCCGCGATGCGCTCGGCGGCCAGCGAGACCGGCCAGGTGATTCGCGTCGGCGCCGACAAGTTCGTCCTGTCGGTCGCACCCGAGCGCGCTGCGGCCGTGTGGCAGGCGCTGCGCCAATCGGCCACGCCGGTGGGTGCCCCCGTATGGGACTGGCTGCGGCTCAATGCCGGCATTCCCATGATCGTCGCTGCCACCCAGGAGCAGTTCGTACCGCAGATGGTCAATCTCGAGGCGATTGGGGGGGTCAGCTTCCAGAAAGGTTGCTACCCGGGCCAGGAAATCGTTGCGCGCAGCCAGTATCTGGGGAAGCTCAAGCGCCGCATGTTCCTTGCGCACGTGGACGCCGAAGCGGCCCCGGGCGACAGCTTGTACAGCGCCGACATCGAAGGCCAGGCCACAGGCACCGTGGTCAATGCAGCCCCGGCCCCCACTGGCGGCTTCGATGTGCTGGCCGTGGCCCAGGTCGAGAGCGCGGCCACGCAGACCCTGCACCTGAAAGCCGCCGACGGCGCCGCGCTGGCCCTGAAGCCCTTGCCTTACGCGCTGCCCGACTAGGTGAAACACGCGTACCTCTATTACCGCATCGACCCGGCCCAGGAAGCGACGGCCGCCGACAGGATCGATGCCCTGCTCGGGGTGATGGCAGAGCATTGCGCCCGGCAGCCAAGGCGGCTGAACCGCTGCGACGACGCGGCCGTATGGATGGAGGTTTACGAGGACATTGCCGATTTTGCCGGGTTTACGGCGGCCCTGGATGCAGCCGTGCTCCGCTTCGGCTGCATGGGTTTCATCCAGGGTGAACGGCACCTGGAGTGTTTCCGCCCTGCCTGGAGGGACGTCGGCCAGGAGCACTCGCGTGCATCGCCTTGATCGCGTGGCGCCCCAAGGGTTTGAACGGCCACCCCGCTTCATCGCCGTCGCAGAGGGGGACGGCGTGCCTTGGATTTACGCGTATGCGTCCTATAAAACAACAAGCGTCAGACCCAAGGAGATCATCATGCTGGACATCAACAAGCTCGTGGAACAGGAACACGCGGACCCCACGCTGCGCGGCAACCTCATCGAACTGGAACCCTGGACGGAGGAACAGGCCATCGAGATGGCGAGGCAGGACGGACTGGAGTTGACGGACGACCATCTCGCCATCATTCGCTACCTGCGAGACTGCTACGCAGATCACGGCGGCACCATCAACGCACGCATGCTGATGCACGCGCTCGAAGAGCAATTTGCGGGGCTGGGGGGACACAAGTTTCTCTACAACCTGTTCCCGCAGGGGCCGATCGCCCAAGCCAGCCACTATGCCGGACTGCCGACCCCTCCGGGAACACGCGACCCCTCGTTCGGCACGACACACTAGACCCTAGTCGGCTTCCTCAATCGGTACCCGGGGGGCCAGCGCGCACAGCAGTTCATAACTGCTGGTGCCTGCGGCGGTGGCCACCGTGTCCACCGGCAAGCCCTCGCCCCACAGCACGACCCGGCTCCCCACCCCCGCATCCGGGCATTCGCTCAGGTCCACGCACAGCATGTCCATCGACACGCGCCCCAGGGTCCGGCTCGCGCGTCCGTTGACCAGGACCGGCGTGCCGGTCAGCGCATGGCGCGGATAGCCGTCCGCATAGCCGCAAGCCACCACCCCCACCCGCATCGTGCGTTCGGCGCGAAACAGTTGACCATATCCCACCCCTTCGCCCGCCTGCAGGATCTGCACGCTGATGATTTCAGATTGCAGGGTCATCACCGGCCGCAGCCCCAGTTGCTCGGCTGAGACGTCGGCAAACGGCGAAGCGCCATACAGCATCAGTCCCGGCCGCACCCACGTGCCCAGGGTATCCGGATAACGCAGCAGCGCCGCCGAATTGGCGCTGCTCCAAGGCAGGCCATAGCGGGCCATCTGCTCCAGAAAGGGCTGCAATTGCCAACCCACCCCCGCAGCCTCGTCCGCCTGGGCAAAGTGGGTCATCAAGGTGAGGCCGGCCACCCCGGCCAGACTTTTCGTCCGCGCAACGGCGGCGGCATGGTCGGCGAGCGGAAATCCCAGCCGGTGCATGCCGCTGTCGAATTTGAGAAAGACCTGAATGGGTCGCGCAGGCGGCTGCTGCTGCAGCCAGTCGAGATGCACGTGATGGTGCAAAACCGGCCAAAGGTCGAGTTCGGCACAGGCCGCGATTTCGTCCGGGCCGAAGATCCCCTCGAGGAGCAGGATGGGCTGTTCCACACCCATTTGCCGCAGATTGGCTGCTTCTTCCAATGTGAGCACGGCAAAGCCGTCCGCCGCCGCCAGCGCGCGCCGTGCACGCGACAACCCGTGGCCGTAGGCGTTGGCCTTGACTACCGCGAACACACGCGCTGCACCTGCGTGGCTGCGCGCCACGCGCAGGTTATGCGCCATCGCACCAACTGAAATCCGCGCCTGGATGGGCCGCATGGACTAGCCCTGAGGTTCCTCAAATTGGCCGGATGATCGCACCGGACATGGGTCGCGAGGAAAGTCTTGAGAGAGCGTGGTTGTTGACGATTTATCGGCTTTACAACCACGGCCTGCTCCTTGCGGGTAAGGCGCGGCGCCGTGTTTCATACGCCCGGATGAACAAAATTTTTCACGGCGGTCAGGAATCAGGCGGGGGCAGATGAACGTGGGCCTCATCAGGGTTTAGTAGGAACCGGGCTGCGCCAGCGTCTCGAAGCGCGTGTATTCGCCGAGGAAGGCCAGCCGCACGGTGCCGATCGGGCCGTTACGCTGCTTGCTGATGATGATTTCGGCGGTGCCCTTGTCCTGCGTGTCGGGGTTGTAGACCTCGTCACGGTAGATGAACAGGATGACGTCGGCGTCCTGCTCGATGGCACCCGATTCGCGCAGGTCGGACATGACCGGGCGCTTGTTCGGGCGCTGCTCCAGGCTGCGGTTCAGCTGCGACAGCGCGATCACCGGCACGTGCAGCTCTTTCGCCAGACCCTTCAATGCACGCGAGATTTCAGAAATCTCGGTGGCACGGTTTTCGCCGCCGCCGCTGCCCGACATCAGCTGCAAATAGTCGATCACGATGAGGCCGAGCTTGCCGCACTGGCGCATCAGGCGGCGTGCACGCGCGCGCAGTTCAAGCACGTTGAGGCCTGGCGACTCGTCGATGAACACCGGCGCCTCGTTGAGCTTGCCGAGCGCATAGGTGAGGCGCTGCCAGTCGTCCTCGCCCAGCTTGCCGGTACGCAGCCGGTGCTGGTCGAGCTTGCCGACCGAGCCGATCATCCGCATCACCAGCTGGGTGCCGCCCATTTCCATCGAGAACACCGCCACCGGGAGGCCGGTGTCGAGCGCGACGTTTTCGGCGATGTTGATCGAGAAGGCGGTCTTGCCCATGGAAGGCCGGCCGGCGACGATGATGAGGTCACCCGGCTGCAGGCCCGAAGTTTTCTGGTCGAGGTCGTGAAAGCCGGTCGGCACGCCGGTGACGCCGGAATCGTTGTCGCGGTGATAGAGCTCGTCGATGCGCTCGACCACCTCCTTCAGCAACGGCTTGATTTCGGTGAACCCAGCCTGCCCGCGGCTGCCGGATTCGGCAATCTCGAACACCTTGGCCTCCGCCTCGTCGAGCAGCTGCGAGGCGCTGCGCCCGGCCGGCGAATAGGCAGTGTCGGCAATGCCGGTCGCGACCTCGGCGAGGCGCCGCATCACCGAGCGCTCGCGCACGATCTCGGCATAACGGCGGATGTTGGCGGCCGAGGGCGTGTTGCTCGCGAGCGCGACGATGTAGGTCAGTCCGCCGACGCCTTCGAGTTGGCCCATCGATTGCAGCGCCTCGGCGACCGTCACCGCGTCGGCCGGGCGGTTTTCGGCGATCTGCCGCACGATGGCGCGCAGGATCTGGCGATGATCCTGGCGGTAGAAATCGCTCTCCGACACGACATCGCCAATGCGGTCCCATGCGCTGTTGTCGAGGAGCAGGCCCCCCAGCACCGCCTGCTCGGCTTCCAGCGAGTGTGGTGGCAGGCGCATTTGCGCCAGCTGGGGATCGGGATTTGCAGTCAGGGAGTGGATGGCGGCCATGGCAGGATTCTAGTCTTCGGCCTCGGGCCCACCAAGGGAAAAGCTGTGGATAAGACGTGGACAGCCGGGTATGCCATGAGGACAAATAAAAAAGGGAGCCGATGGCTCCCTTTCCAGGAATGGCCGGCGGGATTACTGTTCGCCGACCACCACCACCGTGATGTTGGCGGTGACGTCATGGTGCAGCCCCAGCACCACCGGGTATTCGCCGATGGCCTTGAACGGGCCTTCGGGCAGGCGGATTTCCGCCTTGACCACGTCGTGGCCTTGCGCTTTCAGGGCATCGGCGATATCGGCGTTGGTCACGGAGCCGAACAGGCGGCCATCGACGCCGGCCTTATGACTGACCCTCACGCTGGCGCCTTCCAGCTTTTCGCCGCGGCGCTGGGCATCGGCCAGCTTGTCGGCGGCCACGCGTTCCAGTTCGGCCTTCTGCGCGGCAAACGCTTCCATGTTGGCCTGCGTGGCGCGGCGCGCACGGCCGGTGGGAATCAGAAAGTTGCGGGCATAGCCGTCTTTCACCTTGACCACGTCACCCAGATTGCCCAGGTTGACGACTTTGTCCATCAGAATCACTTGCATGGTCGTCTCCTCAATGCAGATCGGTGTAAGGCATGAGCGCCAGGAAGCGCGCACGCTTGATCGCGGTGCCCAGCTGGCGCTGGTAGTGCGCCTTGGTGCCGGTGATGCGCGCCGGGATGATGCGGCCGTTTTCGGCGATGAATTCCTTCAGCACATCGATGTCCTTGTAATCGACTTCAACGACTTTCTCGGCCGTGAAGCGGCAGAACTTGCGACGCTTGAAGAGACCACGATTGCCGCTGTCGCGGCGCTTGTTGGCGAACTTGCCGCCGGATTTTCCACCCATGGGACGTGCCATGATTTATTCCTTTTCGATTCGATTCAATATCAAGATCAGCTGCCGGCTGTTGACGCTGCGTCGGTTCAACGCGCCCTCCAGTTTCACCTGCGTTCCGGTGGGCAGTTGGGCCAGTTGACCAGCAAGCGATCCACTCGCCTGGACCGTCAACTCGCATTCCACCTGCCGGGGCTGCGTTGCCACTGTCTGACTGCTGCGATGCAGGATGACTGCTTCGGCAATCGGCACGCCCGCCGGACTGTAACGCAAAGGCTCAACCTGGATGAGGGCTCCGCTGATGACCAGCCGGTTCACTCACTCAGGCTGCGGCAGCAGGCTGTTCGGCCGCCGCTTCCGGCTTGGCGCTGTCCAGCATGTCGCGCGACTTTTCTTCCTTCATCATCGGCGACGCCGTGGTCACCGCGGCGTCGCGCTTGATGGTCAGGTGGCGCAGCACGGCATCGTTGAACTTGAAGCCGTGTTCGAGTTCTTCCAGCGTTTCCTGGTCACACTCGATGTTCATCAGCACGTAGTGGGCCTTGTGGACCTTCTGGATCGGGTAGGCCATCTGGCGGCGGCCCCAGTCTTCCAGACGGTGGACGCTGCCGCCGCGCGTGGTAATGTTGCCCTTGTAGCGTTCGATCATGGCGGGCACCTGCTCGCTCTGATCGGGATGGACGATAAATACGATTTCGTAGTGCCGCATCAAGTTTCCTTTCGGTTCCGCCCCCCGCTGCGGTGCGGTGGAGCAAGGTTTAAACAGCCAAATAAAAACAGTCCCCGGCAAACCGGGGACTGCGAATCATACGCTTTTTGCCTGACAAATCAAGTCAATGGCGGAGTCAGATCACGCAGTCGACGTAATAGCGTGCCTGGCCGTCGACCACGTCCTCGACCAGACCGTGCACGTCGGTCTCGAAGCCGGGGAATTGTTCGTTGAATGCACGGGTGAACTGTAGGTAGCGCACGATGGTGCTGTTGAAGCGCTCGCCGGGAATCAGCAGCGGAATGCCTGGCGGATACGGCGTGACCAGCATGGCGGTGATGCGGCCCTCGAGCTTGTCGATCTCGACACGCTCGATCTCGCGGTGTGCCATTTTGGCGAAGGCATCCGCCGGCTTCATTGCAGGCGCCATTTCCGACAGATACATCTCGGTCGTCAGCCGCGCGACGTCGTTGGCCCTGTAGATTGCGTGGATCTTGTCGCACAGATCCTTGAGGCCTGTCTTCTCGTAGCGCGGATGCTTCTCGATGAACTCGGGCAGCACGCGCCACAACGGCTGGTTCTCGTCATAGTCGGCCTTGAACTGCTGCAGTGCGGTCACCAGCGTATTCCAGCGGCCCTTGGTAATGCCGATGGTGAACATGATGAAGAAGGAGTACAGCCCCGTCTTCTCGACGATGACGCCGTGCTCCGCCAGGTACTTGGTGACGATCGCCGCCGGGATGCCCCAGTCGGCGAAGGCGCCGTCCATGTCCAGGCCCGGGGTGATGACGGTGGCCTTGATCGGATCGAGCAGGTTGAAGCCGGGCGCGATGTTGCCGAATTCATGCCAGCGCTCGCCCGCCGCCAGCATCCAGTCCTCACGATCGCCGACGCCTTCCTCTGCAAGTTTCTGCGGCCCCCACACCTTGAACCACCAGGAGTCGCCGAACTCATCGTCGACCTTGCGCATGGCGCGGCGGAAATCGAGCGCTTCCTTGATCGACTCCTCGACCAGCGCGGGGCCGCCAGGCGGCTCCATCATCGCCGCCGCCACGTCGCACGAGGCGATGATGGCGTACTGCGGCGATGTCGAGGTGTGCATCAGGTAGGCTTCGTTGAAGCGGTGGAAGTCGAGCTTGCGCGTCTCCGAATCCTGCACCAGGATCTGCGAGGCTTGGCTCAAACCGGCCAGCAGCTTGTGCGTCGACTGGGTGGCGAACACCAGCGCATCCTTGGCGCGCGGACGGTCCTTGCCGATGGCGTGCATGCCGCGGTAGAAATCGTGGAAGGTCGCGTGCGGCAGCCACGCTTCGTCGAAGTGCAGCGTGTCGATGTAGTCGCCCAGCAGTTCCTTGATCATGTCTACGTTGTAGAGGATGCCGTCGTAGGTCGACTGGGTGATGGTGAGGATGCGCGGCTTGCGCTTCACATCCTTGGCGAACGGATGCGCGGCGATCTTCTTTTCGATGTTCTCCGGACGGAATTCATCCAGCGGAATCGGCCCGATGATGCCGTAGTGGTTGCGCGTCGGGGTGAGGAAGATCGGGATCGCGCCGCACATCATGATCGCGTGCAGGATGGACTTGTGGCAGTTGCGGTCGACCACGACGATGTCGCCCGGTGCGACCGTGGCGTGCCACACCATCTTGTTCGACGATGAGGTGCCGTTGGTGACGAAAAACAGATGATCGCAGTTGAAGATGCGCGCAGCATTGCGCTCCGACGCCCCCACCGGGCCCGTATGGTCGAGCAGCTGACCGAGTTCATCCACGGCGTTGCAAACGTCGGCCCGCAGCAGGTTCTCGCCGAAGAACTGATGGAACATCTGGCCAATCGGCGACTTCAGAAACGCCACGCCGCCGGAGTGCCCGGGGCAGTGCCAGGAGTAGGAGCCGTCCGCGGCGTAATGGGTCAGTGCGCGGAAGAACGGCGGCACCAGCGAATCGAGGTAGGCGCGCGCTTCGCGGCCGATATAGCGGGCAAGGAATTCCGGCGTGTCTTCCAGCATGTGGATGAAGCCATTTAGCTCGCGCAGGATGTCGTTCGGAATATGCCGCGCGGTCCGCGTTTCGCCATGCAGGAAGATCGGGATCTCTGCGTTGCGGAAGCGCACTTCCTCGACGAAGGCACGCAGCTTTTGCAGTGCCTTGCTCGTATCCTCGTCGCTGCCGGCGAGTTCCTCGTCGTCGATCGACAGCACGAAAGCCGATGCGCGCGCCTGCTGCTGGGCAAACGAGGTCAGGTCGCCGTAGTTGGTGACGCCCAGCACTTCCATGCCCTCCTTTTCGATGGCCTCGGCCAGCGCACGGATGCCGAGCCCCGAGGCATTCTCGGAACGGAAGTCTTCGTCAATGATGACGACGGGAAAACGGAAGCGCATGGCCTGCTCCAGAGGGAAGCCGTCGGAATGGGCGGATTAAAAAAAGCGGATTATACGAATCCCCGGTGTCCCGGGGATTAAATTTTCGGCAGGGTCACGCCGACCTGGCCCTGGTATTTGCCGCCGCGGTCCTTGTACGAGGTTTCGCAAACCTCGTCGGACTCGAGGAACAGCATCTGCGCCACGCCTTCATTCGCGTAGATGCGCGCGGGCAGCGGGGTGGTGTTGGAAAACTCGAGTGTCACGTGACCTTCCCATTCGGGCTCCAGCGGCGTCACGTTGACGATGATGCCGCAGCGCGCGTAGGTGCTCTTGCCGAGGCAGATGGTCAGCACGCTGCGCGGAATGCGGAAATATTCCACCGTGCGCGCCAGCGCGAAGGAATTCGGCGGAATGATGCAGGACTCGCCTTTCACCTCGACGAAGGAGTTCGGATCGAACGCCTTGGGGTCGACGATCGTAGTGTTGATGTCGGTGAACAGCTTGAATTCGTTGGCGCAGCGCACGTCGTAGCCGTAGCTCGACGTGCCGTACGACACGATGGACTTGCCGCCGGCCTGTTTGATCTGCCCCGGTTCGAACGGTTCGATCATGCCATGCTCGGCCGCCATGCGGCGGATCCATCGGTCGGACTTGATGCTCATCAGGTATTGGAAATGACGATGTTGGGGAACTTGGCAGAGTGATCCACCGCGGTTTCGCCAATCTTAACAGCAACACGGCGCGCGATCTGCTTGTAGATCTCGGTCACGCGGCCAGTCGGGTCGGACACCACCGACGGCTTGCCGGAATCGGTGTCGGCACGGATGCTGCCGTCGAGCGGCAGCGCGCCGAGGAATTCGACGTCGTAGTCCTTGCACATGCGCTCGCCGCCGCCTTCGCCGAAGATGCGCTCCTCGTGGCCGCACTTCGAGCAGATATGCAGGCTCATGTTCTCGACCACGCCGAT
Source organism: Pseudomonadota bacterium (assembly GCA_021784115.1). GTDB lineage: Bacteria > Pseudomonadota > Gammaproteobacteria > Burkholderiales > Thiobacillaceae > Thiobacillus. The sequence goes on along the minus strand of JAJXTE010000002.1, from coordinate 48,637 downwards.
GATGGGAATGCCGACCTTCTCGAACATCTTGAGGCCCTTGCGCGCATCGATCAGCGCGATGTCCTGCGGCGTGGTGACGATCACCGCGCCGGTCACCGGAACACGCTGTGCCAGCGTCAGCTGGATGTCGCCGGTGCCCGGCGGCAGGTCGACGACCAGGTAGTCGAGATCGTGCCAGTTGGTATTGTTCAGCAGTTGTTCCAGCGCCTGTGTCACCATCGGGCCGCGCCATACCATGGGGGTCTCGACGTCGATCAGGAAACCGATCGACATCGCCTGGATGCCGTGCCCCATCAGCGGCTCGAGATTCTTGCCGTCGGTGGACTCGGGCTTGTCGGTGATGCCGAGCATGGTCGGCTGCGACGGGCCGTAGATGTCGGCGTCCAGCATGCCGACGCGCGCGCCTTCGGCGGCCAGCGCCAGCGCCAGGTTGACGGCGGTGGTGGACTTGCCGACGCCCCCCTTGCCGGAGGCCACGGCGATGATGTTCTTGACGTTCGGGATCAGCTTGACGCCGCGCTGCACGCTATGCGACACGACCTTGAAGCTTACGTTGGCGGTGGCGCTGGTCACGCCGTCGATGGATTTGAGCTTGTCTTCGATCTGCTGTTTGATCACCGGCAACTGGCTCTGCGCCGGGTAGCTCAGCAGGATGTCGACCGAAACGGCACCGCCGTCGATCTTGATATTGCGGGCGGATTTGGTCGAGACGTAGTCCTTGTGGGTGTTGGGGTCGACCAACTCTTTCAGTGCGGTCTGCACCTGAAGTTCAGAAACGGCCATGGTTGCTCCAGCGGGTTAATTAGCAATCGCTCATTTTAACGAATTCTGACGCTTTGGGTGAACGGGAACGTAGAGGGGACGCGGGATTCCCTGCCATGCACAGGGACATTCGGGACTGCCGGTCGCCCTTAGCGAGGCTCGGCGTAATGCGCGACGAGCACGGCCTCGGGTACGCGCAAACGGATTGCCGCAACCAGTTCACTGATTGCCCCCTGACGCGGCCGCAAGGAGACCCACAGCAGATTCAGCTTCAGGTTGAGGTCGGCAAAGACCACGTCCTGATGGAGCGCCAGCACAGCCTGGATATCGCGCGAGGCCCGTTCGATCTCGGCGGGCGGGCGGCTTCGCAGACGTGGGATGAGCATCATGAAATCGGTCAGTCGCCGTCCGGCGAGATCGCGCGTGGGGGCGATCTGCCACAAGGGCAGACCCGGCCCTGGCCCGGTGAATGACGTCGGCGTTGTTGAAGCATGGATTCGTATCTTCATCGCGCCTCCGTCATTCCGGGATCAAGGCTTCACCAGCAGGTCCTGTGCCGCGCCGCGCCGGTCGCGCACACGGGGCACTCGTTGTCGCAGATATCGCACGTCCTTGTGCAGATAGCGTTCAAGCTCCTCGAGCGCCAGGCGGTAAACCTCGCGCTTGAAGTCAACCACGGCATCCATCGGCACCCAATATTCGTTCCAGCGCCAGGCATCGAATTCCGGATGACTGCTGGCTCGGAGCGACACGTCGCAATCGCGCCCGGTCAGGCGCAGCAAAAACCAGATCTGCTTCTGCCCGCGATACACGCCGCGACTGTCGCGCCGCGTCCAGTGGGGAGGGACGTCGTAGCGCAACCATTCGCGCGTGCGGCCCAGAATGCGCACATGCGCAGCCTGCAAGCCGACTTCCTCCTCCAGTTCCCGGAACATGGCCTGTTCCGGCGTTTCCCCTGCGTTGATGCCGCCTTGGGGAAACTGCCAGGCGTGCTGGTTGACGCGCTTTCCCCAGAAAACCTGGTTGTTCGCGTTGCACAATATGATGCCTACGTTCGGGCGGTACCCTTCTCGGTCAATCATGGCCGCCACCATTCATAAATACAATTAACTGCATTCTTTCACACCCGCCGGAAAATGCAAACCGGACGCAGTAAAAAGAACACCGTTACGCATTGTTTTAATTGAGTTTTCAGAGACCCACGCGGGCAACCCGAGGATTGCGGGCGCGCGGGTCACCCAAGCAACGGAGCCAGTCCCTCCGCCCACTGAAAATCGCGTGCAAATCCGCGCAGATCGAGGCCGTAGCGTTTCGACAAATCAGCCAGTTTTGGCCCCGCGGCTTCCAGCCTGGCGGGCGCGCCCGGCTCGGTGAAGGCGAAAACGATGACGTTGGTCTTGTTTTGCACCGAGATCCAGCCGACGTCGCCGTCGAAGGCCCGCGTCAGCCGCGCGAAATATTCGGCGAATTCGCTGTCGCGACCCCATAGATTCACCACCAGGATGCCGCCCGGCTTCAACACCCGGCGGCAGGCGGCATAAAACGTCTGCGTCGCCAGCGCCTCGACCTGATTGCCGGCGTCGAAACCGTCGAGCAGGATGACATCGGCGCTGCCGGGATGCTGGCGCACATACAGGGCGCCGTCCGCCTCAACCACGGTCAACGTGGCGTCGTCCGGCGGCAATTCGAAATGCGTGCGCGCGGCGGCGATGACCCGCGGGTCGATTTCCACCGCGGTGATGCGCGTCTGCGGCCGCTGCTTGCGGATGAACTTGGCGAGCGAGCCGCCGCCCAGGCCGATCATCAGCACGTCCTGGGGCATCGGGTTGAACATGAGGAATCCCATCATCGCCCGTGTGTAGGCGAGTTCCAGGTCCCACGGCCGGCTCACCCGCATCGCGCTCTGGATCGCGCGGCTGCCGAGGTGGAGCGTACGCGTACCGCGTTCCTCGGTCACTTCCAGCCCGTCGTCGCCTGCCCGGCGTTTACCAAACTTCAAGCGCATTGCCGTCCCGTCCAAAAATCGAGCGCGAAAGATTACCCGTCCACACGCTAAAATGCGCGCTTTCGTCCCGATTATTCCACCATGCGCGCCACCCAGTTCTTCATTTCCACCACCAAGGAAGCCCCGTCCGAGGCCGAACTGGTCAGCCACAAGCTGATGCTGCGCGCCGGCCTCATCAAGCGCCTGGGGTCGGGGCTGTATACCTGGATGCCGCTGGGCTTGCGCGTGCTGCGCCGGGTGGAAGCCGTGGTGCGCGAGGAAATGAACCGCGCCGGCGCGATCGAACTCTTGATGCCGGCGGTGCAGCCGGCCGAACTGTGGGAGGAAACCGGCCGCTGGGCGGTGTTCGGCCCGCAGATGCTGAAGATCAAGGACCGCCACCAGCGCGATTTCTGCTTCGGCCCCACCCACGAGGAAGTCATCACCGACGTCGCGCGCCGCGAGATCAAGAGCTACCGCCAGCTGCCGCTGAATTTCTACCAGATCCAGATGAAATTCCGCGACGAAATCCGGCCGCGCTTCGGCGTCATGCGCGCACGCGAGTTCCTGATGAAGGACGCGTATTCGTTTCACGCCGACAAGGACAGCCTCGCCGCCACCTACCAGATCATGTACGACGCCTACATCCGTGTATTCAGCCGGCTGGGGCTGACCTTCCGCGCAGTGGCGGCGGACACCGGTGCCATCGGGGGTTCTGCCTCGCACGAATTCCACGTGCTGGCCGAGTCCGGCGAGGACCTGATCGCCTACTGCCCGGATTCGGATTACGCGGCCAACGTCGAACTGGCCGAGGCGCTCTCCCCCGCCACGCCGCGCGCCGCGCCGCAGGAAGCGATGCGCGAGGTCGACACGCCGAAGCAGACCACCTGTGAGGATGTCGCCGCCTTGCTCGGCATCCCGCTTGAGCGCACCGTCAAGCTTATCGCCGTCATGGCCGGCGAGCAGATGATCGTCCTGCTGCTGCGCGGGGACCACATGCTGAACGAAGTCAAACTCGGCAAGCTGGAAGGCCTCGCGGATTTCCGGCTGGCGAACGAGGCCGAAATCCGCGCCGCCTTCGATTGCCCGCCCGGCTTCCTCGGGCCGGTCGGCATCGACCGCGCCAAGATCAAGGTCATCGCCGACCGTACGGTCGCCGCGATGGGCGATTTCGTCTGCGGCGCCAACAAGCCGAAATTCCACCTGGCCGGGGTCAATTTCGGCCGCGACCTGCAGGAACCCGATTTTGTGGCCGATATACGGAATGTCGTCCCCGGCGACCCGAGCCCGGATGGGAAAGGAGCGCTCGCGCTGTGCCGCGGCATCGAAGTTGGCCACGTATTCCAGCTCGGCAGCAAGTATTCGCAGGCGATGAACGCCACCTACCTCGACGAGGCCGGCAAGGCGCAGGTGATGGAAATGGGCTGCTACGGCATCGGCGTGTCGCGCATCGTGGCCTCGGCCATCGAGCAGAACCACGACGAACGCGGCATCATCTGGCCGAAGGCGATGGCACCGTTCTTGCTGGTGATTGTGGCCATCGGCTATGGCAAGAGCGAAATGGTTAAAACCGCCGCCGATACGTTGTATGCTGATTTAAGCGCCGCCGGGTTCGAGGTGCTGCTGGACGACCGGGACGAACGCCCGGGGGTGATGTTTGCCGACGCCGAACTGATCGGCATCCCGCACCGCGTCACGGTGGGCGAGCGCGGGCTGAAAGATGGCGTGATCGAATACCAGGCCCGGCGCGCAGCGCCCGGCCAAAGCGGCGAGGCGCAAAAAATCGCGGTACCCGCCGCAATGGAATTCTTGACTGGATTACTGGAGCACTGACATGAACAAGACGACGCACATCAGCCTGCTGATCGCCGCTTTGCTGCTTGCCCAGCCCGCGTTTGCGGGCGGGCAGCGCGAAGAAGCGATGTCGGCCAATGTGCGTTCATCCCTGCAGCGTGCACTGGCGGACACCCCGGTCACCCGCACGGCCTTCCGTAATCCCGCCGACGGCGAAGCCTGGCTGAAGGAAATGTCGCGCCGGCTCGCCAAGCGCATGCCGGACGAGGCCGAGCGGCTCGAATTCCTGACCACGCTGCACTGGGAAGCCTCGCGGGCCGGAATCGACCCGCAACTGATGCTGGGGCTGATCCAGGTCGAAAGCGGGTTCCGCAAATATGCCGTGTCACCGGTGGGCGCACGCGGCTACACCCAGGTGATGCCGTTCTGGGTCAAGACGATCGGCAACCCCGACCACAACCTGTTCCAGTTGCGCACCAATTTGCGGTACGGCGCCCTGATCCTGCGTTATTACATCGACATCGAACGCGGCGATTTATTCCGTGCGCTTGGCCGCTACAACGGCAGCCTGGGCCAGCCGGAGTATCCCACGCTCGTCGTCAACGCCTGGAAACGCAACTGGGACTACACCCCGCGCACCCAGTCGGCCGAGAACCGGGCCGGCGCCGACTCGCGCACCTGAAATCCTCCCGGCTGAGCATGCCTGTCGATTCGGGCCCGGCTGGGATTCTTATACCGGTTACACCATGTTGAGACGGGGCGCGTCATCCTGATGGCCTCCATTACGGAAGAGAGCGAATGAAAACCCTACTGAGCGCATGCCTGACCGCCGCAGCCCTGACAACCCTGGCCGGCTGCGAGATCCATCCCTACTACGGCGACCAGCCCGCGCAGGCGCGTGATTACGATGTGCGCGTGGTATTCACGGACCGCGACCGCACGATCATCCGGGATTACTACGGCGATTCGTACCGCCGCCTGCCGCCGGGCCTTGCGAAGCAGGGCAAGGTCCCGCCGGGGCACGCATTCAAGCTGCGACGCCACCAGAATGTGCCGCCAGGCGTTACCTGGGAATACCTGCCTGCCGACGTTGAACGACGCCTGAGCCGGCTGCCGGAGGGCTATGTGCGCGTCGTGATCGGAACGGACGTCGCGATCCTGCACACCCGTACGCGAGTCGTGCTGGATGTGATCGACGATCTTCGCGACTGATCCACGCCGGCGGAACGCCCCGCAAGGGGGTGTTCCGCCGAGCCTTCCGTGACACGGCCGTTGAAATTTCAACTACCCGTCGACGTCGTCGACAGGTTTGCCGCCATTCCTGCCTCCGTTCTCCCCGCCCAACCGCGCTGCATGCCTTGCCAGTCAAGGATTTCCGGGTAAGGCCTCGTCCTGGCACAGGCCATGCTCGTTGCCTTGGTACAGGCGGAGACCTGCATCACGACAACGGAGGTGACTATGGACATGACAATGCAATTGTCCCGCACGGTCAAGGGACAGGAAGAAATCTTCAACCACGGCCATACCTTGCGCCCCAAACAGCGGCAAATCCTGTTCAGCGTGGGAAATGGCATTTCGCTTGCGGATCTCAGGGGCAAATTGCCGAACTACGCCGACCTGGAAGTCATGGTGGTCGACCTGCTGAAAAACGGGTTCATCCAGGCCTTGCGCACCATGGCTGGCCCGCAGGACGCTGGGGCCGCCGCAGCCCCCACGACGGCCGCGAACACGGCGGGCGCCCCTGCGCCATCTGCAGCCAAACTTGAAAATGTCCGCAGCTATGCGCTGGAATTCCTGGCCGCGCTGGTGGGAACCAAGTCCCCGGCCTACCGGAAGATGAGCGAAGTGCAGGATCTGGCTGGCTTCAACGCCGTCCTGCCGATGTGCTACAAGGTGATCGCCGCGGTCGCGTCGCCGCATCAGGCGGCCGAACTGGAAGCGGAAATCGCCAAGCGCATGGCCGACTGACGCGGCGTCCGGAGGCTGCGTCCCGGCGCGGCCTGCCTGATACAGGCGGCCCGGCGGCAGCGCAGTCCCCCGGTCGGCCGCCTCAGCGCTGATCGGGACTCAGGATGATCAGCGGTTTCGGTTGGCAATCCGCGACCACGACGGTGCCGGGTCCGCCCGGTATCGCGTCCACCACCCCGGCGAACGGAGCCTTGAGTTCGGCGTCGGCCAGGTTCTTGTGCGCGATCACGCGCCGCGCCTGGGCAGCCGACAGGGTCGCCTTGGCGCGGGCGTAGCGCAGCGTAGCGGCATCGAATTCGCTGGTCGATGAAACCGTGCGGTCGTATAGTTCCTGTGCGCGTCCCTGCTCGCGTTTGGCGTCCGCCTCGTCGGCCTGCGCGCGCGCAAGTTCCGCGTGGGCTTCCTCGAGGCGCGCCTGCAGGACGGTCCGGTCCAGGCGCAGCAGCACCGCGCCTTTTGTGACGTGTTGGCCGCGCTTGACCAGCACCGTCTCGACCACGCCGGACACGCGCGTGGTGAGTTCAACCTTGTCTGCCGCCCACAGCGGGCTTGCCCCCATCAGGCTCCATCCGGCCAGTGCGATAGCCACCCTGCGCTGATTCATTTGCGTGCTCCCTCAACAGGCGGCAGGCTGCCGCCGGACAATGCTTGCAGTCGCGCCAGCGCCAGTGCCAGCCGGTATTCCACCTGCTTGCGACGTATCTGCGCCACCTGGGTTTCGGCCATGCTGGTGCCCAGGTTGGTTTTCATTTCCAGTTCGTATTCCGCGCGCGCGCGTTCCAGCGCCCAGTCGCGGTATTCGATCTGCTTGTCGGCCGCCGCGCGACCGCTGCCGCGCAGCCATTCGATCTCCTGGAGGGTCGCGAGCAGGGTGTCGGAGAGGTCGAACCCGAGTTTTTCCAGCTCGGCGGACGTTCGCTCCTTTTGCGCGAGTTCGCGTGCGATCCGGGCATCTACGCGCCCCCCCTGATAAAGCGGAATCGTGAACACGAGTCCTGCGCTCGCTTCGTCGCGAGTGGTCGATTCCCGGCTGTAGCCGGCGCCGATCACCTCGGCGTCGAGTGTCGGATTGCGCTCCGAGCGTATCGCCGCCAGGCGCGCATCCGCAGCCGCCAGCTGGGCCTGCAGCGCGAGCACGCGCGGATTCTTCGCCATGACCCAGGGCAGCAGGGTTTCGTAATCCGGCACCGGGCGCGCATTGTCCTTGAGCTCAGGCTCGGCCAGTTCGTCGGGGAGCGTGTCGGGCCGATAGATGGCCTGGGCAAGCCGCTGCCGTGCACTGCGCATGCGCTGCTCGCTGGCGTTGCGGCGTTCGCGGACATCCTGGTACTCGGTTTCCAGCTTCAGCAGCTCGGGCTGGCTGATCTGGCCCACGTTGAAACGGTCCTTCGCGTTGTCCCACGCGACATAGGCGACCGCCATGAATTCGTTGTCGGCGGCGTACTGCCTGTCGGCCATCAGCACATCGAAGTAGCGCGCCATGATGTCGATGCGGCGCAGGCTTTCCACCGTGTAAAGGGCTTCCTGGCGGGCAGCGATCTCCTGATCCGCCGCGGCGATGGCCCGGCTGCTGCGGCCAAAATCGAGAAGCGGCTTGCGCGCCACGATGCGGCCGATGTTGTCGGGCTTCCAGTCGCCGTCAGGCCGCCGCCCGGTGCGCAGGCTGCCGTCCAGAAACAGGCTGAAATCCTGGCGGCTGGCTGCCTGTTCGCGGTCGGCGCGCGCCAGCGCCAGGTCGCTTTCCGCAATCCGCCGGTCGGGGTGAGGCGCGGCCACGCTCGCCAGCGCCTCCTCCAGCGTCAGTCGTTCGGCAGTTGCCGTCGTGGACAGCGCCCACGCCAGCAACGCGACCCACGCCGCGCGCCTCATTTGCCTTGCTTGTATTTGGTGAAGGGTTCGGTCTTGTAGACACCTTCGGTCACATACCTGCCGAGCAGCAGGAACTCGGCCTTGTCCTTGGTGGGCCCGGTATGGCGCGTCACCAGCTTGCCATCGAGGTCGAAGAACAGCATCGTGGGCGTGGCACGCACGCGGTTGGCCAGGGCAAACGCCTTTTCCGTGGTGTGCTTGCCCTGGAAGTCGGTCATGGGCGTGTCGCCGTTGACGTCGATGGGGTAGAGCAGAAATTGCGCGCGGTAGGCATCCTGAACGTCGGCCTGGTTGAGGATGGTGCTTTTCATGCGTTCGCAAAAGGGACAGTCGTCCATTTCAAAGAACAGGAAAATGCCCTTCTTGCCCTGCTCCTTGGCAGCCTTGAGCTCGGCCGGAAAGTCGCCGAACTTGGGCTGGAAGAAATGGCTGCCCGGGTCACGTGTCTCTGCCTGTGCGGATACGGCGAACAACATGAAGAACGCGATGAACAGTTGACGCATGAGGTCTCCTCGATTTGCAGACAGGCTCATTTCTTGGGGCGCGGGCTTTTACGGGTGATGAAGCTTTCAACCGACTCACGGGTGATCGCGCCCACCTGCTGGGCAACCATCTTACCTTCAGGGTTGTACAGATAGGTGGTCGGCAAGCCCTGAATCGGGCCGATCTGCCTCGCCACCTGGGCGTTGCCCAGCACGATCGGGTAATCGACGAGCAGACCGTCCGCAAAATCGGTCACCTGTTTGGCATCCTGGTAGTCCATGGCAATGCCGATGACGACGAGATTGTTTTTCTTGTCGCCGTGCAGCGCGATCAGGTCGGGAATCTCCTCCTGGCAGGGCGGGCACCAGGTTGCCCAGAAATTCACCAGCACCCACTTGCCCCTGTAGCCCTCCAGGCTGTGTATCTTGCCCTCGGTATCCGTCAGCCTGAACCCGCCTGCCTGGGCCAACGAGGCTGCCAGCGCCAGCACGAGCCCGGCCAGCCATATCGGATAAAATCGACCACTTTGTAACGTCTGCATTGGTTTTACCATCATGAATGAAGTTCGCATCGAGAAAGACTCGCTTGGCGAAGTCGAGGTTCCCGTGGATGCCTGGTACGGCGCACAGACCGCGCGCGCCGTCGCCAATTTTCCCATTTCGGGGCGCCTTCCGGATAAGGATTTCGTACTAGCGCACGTGCGGATCAAGCTTGCTGCCGCGCGCGCCAACTGCCAGCCGGGCTGGCTTTCCGAAGAAAAGCGGGACGCGATCGTCGCCGCCTGCGAAAAAATTCTCGGTGGCGAACATCAGGACCAGTTCGTGGTCGACCGCTTCCAGGCCGGCGCCGGCACCAGCCACAACATGAACAGCAACGAGGTGATCGCCAACCTCGCCAATATCGCGCTGGGCGGCGAGAAAGGCGGCTACAAGCCGGTCAACCCCAATGACGACGTCAACATGGGGCAGTCGACCAACGACACCATCCCCACCGCGATCCGGCTGGCCGTGCTGGCCAAGCTGCCGCGCCTCGTTGCCGCAGTGCACGCCATGGCAGCGGAGTTCTCGCGACTGGCCGAGCGCGAGAAGAACACGGTGAAATCGGGCCGCACCCACCTGCAGGACGCGGTGCCGACCACGCTGGGCCAGGAATTCGCCGGCTACGCGTGGACGCTGATCCGCTGTGCAGCCGCGCTCGACGCGGTGCGTCCGGCGCTGTGCGATATCGGCCTCGGGGGCTCGGCCGCCGGCACGGGCCTCAACACCTCGCCCGACTACCCGTCGCGCGTCGCCGCCGAACTGGCCACGCTCACCAATGAGCCGATCCGCGTCGGCCAGCTGGTCGCGCAGATGCAGTCGATGAACGACCTCGCGCGCCTGTCCGGCGAGATCCGCAACCTCACGCTGGAGCTCACCCGCATCTCCAACGACCTGCGCCTGCTGGCTTCCGGCCCGCGCACCGGGCTGGGCGAAATCCAGCTGCCGCCGGTGCAGCCCGGCTCCAGCATCATGCCGGGCAAGGTCAACCCGGTGATGTTCGAGATGCTCAACCAGGTGTGCTTCCAGGTGCTGGGGCAGGACGCCGCGGTGTCCTACATGGTGCAGGCCGGGCAGATGGAACTCAACGTGATGATGCCGGCGCTCGGCAGCGCGCTTTTCGACGCCATGGACTGGCTGACCAATGCGATGAACGCCGCCACCGAGAAAAACCTCAAGGGCATCGTCGTGAATCGGGAAAGATGTGCCTTCTTCATCCACCAGAGCATCGCGCTCGCCACCCTGCTCAATACCCGGATCGGCTACAACCAGGCCGCCGAAGTCGCCAAGGAATCGGAGAAATCCGGCCGCCCCGTGCGCGACATCGTTGCAGAGCGCGGGCTGATGACTGCAGCCGACTTCGACGCGCTGGTGCTGGAGGCTGCGCACGGCGTGGGAAGTGGCGGTGGCGGCGGCTGATGCCGCTCTGATGCGATAATCACGCCCCTTTAGCTGACACCCTTCCCCATGGCGATCCAGTGGTTCCCCGGTCACATGACCACCGCGCGCAAGAAGGCCGCGGAGACGATGGCGCAGATCGACGTGGTGGTCGAGGTGCTCGACGCGCGTCTGCCGGAGGCGGGCAGCAACCCGATGATCCACGAGCTGCGGCATTTCCGCCAGCGGCCCTGTCTCAAGCTTTTGAACAAGGCCGACCTCGCCGATCCCGAGGCGACGCGGGCCTGGCTCGACTACTACAACAAGCAGCCCGGTGTGCTGGCAGTGGCGATTTCCGCAAAAAAGCCTGGCGACGTGGCGAAGCTGCCGGCGCTGGCGCAGAAGCTGGCGCCGCATCGCGACGACACCTTCAAGCCGCTGCGGCTGATGATCATGGGCATCCCCAACGTCGGCAAGTCGACGCTGATGAACACCTGGGTCAAGCGCCGCGTCGCGGCGGTCGGAGATGAGCCGGCGGTGACCAAGTCGCAGCAGCGCATCAACCTGTCGCCGCGCCTGATTCTGGTCGACACGCCGGGGATGACCTGGCCGAAGATCGAGCATGACGCCGACGGCTTCATGCTGGCGGCGAGCCACGCCATCGGCCGCAACGCGGTGATCGACGAGGAGGTGGCGATCTTCCTCGCAGGAATTCTTCTGGAACGTTATCCGGCATTGCTGAAGGCGCGCTACGGTTTCGCGCTGGAAGGACTCGATGCGACCGGCGTGCTGGAAGCGGTAGCGAAGAAGCGCGGCTGCATCCTGAAAGGGCGCGGTGGTGAACTCGACCTGGAAAAAGCGGCGATGATCCTGCTGACCGACTACCGCGGCGGCACGCTCGGGCGCATCAGTCTGGAGACGCCGGCCTCGCGTCAGGCGATGCTGGCAGCGGCGGCGGCGAAGCCCGCCAGGCCCAAACTCGCGGAACCCGACAGCGACGCCTGATCAGTCGTCCGCCGGCCACGCCAGGGCATCGACCCAGGCGACGGTTTGCTGCCTGCCGTGCACGGCGGCCACCGGCAACGTCTCCTGCCAGGTCCAGCGCCGCAGCGCATGCCGCTTGCCGGACCCGGTGATCACGAACCAGACACGCTGACTGCGGTTGAGCCGCGCCGCCGACAGGCTCACCCGCTCGGGAGGCGGCTTCGGTGCATCATGCACGGCCACCACATCGGCGCTGTCCGGCGCGTCGCCCCAGGGGTGTTCCGGAAACAGGCTGGCCGTGTGGCCGTCCTCGCCCATGCCGAGCAGCACCACGTCGAAATCGCCCACGCCTTTCAACCAGCCGGCATACCGAGCAGCGGCCTCGTGCGCGCCGCGTTCGGCCGGAATCGGGCGGCGGTTGTCAGACGGGACGCGCGACGCCGCGAGCCAGGCCGACTCGATCATGACGCTGTTGCGATCGGGATGATCCGAAGGCAGGCAACGCTCGTCGCCATACCACAGGTGCCAGTGCGCATCGCCGGCCTGCCGGTCAGCCAGCGCGCGATAGAGGGCGCGCGGCGTGCTGCCGCCCGCCAGCACCAGGTGGAATGCCCCGCGCGCGGCGATGGCGGCCTCGGCTTCGGCGCATAGCGCATCGGCCAGGGCAGCCACCAGGCCGTCGACGCCATCGAACACCCTCCATTGAGGCAGCGTCATACCTCGTTGCGCCAGGTCTGGTCGTCGCTGTCGAACAGCCGGTTCGCCTCGGCCGGACCCCAGGAGCCGGCGGGATAGGTCGGGATGAATTCACGCTCGACCGTCCAGTTCTTGAGGATGGGATCAACGACCTGCCAGGCCCATTCGACTTCGTCGAAACGGATGAACAGCGAGCGGTCCCCCTCGATCACATCGAGCAGCAGGGTCTCGTAGGCGTCGAGCGTCTGCTCGTTGGTCTTCAGGAAGCTTGCGTTCATCTGCATCAGGCGCGTGTCCATGTCGAGGCCGGGCTGCTTGACATGGATCTCCATGTGCATCGATTCCTCGGGCTGGATCGACAGCAGTATCCAGTTGGGATCGATCGACTCGAGCGGGGTTTCGCGAAACAACTGCTGCGGCGGATGACGGAAACGGATCGCGATCATCGAGGTCTGCCGCGACATGCGCTTGCCGGTGCGCAGGTAGAAGGGGACCCCGCGCCAGCGCCAGTTGTCGATGTAGAACTTGGCGGCGACAAACGTTTCGGTAATCGAGTTCGGCTCGACGTCGTCCTCCTGCTGATAGGCCTGCACGATCTGTCCGTCCACGCTGCCGCGCGCATACTGTGCGCGCACCGCATGGGCATGGACCGCACGCTTGCCGATCGGCCGGATCGAGCGCAGCACCTTGACCTTTTCGTCGCGCAACGCGTCGGCTTCGAGTGCGGGCGGCGGCTCCATCGCCACGACGGTGAGCAACTGCATCAGATGGTTCTGCAACATATCGCGCAGCGCACCCGCGTGATCGTAGTAGTCGGCACGTTTCTCGATGCCGATCGACTCGGCTACCGTGATCTGCACGTGGTCGATGAAGTTGCGGTTCCACAGCGGTTCGATCAGCGTGTTGGCGAAGCGGAAAACCAGCAGGTTCTGCACGGTTTCCTTGCCGAGAAAATGGTCGATGCGGTAGACCTGCTCTTCGTCAAAGTACTGGTGAAGCAGGCGGTTCAGCATCTGTGCCGATTCGAGATCCTCGCCGAAAGGCTTTTCGATCACCACCCGGTTCAGCCCGCGCGGCTTGTTGAGCCCGACGGCTTCGAGGTTCTGGATCACCGCGCCGAATTCGGCCGGCTTGATCGCCAGGTAGAACACCGCGCTCGAGCAGGCCGATTCCGGCGGCATGCGTTCCGCAAGCGCGCGGAAGGACTCGACGTCGTTGAGGTCGCCCTTGTGATAGCTGAAGCGGGCGATGAAGCGCTCGAATACCGGCGTGTCGAGCGAGCCCTTGATCTTGTCCCTGAGGATTTCGCGCATGTGTTCGCGCCAGTTGGCGGTGGTCCAGTCGCGGCGCGAAAACGCGATGATGCTGAGCGATTCGGTCAGCCGGGCCGCCGCCTCGAGGTGATACAGCGCGGGCAGCAGTTTGTTCGACGCGAGGTTGCCGGTCGCGCCGAAGATCACAAACGTACACGGCAGATTGTCGGTTGGCGAATTCTTGCCCAGGTTCATCTCAGCCCTCCTTCACGGCATGGCCGCCGAATCCCTGGCGCATTTTCGCCAGCATTTTCGCGGCGTAATCGTTCTTGCCCTGGCTGGCGAATCGCATCATCAGCGCCAGCGACATCACAGGGGCGGGGATGCCCTGCTCGACCGATTCCAGCACGGTCCAGCGCCCCTCGCCCGAATCGGCGACGAAGGGCTCGATCGATTGCAGATCCTGATCCTGCGCGAGGAAATCCGCCGACAGGTCCAGCAGCCAGGAACGCACCACGCTGCCGTGCCGCCACAACTCCGCGATTTCGGCGACGTCGAGATCGAATCCCGGCTTGTTCTTCATCAGCGCGAAGCCTTCGGCGAAGGCCTGCATCATGCCGTACTCGATGCCGTTGTGGACCATCTTCACGAAGTGGCCGGAGCCGACCGGCCCGGTGTGCAGCCAGCCGCTGTCTGGCGTCGGCGCGAACGCCTGCATGTAGGGCTTGAGCCGCGCGGCCGCCGCGTCGCTGCCGCCGAACATGATGCAGTAGCCGTTTTCCAGCCCCCACACGCCGCCGGACACGCCGGCGTCGGCAAACTCGATTTTCAGCGTCGCGAGCCCGCTGGCGCGGCGCTGATCGTCCTTGTAATAGGCATTGGCCCCATCCACCACGAGATCGCCCGGCGAAAGCAGGGGCGTGAGCGTGTCCAGCGCCGTCTCGGTGGCCTCGCCCGCCGGCAGCATCAGCCAGACGATGCGCGGAGCCTGCAATGCAGCCACCATGTCCTGCAGCGACGTACAGGCGAGATGGCCGGTTTCCGCCGCGATGGCCTCGCTGACATCATGGCTGCGGTTATGGATCGCGATCCTGATGCCCTTGCGCGCGAGTCGCCGCGCCATGTTGCCGCCCATGCGGCCGAGTCCGACCAGTCCGAATTCCATACTTGGCTCCTTGATAGAAATGATTGCCTGCACGGCGCATCAATCGCAGCCTGACGGGCAGACCTGCCCGCACAATCGCATGATAGGACGCCTGCATGACGTACAAGTTGCCGACGCGTGCCCCCCGCCGGTGCGCCATGCACCCGTTCAGGTCAACAAGCCGGGAAACAGCTTGCCGAGTCCCTCCGCGATCATCTCGACGGAAATCGCCGCAATGATCAGGCCCATCAGGCGGGTGACGACGTGGATTCCGGTTTTTCCCAGCCGCCGCGAAATCACCGGCGCAGCACGAAACGCGAGCCATACCGACAACGAAACCAGCGCCACCGGTATCAGCAGGGCGGCCTGATGCAGTACTTCGCCCTTGGCCGCAGAAGCCGCCACGATCACATGGGTGATTGCCCCCGGTCCCGCCAGCAGCGGGATACCGAGAGGCACCACGCCCACCGCGTCCCGCTCTTCGGCTTCCGCCGCCTCGTCCCGGGTCTGCCGCTGCGGGCTGACGTGCGCCTGCACCATCGACAGCGCCAGCAACAGCAGCAACAAGCCACCCGCGACGGAGAACGCTGCAAGACGAATGCCAAAAAACATCAGCATGGATCCACCCGCAAAGGTGAACAGCGTCAGCACACCCAGCACCGTCAGTGCCGCGATGCGTGCTGCCGCGTGGCTCTGCGCCAGCGTGTAGCCCTGGGTGGCGAGAAGGAATATCGGGATGACGCCGACCGGGTCGACGATGGCGAACAGCGCGAGCGCGGCCTTGACGAGTTCGAGGGGGTCCATGCCACGCATCATAGCCGCATGACCGGGCGAATTTCTAAAGCCTGCGGAAGACCAGGTCCCACACGCCATGCCCGAGACGGATGCCGCGCTGTTCGAACTTGGTGAGCGGGCGCGTGTCGGGGCGCGGCGCGTAGTCTGTTGCGGTGTTTTGCAGGAGCGGCTCGGCGGTGAGCACCGCAAGCATCTGCTCGGCGTAGTCCTGCCAGTCGGTAGCGAGATGGATATAGCCTCCGGGCCGAATGCGGCTGGCCAGAAGGTTGACCAGCGGCGACTGGATCAGGCGGCGCTTGTGGTGACGCTTCTTGTGCCAGGGGTCGGGAAAGAAAATGTGCGCGCCGGCAAGACTGCCCGGCGCCAGCATGTGGCCCAGCACCTCGACGGCGTCGTGCTGAATGACGCGCACATTGGTCCGGCCGCGCTCGCCCAGCTGCTTGAGCAGCGCGCCCACGCCCGGTGTGTGGACCTCGACGCCGATGTAGTCGTTTTCCGGATGGGCCGTCGCGATCTCGGCCAAGCCCTCGCCCATGCCGAAGCCGATCTCAAGAATTCGCGGTGCGGTGCGGCCGAAGACGGTGTCGAGATCGAGCACGGCGGCCTGGTACGGCAGCATGAACTGCGGCCCGATTTCGGCCAGGGCGCGCGCCTGGCCGGAGCCGACGCGCCCGGCGCGCAGCACGTAGGAGCGGATGCGCGGACGCGCGCCGGTGTCGGTCGTCATGCCTTATTTGGTGCCGGTGATGAGGCCGCTGGTGGGCGAACTGGGGCTGGCCTGGTAGATCTTCTTCGGCATGCGACCGGCGAGAAAGGCCTCGCGCCCGGCCTCGACCGCCTTCTTCATCGCGGAGGCCATCAGCACCGGATTGCCGGCACCGGCGATCGCGGTATTCATCAGCACGGCGTCGCAGCCAAGTTCCATCGCGATGGTGGCGTCGCTGGCGGTGCCGACACCGGCGTCGACGATCACCGGCACGCTCAAACGGTCGATGATGATCTGCAGATTCCACGGATTGAGGATGCCCATGCCGGAACCGATCAGGCTCGCCAGCGGCATCACCGCGACGCAGCCGATGTCTTCCAGCTGCTTCGCTGCGATGGGGTCGTCCGAGGTATAGACCATCACCTGGAAGCCGTCCTTCACCAGGACCTCGGCGGCCTTGATCGTTTCGGCCACGTTGGGATAGAGCGATTCGGCGTCGCCCAGCACCTCGAGCTTGACCAATGAATGGCCGTCCAGCAGTTCGCGCGCCAAGCGCAGGGTGCGGATCGCGTCGTCCGCGGTGTAGCAGCCGGCGGTGTTGGGCAGGTAGGTGTATTTCGACGGCGGCAGCGCGTCGAGCAGACTCGGCTGGCTGGCATCCTGGCCGATGTTGGTGCGGCGGATGGCAACGGTGACGATTTCCGCACCCGAGGCTTCGACCGCGAGGCGGGTCTGTTCGAAATCCTTGTATTTGCCGGTGCCGACGAGAAGGCGGGAGGCGTAGGATTTTCCGGCGATGACGAGTGGTTCCATATTCAAAGGGGCGAGGAGCTTGGGATCTAGGGGCTAGGGAAAACGGGATCAGCCGCCGCCAACGGCGACGACGATTTCCAGGCGGTCGCCGCTGCCAAGCTGGGTGCCGGCATGCTGGCTGCGCGGGACGATTTCGCCGTTTTTTTCGATGGCGATGCGTTTTCCGGTCAGGTCCAGCGATTCGACCAGTTGGCTCAGGGTAAGCGGGGCAGGAAAACGGCGGGATTCCCCGTTGATGACCAGTTCAATCACAACTTCTATCCGGACATGAGTTTCAGTAGAATGCCGAATTCTACCCTGAAGCCCCTTGCCGGGCATGAAGGTGCGAGCACCCCTTGAGGGTACGCCACCTTGAAGGGCACAAGCATCGCGCGGGCGTCGTATAGTGGCATTACCTGAGCTTCCCAAGCTCATGAGGAGGGTTCGATTCCCTTCGCCCGCTCCACATAGGGTTTGCAGCCGAATGAGCAGGTTGGCGTCTGTTCAATAATTGCTGTCCCCTGGCCGTTATTGTTACAGGCCATGAATACCCCGTCCGCCCCGCCTTCCCCTGCCGCACTGCTGCGCGAAGCCGATGCACGCATGGCGCAGGCACTCGACAACTTCTTCCAGCGAAGCCGGAGCTCGATCCAGGACATCGCCTTCCGCGCGCTGGCCACGCAGGCGACGGCTTCGGACATCGAGACGGGCCAGACCTGTCTCGACTGGCTCGATGCCTATCCGGAGGCCTTGTCCACTGCGTTCGCCGATCAGTTCCGCAGCCATCTCGCCCGCCCCGAGACCTTCACCCGGCACCGGGCCGGCCATCCGTCCGAGCTGCAGTTGGTGGACGACCATACGCTCAAGCGGCGGCTGGCTGAAGAAATGGCCGCCGCCTACATGACCGAAATCCTGCGTGCCGAGATGCTGCTGCTGTTCGGGCGCCTGGAGGCCGTTCAGCGGGCTGCGCTGGAAGACCCGGACCAGAACCATGCCGACCTCTACGGCCCGTTGCCGGTCGTTCGCGCCCTGTCGCGCGCGCTTGATGCGCTGCGCATCGATCCGACGTGCGGCACCGTGCTGATCCAGTGTGTCCGCGCCCCGCTGCTGGAGACGCTGAAACACACCTACACCGCGCTCAGCCAGTTCCTGGGCACAGCCGACATTCCCGATCTTCCCGCCCAGCACGCAGCCCGTCGCCCGCCCCCCGGCCGAAGCGGCGCCGGCGCCGACGCCGGGCAGGACGTCCTCTCGCATATCCGCGCTGTCGCCACACGCGGCGGCGAAAACGGCCCGGCAGACGGCGCGTCGCCGACGGGCCTGTTTCAAGCGGCCGCGCCGCGCAGCCTGTCCGACAGCCTGGCTGACTGGCACCCGTTCCCGCCCGGCATCCCAGCCGCCCATGCCGAAGCCCCCACCCGGGTCCTGCGACAACTGCAGCAGGATTCACGCCTTGCTGGCGCCGCTGCTTTCGATCTCGCCGTGCTGGATGCCGTGGCAGGGCTGTTCGACTTCATCCTCGACGATCCCGGCGTCTCGCCCCATTACAGGGCCGAAATCGCGCAGCTGCAAATCCCCGTTCTCCGGATCGCGCTCGTCTCGCCGGATTTCTTCAGCGACGACCAGCATCCGGCACGCCGGCTGATCGACCTCGTGGGCCTGTTCTCCCGCCGCTTTCCCGAGGGCGATTCCACGGATGCCGCTGCGCTCGGGCAGATCCGGGCCGCCTTTCCCGCCATCCTTCATGATGTCGATCATCCGGCCGAGGCCTGTGCGCAGGCGCACGATGCGCTCGCCGCCTGGCTCGCCGGGGAAAACGCGCGCGCGCAAGCCGGACTGGCGCCTCAAGTGACGCGTCTCGAACACATCGAACGGCAGGAATTGGGCATGCAGCTGGCGCTCGAAAACCTGAGCGATCTGGCCGAACGCTACCCCGCGCCGGAATCCGTGCTGCGGCGGCTGGAAGCCGCCTGGGTTCCGCATATGGCCTCCTTGTACGTGGCCGAATCCGGCGAAGGGCCCGACTGGCGAGCGGCCTGCCTCACCCTGCAGAGCCTCTTCCTCAGCCTGCAGCCGCCCGCCAACGAGGCCGCGCGGGAAACCCGCCTGCAATCGATTCCTGCCATCAATACGGCCCTGCGGCACGGCCTCCTCGCGCAGGGCGCCGAGCCCGCGCAGCTGAAGGACTTCTTCAGTGCCATCACGGCCACCCAGGAACGCTGGATCCGCCCCGAAACGGGACAACGCGACGCCGCGGTCAACACCGCTGCGCCGCGGCGCGTTTCGCAGGCGCACATCGAGGCGCGTGCCCGGCAATTGCCGGACGCGCAGGAAGGCGATCCCGCCCTGCAAACGGCTCGGCAGGTGCTCGAGGGCGACTGGGTGGATTTCGATCCGCCCTACGACGGCCACGCGACCGCTCGCGTGGCCTGGGTCGGCGCACGCGGCCACCTGCTGCTTTGCGACAGCGAGGCCAGGCAGGGTTTCCCGCTCGACTGCGAGCGCCTCGCGTCCGAGATCCGGGCCGGCCGGGCACGTGTTCCCGAGCAGTCACTAACCCGAAAAGCCATGCTGCGACTCAAAATGCTCCTGGCGGCCGGGTCGAGGTAAGATTTTTTCCCCGACAGCACTCAAGTTTTTCTCACCTTGGGCCGATAGGCCAGTTATGCGGTTTTTTGTCGATTCTTCGACATGATCGCCGACCACCGAACAGGGCAAACCCGCCGCGAGGCGGGGACGCAAAGTTACCGGTCTCGCCCGTCACAGCAGGCGATCGAGACAGCGGGGCCGCCGGCAGTAATTCTGTCACGCGCACGCCTCTCCCTCGTTCCAGGCCGGCTGACCGCCGATACCGCGAGGTGATCACCATGGAGCGCGACATGCCAGACAATTCAGTCGTAGTAAACCTCAATCAGTTCGAGCGATCACGCCGTACGCAGGTCTCCGCCGAGACGCTGGCCGTTCTGCACGGTTGCCGCGACCTCTTGATCGAGGGCGCGACCCGGGTGCTTACCCGGCAGGCCGAGGCAATGGAAAACACCCTGCTTGCGATGGCCGACCGCACACCGTTGCTGGAAACACGAAACACCTACTACGCGGCCCAGAGAATCCTCAACCGGCAGGCCAATGAATTGCTGAGCGCCTGCAAGGAGACGTACTGCGAGGCCTTCAACGACTTCACGCACAACCGCGAGAAGACCGCCGGTGGCGATCTGCTCGAATTGTCGCTGGTGGACGACCATGACTTTGAAATCACGCTGGCAGTCGACAAGGCCACGTCCCGGCTGCGCTACAACAGCGCCGAAGAGCTGGTCGCCCTGGATGCCCGAATCGCTCATCTGCTGAGTCGGACCGACCTGGCGGAAAACGACAATCCGCTCGGTCCGCGCGCGCTGTGCGATGCCCTCCTCGACGGCATCGCCCGCCTGCAGCCGGAGCAGGACGTGCGGATTGTGCTGCTGAACCAGTTCGATCTGGTACTGACCACCGAGCTCGCGCAGATATATCAATCCCTCAACCGTCACCTGATCGACCGTGGCATCCTGCCCGACCTCAAGATCGGATCGAAAAGCCGGGCGCACAACACGGCTTCGGCCGGTACCGCGTCGGCCGGTGGAGTGCCCGCCATGCAAGCGAAAACCGGCTCCGACATGTTCAGGCTGTTCGAGCAACTCGCCCAGGGTGTCAGCCCGGCTGCGGGCGGCGCGGCCGGCGGGGCGGCGTTTGCAGGCCTCAGCCTCCTCGATTCGCTCAGCCAACTCCAGTCCGGCGCCATGATGCTGCCCGGAGGCGGACGCTTCGAGCTGCCCCTCCTCGAAGCCGCCACAGTCAGCAACGTCCTGCGCAGCCTGCAGCAAAGTCCGGTGATGCAGTCTGCAAGCCCGCTCGATGCGGTGCTGGTGGACGCGGTGGCGATGCTGTTCGACGTGGTATTCGAGGAAGCCTCGATCCCCGATCGCCTCAAGGCGCAAATCGCCCGCCTGCAGATTCCGGTGCTCAAGGCAGCGATGCTGGACCGCAACTTCTTCTCGCAGTCGAATCACCCTGTACGCCGCATGCTGGATGCGATCGCCACGCTTGCCGTGCACCTTCCCGACAACGAGACGGGCAACGCCCGCCTTGAAGCCATCTCGCAGGTCGTGAGCCGGGTGCTCGACAGTTTCGAGAAGGACATTGCCGTATTCGAATCCGCCGCCGCCGAGCTGGAGGCCATGGGCGCCACCCTGGAAGAAACGCTCGAGGAAACGCTGGACGTCAGCCTGCAGCCGGACATCGCTCAGATCAAACAGTCCGAGCGTGCCGAACTCGCGCCGGTCATCGTGAATGATTTCATCAACCGGGCGCTCAAGGACCAGCCCGTAGGCGACGCCGTGCGCGAATTCCTGCGCCGCGACTGGGCGCAACTGCTCATCCTGGATTACACCAACGAGGGTGAGCAGGGCGCACATTTCAACAGCCATGTCGAAACCATGCGCGAGCTGATATGGAGCGTGCAGCCCAAGGCCGACATGGACGCGCGCCTGATGCTGGTGCGTATCCTGCCCGGCCTGCTGAAACGCCTGCGCGAAGGAACGGCAGAAATCGACCTGCCGCAGAAACTCTCAGATCGTTTCTTTGCCACGCTGGTCATCCTGCACGCCAACGCGGTGCGCCCCAACGCCCAGCCGGTCCCCCTGCCCGACATCACACCCGAAGAAATCGAGGAACTGATGCCTGCCCCGGCCGCCCCTGGAGCCGCCGCGACGGCGACCCAGGCCGCGCCCGACGTGGACGACGAATTCACCCAACTCGCCTGCGCCATGAGCAAGGGCGCCTGGGTGGAATTCCATTACGACGACGGCACCTTCCGCTGGGCGCGGCTGGGCTGGGTCAGCACCATCAAGAGCACCTACCTGTTCTCGGACCAGGACGGCATGAACAGTTTCTCCATCAGCCTGCCACGCCTGGCCGACAAGCTGCGCCGCGGCGAGGCCGTGCTGGTCGAACGCAAGTCGATCACCGAATCGGCGTTCGGCAAGCTGATGAACCTGTTCCGCCAGAAACTCGGTCACGCCTGAGCGTGGCTGTTGCCGATTTGTCGGCTACACAACCACGGCCTACCCCTTGCGGGTGGAGCACGTGTCCTTGCCGTCAGACCGGCTCCGGAACCGGGGTGTCGCTGGCACGGCCTCCCCTCGCGGGGACACGCGCGGCCGACTCCTTGCAGGCGTCGGCGGTTCCAGCATTGATTCATCCCTCCACCCCGGCTACCCTGCCGGGGTGAAATCGTTCGCTTCCCGCATCGTCAGCTGGCACCGGCACCACGGCCGCCATAGCCTGCCATGGCAGGCCACGCGCGACCCTTATCACATCTGGCTGTCAGAAATCATGCTGCAGCAGACGCAGGTCGCCACGGTCATCCCCTACTTCGAGCGCTTTCTCGCACGCTTCCCTGTTCTGCCGGCCTTGGCCGCCGCCCATGAGGACGAGGTGCTCGCATTGTGGAGCGGTCTCGGCTACTACAGCCGCGCGCGCAATCTGCACGCGGCCGCACGCAGCATCATCGCGGGCCATGGTGGCGCCTTCCCATCCACGCCGGACGCCATCGCACGATTGCCGGGGGTTGGACGCTCGACCGCCGCCGCCATCGCCGCGCTGGCATTCGGCCAGCCATGCGCCATTCTCGACGGCAACGTCAAGCGCGTGCTGGCTCGCCACGGCGGACTTGCCGGCTGGCCGGGCGACAGGAAAGTCGAAGCGGCGCTGTGGACGCTGGCCGAATCGCGACTGCCGCGGGCCGGGATCGAGGCCTACACGCAAGGCATGATGGATCTCGGCGCGCTCGTCTGCACCCGCAGTCGGCCGGACTGCACTGCCTGTCCGGTCAATGGCGACTGTATCGCGCGCACGCAATGCCGCATCGACGAACTGCCCACGCCGCGCCCCAAAAAAACCCTGCCCGAAAAGCAGGTGCAGATGCTGCTGCTGCTCGACCGCGGCGAACTGATGCTCGAAAAGCGCCCCTCGCAGGGCATATGGGGCGGTCTGTGGAGCCTGCCCGAACTCGCCCCCGACGCCGACGCGGCCGGACACTGCCGCGACCGCTTCGGCTTCGTCCCGTTGACCCAACAGGCGCTGCCGCAATTCACGCACAGCTTCACCCACTTCAGGCTGCATATCCGGCCGGTAAGACTCCATCTCGCACCGCGCCACGCGACGCTGCCCGGCCAGGTCTGGCTGCCCCTGGCGGATGCGCTCGACGCGGCGCTGCCCGCCCCCATACGCACGCTGGTAAAGCAACTCGATCGCCGATGAGCCGCCAGGCTGCGGCGCCCGCGGCAGGTGCGCTTCAATTCGGCGTCGCCGCCTCGTGCAGCATGGACGCCCCGCGCCGGACGGCGCGGCCCACCCGCCGGCGCATCGCGCCTGGTGTCCTGCGGCACCGCCAGGACACTTCCTCGCACCCTGCTCGGCTCAGCCGTGGCGCCCGACGCCCGGCCGCGAACGTGTCGGGATCCGGGCCATTCTTCAGCGGATGACGTCGCCAGGCTGATTGCGGGCAAAGTGCTATACATAACATTCGCAGCGTAACCGCAAGAGGAGATTGTCATGGACACGCGGCTCAATACGTCAGGCCCCGCCGTCTTCGACCTCGACGGCTTTTTGGTCGACCCCGCCATGTGGAGTGAAAGCCTGGCCGACCGCATCGCCCAGACCGACGGCATCGGCGCCCTCAACGAAATGCAGCTTGGCCTGCTGCGCGCCTTGCGCGATGAATT
This sequence comes from Pseudomonadota bacterium, assembly GCA_021784115.1. Taxonomy (GTDB): domain Bacteria; phylum Pseudomonadota; class Gammaproteobacteria; order Burkholderiales; family Thiobacillaceae; genus Thiobacillus. Next base: position 24,736 of record JAJXTE010000002.1, on the reverse strand, counting down.
TTCCAGGCACGGCAGCGTCACCGCACTCAGCCACGTCTGCCACCTCGTCGGGCAAGTCCCCGACTGCATGCACCAGCTGTTTCCCAGTCCGCGCGAGACCTGGCGCCTGGCGGGGCTGCCCAATCCCGGCGAGGAAGCCAAGGCATACCTTTAGAGCCCGCGCCACCGTGATGCCATGACGACGCCCAAACTGCGGCTCAGGGGGCGGCGCAGGCAGGGGTGCGGACACGCGGCCTTCCCTCGCAGGGCCCCTACTCCCCACGTCACCGCGACCCCCGCCGGGGGTGCCTCGCGGCACCCGGAATCCGGTAAGATTCGCGTTTTCCATTCGTTAAGAGACTCTCCACCATGTCCATGGCCGACCGCGACGGCGTCATCTGGTACGACGGCAAGCTCGTCCCCTGGCGCGACGCCACCACCCACGTCCTCACCCACACCCTGCACTACGGCATGGGCGTTTTCGAGGGCGTGCGCGCCTACAAGGCCGAACAGGGCACGTCGATTTTCCGGCTGCAGGAACACACCAAACGGCTGTTCAATTCCGCGCACATCCTCGGCATGAAGATGCCGTTCGACAAGGCCACGATTTCCGAAGCGCAGCGCACCGTTGTGCGCGAGAACAAGCTCGAATCCGGCTACCTCCGTCCGATGGCGTTTTTCGGTTCCGAGGCCATGGGGATCTCGGCGAAGAACCTGTCGGTGCACGTCATCGTCGCAGCCTGGCCGTGGGGCACGTATCTTGGGAAGGAAGCGCTGGAGCGCGGCATCCGCGTCAAGACCAGTTCGTTCTCGCGTCATCACTCCAATGTCACCATGTGCAAGGCCAAGGCCAACGGCAACTACATGAACTCCATCCTCGCGCACAAGGAAGCCGAGATGGACGGCTACGACGAGGCGCTGCTGCTGGACGTCGACGGCTTTGTCTCCGAAGGATCGGGCGAGAACATCTTCATCGTCCGCGACGGCAAGCTCTACACGCCGGACCCAAGCTCCGCCCTGGTCGGCCTCACCCGCGACACCATCATCCAGCTCGCCCAGGAAAACGGCCTGGAGGTGATTGAAAAGCGCATCACCCGCGACGAGGTCTACATCGCAGACGAGGCCTTCTTCACCGGCACCGCCGCCGAAGTTACGCCGATCCGCGAACTCGACAACCGGTCCATCGGCGAAGGCACGCGCGGCCCCATCACGGCGAAGCTGCAGGCCTTGTATTTCGACTGTGTGCATGGCCGTTCCGCCGCCCACACCGACTGGCTCACGCCGGTCTGAGGCGGGCGCGCCATGAGCGAATTGCACGACAACACCCAGCGTGTCATCGAGATTACCGAAAGCGACCTGCCGCTGCACTGCCCGACGCCGCAACAGACCGACTGGAATGCCCACCCGCGCGTCTATCTGCCGATCGAGGCGCGCGGCGATGCCCTCTGCCCCTATTGCGGGACGCTCTATCGCCTGAAGGGCAAGCCCAGCGGCAGGTCGCACTGAGCGCCGCTGCGACTGCCGTTCGCGCCCTGCGGCACGAGCGTGCTCGAGCAAGCCCCCCCGCCGCGCGAAAGCCAACACCCACGTCGACATCCCAACACCCCCGGCTGCCGCCAATTCACGCTCAAAACGCGCAGCCCCCTCATTCACTTGTTTCGCCGCGCCCCCCGTCAGGAACCTGCGTCAGACCCACGCCACGCTTCCTGGAACAAAGTTTGCTGCATAACAGCGAATAATAATTCCGGGAGGGGAAATGAAACTTACAAAACTCAACCTCAGTCTGGTTGCCGGCCTTGCCGGTTTGACGACAGGTCAATCCGCCAGCGCGGTCATCGTCTACCAGAATGATTTTCAGTCGGGCGCGGGCAGCGAGTGGTCGCAGACCCTGACCGAAAATGCGCCGACGCCATACTGGTTCGGTCCGCGAACTTTCCTGGGCGAATTCGGTAATGACACGGTTTCGCTTTCGCTGGCTGGCCTGGGCGCCCACAGCGGCGTACAACTTGATTTCGATCTTTACCTGATCCGCTCCTGGGACGGCAGTTCAGCCGGCACCTCCTACGATTATGGCAACGATGCCTTCAAGGTGTCGGTTGGCGGAGGCCCCGTTTTGCTGGACAAGACCTTCAGCAACGGCAACCCGGCCGGACAGACGTTCGGTCCTGCTGCCGTCAATCCGGCATTTGCCGGTGCTGCCGAAACGTATTCGCTGGGGTATGTGTTCGTCGATGGCATCCAGCAGACTTCACAAGTCATGGATTCGGTCTATCGGCTGAGTTTTGCGTTTGCACACGACACCGACCAGCTCACACTCAATTTCAGCGGCTACGGGCTGCAGAGCCTGGATGACGAAAGCTGGGGGCTCGACAATGTACGCGTGTCGGTGGTGCCGGAGCCCACTGCCGCACCCCTGATGGCCCTGGGCTTGCTGGCCCTGGCGTGGCGCATGCGCCAGCGCCCTGTCGGTGGATAAGGCCTCGCCTTCGTGAATGGAAAGGGCGGCCGAGGCCGCCCTTTTCCTTGTTGTCAATGCGTTGCTGCAGGGTCAATACGGCAGGTACCACTCAATCCCGGCATACGCGCCAGCCGAGCCCGAATCCAGCTTGCTGGCGCCCGCCTTCACGGTAAGCGCCGCATCGCGCCCCAGCTTGATGCCACCGACATACACGCCGAGCTTGAACAGGCGATAGGAGAGGTCGCCCTGCACGACCAGTTCGGGGCCAAGCAGCAGCTGGTTGTCCAGCCTGGTTTGCGCACGGAAGCGCAACCAATAACTCGATTGCCCGATCAGATGGCTCGCGATGCCGTTGAGGCGCCAGCCCGCACCCAATTCCGTTTCCCCCTCGAACTGCAGCTTGGCTCGCAAGTGCCCCCCCCGATCATTGTTCCCCGGGTCGTCTGGACTCAAACGCGTGCTGGCGTAGCGTGGGCCGAGATACGCTCCCCACCAGCCATTCGCGCTGCTTTGCTGGTATCCCAGCGCCGCCTCGACCCCCGCCGCCTTGGCGTCGATGTCCTGCTGCGGCAGTTTTTCATAGCGATAGGCAACGTAATCGAGCCAGTAACGCTGTACAAACCCCTGGCCCAGATGCTGCCCCGGGAGAGGCAGTACCGTCCCCCAATAGGCGTACCCGTTATCGCGGCCTGCCTCCAGGCCCGCCAGCGCAATCCGCTCCTGTGCCCACGCAGGAGCCGTCGCGACGATCAAACTCGCCAGCAGCAGTCTCAACCTGCCTTGGCTCGACCTGAAAATGGGGGCACGCGTGATGCCCATCATCACGCAGCGACGGCAGGACGCGCCACCGGCGCGTCCTCGAACATAGCCGGGACGGCAGGCGCGGCCAGCAGGGCCATCCGGTACAGGTACAGTGCGCCCAAGCCGGTCAAAATGGTTTCGTAACCACCGGCTGTCGCGTGCAGGGAACGCAAGCCCGCCCGGCTATGCGCCTGAATGACGTAACTGCAGCCGGCATCGAGCCGCTGATGCACCAGCAGGCGGACGTGTCCGCTCTCCGACTGGATGCGGACCAGCCCGGCCAGAGGGTTGGCTGTCCTGGCCGCGTCGGTTGACATCTCACAGCTTGTCCAATAGTTGACGCCCCCGGGCGAGGCGTGCGGTTTATCGACCAACCCCAGGCGTTGCAAGGGAGTCGGGCTGTCTTCACGATACTGATTGACCCGCCTCTGCGCATCCGAACCATAGAGGAACTGTTCGATGCGCTGGGTCGCGGGCTGCGGCAGCGCAGTGAAAATGCCACCGATCGAACGGATATACGCCTGCTCGCCTTCTGCTGCATGAACCAGCGCACGGATTTCAAGCTGCGCCTCGATCGTGCCGTCCGGCAAGTACAAGGTGACGGGCATCCTGTCCCCCACCTTCACCGGGCCCAGTACGCCATAAAAGCTGAGCCCCCTGGGTGACAGATCGTCTACGGTTCCCAGCACGCCATTCAGGCGTGCCGGCAGCGGCATGACGAAACGGTATTCATTGCGCCGGTTGACCCCACGCTCCACGGTGAAACGCACCACCGACACGGCAAGCCAGCTGTTGATCGAGGCCCATATCACATTGGCCCACATACCGTCCTCGGGCAGGTGACCGTTGAAATAGAACAGCACGATACCTACCGGGATCGCCAGTCCATTGAGGCCCACGACAGCGAGTTGCGGCAGCAAGAAACCCAGACCGCGTGTGTGCCCACCCAGTTCCTTCGCGGTCACGCCAAAGCGTTTGCGCACCTTGAACAAGCCCAGCGTCGACCAGGCAAAACTGGCAAAACGCGCCATGTTGTATTGCTCGATCAGGAGGCTGCGCCCGTAGCCGCGCGATATCTCCTCGAACGCCAGGAAGTTCAACAGGTAATACGGCACGAAATGCAGCAGGAACACCCAGCCATTCGTGGCGATCGGCATGGCACCCGCCATCAGCACGTACACCGGTGCGAAATAGAAGAATGTCTTTTGCCAGCCATCAAAATACGCCAGCACGGTGGCCAGATAATTCAGACGCTGTGGAAGCGTCAGGCCGCGCGCAAACAGAATGCCCTCCTTGCGCCAGACATTCATTGCGCCGATCCCCCAGCGCACCCGCTGCTTGAGGAATGGCTCGATTTTGGCAGGCGCCACGCCGTATGCCAGCGCCTCGTCGTGATATACCGAACGATAGCCTTTCTTGTGCAGCAGCAGGCTGGTGTGAATATCCTCGGTCACCGTGCCTGTCGCAAACCCGCCGACAGAGTCGAGCGACTGACGACGAATCACCGCGCAACTGCCGCAATAGAACGCGGCGTTCCAGTAGTCCTTGCCACGCTGGATCACCCTGAAGAACAGTGACTGTTCGGACCACGCAACGTGGCCGTCCGCATCGGTTCGGTGCTGGAACGAATCCAGGTTGTAGAAATCCTGTGGCGTCTGCACAAATGCCACCCCGGGGTCAGAAAAATAACCCAGCGTTTTCAACAGGAAATCCTGGCGCGGCGCGTGGTCGGCATCAAACGTCGCGATCAGGTCCGCCGTGCTGTGCGGCAGGGCGTGGTTGAGGTTGCCGGCCTTGGCGTCGGCATTGTCGATGCGCGCGAGATAGCGCAAGCCGAGGGACTCGGCCATGTCGCGCATGGCCGGACGGGCGCCGTCGTCGAGAATCCAGGTCTGATGCGGATAATCCATCGCCCGCGCCGCCAGCGCGGTGCGCCGCACCATCTCGACATCCTCGTTGTAGGTGGGAATGAAGACGTCGACCTTGAGCCCAGCGGCGGGGGAGGGCGCACTGCGCACGCTGAGCCGCCAGGTCATGAAAACGTTCAGGACAGCCGTGGTAAAACCAAACAGCTCGGCGGCATATAGCAGCCTGGAGAAGATTGGGTGCTCTGCGTTGAAGCTTCCCAGTCGCCAGTTCAGATACCACGCCCCAACCGCCAGAAAAAGCAGTACCACTCCTTGCCGTGCACGATGGAGTGAGCGATATTCGGGTTTCATGTTGCCGGGCTTATGCATGTGACCCGCTAGAGCAGCAAAAGCCATGCCATCGGCATGGTGCTCACGGTTTCTGCTTCCACCCCAACGCCGACCTACTGCAGACCACGTCCATACAAGCCATGCCCTTCCCCACTCCCGAAGCCGCTGAAGCGGCCTTCTACGCCGCCTTCGAGGCACGCAACCCCGATGCCATGATGGCCGTGTGGGCCAGTGACGACGGCATCGCCTGCGTTCATCCGCTGACCGCGCCGCTGAATGGACGCGTCGCCGTTGCAGCCGGCTGGCGCAGCATGTTCGACGCCGCCGGCCAGTTTCGCGTGCAGGTCGAACTCGCACATGAAATGCGCGCGCCCGGCCAGGTCATCCGCATCGTTCGCGAATACCTCGTCATCGGCGAGGAGACCGAGCCGCGCCCGCCAATCCTGGCGACCAACGTCTATCGAAAGGATGCCGATGGCTGGCGCATGGTGCTGCACCATGCGTCACCGCTGCAGGTCGGCGGGACGCCGGCTGCGCGCACGCCGCCGGTCGTTTTGCACTAGGTCTGGGGGGCGGCACCCTTTGCTACACTCGGCGCATGCCCCTCCCGGATAACACCGCATACCGCGCGCCCGCCTGGCTGCCCGGCGGCCACCTGCAAACCATCTACACCAGCCTCTTCATCCACATTTCGCCCGTGGTCTACCGGCGCGAGCGGCTGGAATTGCCGGACGGCGACTTTCTCGATTTCGACTGGGTCGACGGCGTGGCCGAGGCGCCGGTGGTGGTGCTGTTCCACGGCCTGGAAGGCAGTGCCGACAGCCACTACGCGCGGGGCCTCATGGCCCGGATCCGGACGCGTGGCTGGCATGGCGTGGTGGCCCATTTTCGCGGCTGTTCGGGCGAGGACAACCGGCTGCCACGCGCCTACTTCGCCGGCGACAGCGAGGACATCGAGCGCATGCTGCGCCACGTGAAGTCGCGCCACCCCGATGCCCCGGTCTACGCCGCCGGCGTCTCGCTCGGCGGCAATGCACTGCTGAAGTGGCTGGGTGAGCAGGGCGAATCGGCGCGCCTGCTGGTCGAACGCGCCGCGGGCGTCTCGGCGCCGCTCGACCTGTCCGCGGCAGGCCACACGCTCGACCGCGGTTTCAATCGCCGCGTCTACACGGCGCGCTTCCTCCTCACCCTGAAAGCCAAGGCGCTGCGCAAGGCCGCGCGATTTCCCGGCGCACTGGATGCCGAAGCGATTGCCGCCGCCACGACCTTCCGCGAATTCGACACGCTGGTCACCGCGCTGCTGCATGGATTTCGCGATGCCGAGGACTACTGGCTGCGGGTGTCGTCCAAGCCGCTGCTGAAGGCCATTGCCCTGCCGACGCTCGTCATCAACGCGAAAAACGACCCGTTCCTGCCCGCCCGGGCGCTGCCCACCGCAGCCGATGTCTCGCCTGCGGTCACGCTCGAGCAGCCCGACACCGGCGGCCATGTCGCCTTTCCGTCGGGGCCGTTCCCCGCCAATATCGACTGGCTGCCGCGGCGGCTGATGCAGCATTTCGACACGCAGCCCGGGTAGAATCGACCTCTCTGACCATAGGGAGTGCGTTGTGGAATACCCCAAGGAAATTTTCAAGGCCTACGACATCCGCGGCATTGTCGGCAAGACCTTCACGGCTGAAATCGTCGAGGCCATCGGCCACGCCATCGGTTCCGAAGCGGCGGCGCGCAGTCAGAAGGAAATCTGCATCGGGCGCGACGGCCGCCTGTCCGGGCCCGACATGGCCGCAGCCCTGGCGCGCGGCATCCGCAAGGCCGGCATCGGCGTGGTGGATCTGGGCATGGTCGCCACCCCAATGACCTATTTCGCGGCATACCAGCTCGGCACCAACAGCGCAGTGATGGTCACCGGCAGTCACAACCCGCCCGACTACAACGGGCTCAAGATGGTGCTGGGCGGCGAGACGCTGTCGGGCGACACCATCCAGAAGCTGCGCGAACGGCTGGTCAACAACGACCTCGCGCATGGCAGCGGCGGTTATCGCCAGCACGACATCGCCGGTGAATACCTCACGCGCATCGTCTCCGACGTCAAGCTCGCGCGCCCGATGAAGATCATCATCGACTGCGGAAACGGCGTGCCCGGCGCCTTCGCCCCCAAGCTCTACCGCGACATGGGCTGCCAGGTGGAGGAACTGTTCTGCGACGTCGACGGCAACTTTCCCAACCACCACCCCGATCCCTCCCAGCCGGCAAACCTGCAGGACCTGATCGCCGCGCTGAAGAGCAGCGATGCCGAAATCGGCCTGGCCTTCGACGGCGACGGCGACCGCCTCGGCGTGGTCACCAAGGACGGCAGCATCATCTTCCCCGACCGCCAGCTGATGCTGTTCGCCGACGACGTGCTGAGCCGCAACCCCGGCGCCGAAATCATTTTCGACGTCAAGTCCACCCGCAAGCTGTTCGGCTGGATCCGCGAACGCGGCGGCCGCCCGCTCTTGTGGAAGACCGGCCACAGCTTCATCAAGGCGAAGATGAAGGAAACCGGCGCGCTGCTCGCCGGCGAGATGTCCGGCCACGTGTTCTTCAAGGAGCGCTGGTTCGGCTTCGACGACGGCCTCTACGCCGGTGCGCGCCTGCTCGAATATTTGAGCAAGCAGGTCGACATCAATGCCACCCTGCACGGCCTGCCCGACACGGTGAACACCCCCGAGCTCAACATCAAGATGGCCGAGGGCGAGCATTACGCGCTGATGGAGCGGCTGCAGAAGACCGCGCACTTCCCCGGTGCGCAGGAAGTCATCACGCTCGACGGCCTGCGCGTCGAATACGCCGACGGCTTCGGCCTCGCCCGTCCGTCCAACACCACGCCGGTGATCGTGCTGCGTTTCGAGGCCGACAACGCCGACGCGCTCGAACGGATCCAGGCCGACTTCCGGCGGGTGATCCACCAGGCTGCACCCAGCCTCGCGCTGCCGTTTTGATTATTGAAGGCCAGCAGCACATACAACCCCTGCAGGCGCGGCTGCCCTTCGGACGCATCCTAAGGCTTGGGAGGCGGCAATTTCTCGTACGCCGCCAACGTGTTCGTACACATTGCCTGTTTCGTCATGTTCGTACGGGCAAACTGACGCGGCGCATACATCAGCCCCTCCCATTCATCCATATTGCCAAGGAGGTCACCCAGCCTTTCCCGAAGTACAGCCGCATTGTCGACCGGAACGATCAGGCGGCGCGGAAGCACCTCGTTCGCGACCGGCACATCGGTGGAGAGTATTTTCACATTGCAAAATAGCGCTTCGTTGAACACATAGGAAAAACCCTCGCGCCTTGAGGCAATGATAACCGCGTCTGCGGACGCCATCAGCGAAGGGATGTTGTCCTTATGGCCAAGCAAGCGGACACAGGTCGCCGACGACAACCGGGCCACCCTCTGTTGGAGATGTGAACGTTCAGGCCCTTCTCCCGCTATGACAAGACTCACCGGCAACCCATCGATGGCATCCAATAGCACATCAAATCCCTTGGCAGTCACCAACCGGCCTACCGCGCACAGAACCGGCCGATCGGCCGGCAAGTCGTATGAGGTCCTTAGATCGATGCGCTCGAATTCCGGTTCGTCGACACCATTGTAGACAACCGACACCTGTGCCGCGGGGAGAGGCTGCGCGAGTTGCCGGCTCACGGTGACGACATGATCAAGCCTGCGGAATGGCCTCACATCGCGTTTCATGTTATGCAGCGTTCCTATCGTTGGGCTGCGCAGCCACCGCTTTAGCAGAGCCACCAGGCTGGCCGCCTTGTTCGCGTGAGCATGAATCACATCGCAACGGCAAGTGCGCAGCTTGATAAACAATTCCCACAGCAACAAGGGATTGCGGCGACTTAAATGGAAAGGCACCGGCACCCGCACCACACCATCGGACAACGTAGTCAGAAATCGTCGATCGCCAAAGACCGTTACTTCATGGCCTGCCGCCACCATCTGTTGCGTCAGTTCGCGTACGTGCTTTTCCAGTCCACCTTCGCCGTAACTGGCTATAACTTGGCAAATTTTCAAAGCTAGGCTCTTTCTATCGGTTCTTCAGAAATGATTCAAACAACTCGCTGAGATGGCCACGTGATTATGGCCTTACTTGGCCGTTCGGATCAGTCCTCCGGCAGCGGCGCCGGCCGGTGCAGCAGATAACCCTGCACGAAATCCACGCCCATGCTTTTCAGGCAGTCCAGTTCCGACTCGGTTTCAACCTGCTCGGCGATGGTCTGCTTGCCCAGTTCGTGTCCCAGCGTGTGCATGGCTTTGACGATGGCGAGCTTTTCCCGGTCGTAGCTCATCCCCCGCACGAAGTCGCCGTCGATCTTGAGGTAAGCCACGGGCAATCGTTTCAGATAGCCGAACGATGACTGTCCCTTGCCGAAATCATCCAGCGCAAACTGGATGCCGCGCGACTTCAGCGCCAGGATCAGGCGCTCACAGGCATCCAGGCTGTCGATGGCGGCGGTTTCGGTGACCTCGAAACTTATCCGCGAAGGATTGAAGTGATACTGGTCGATCTCCTCGAGAATGAATTCGGCCGTGCCCGGGTCGCTGAGGCTGCGGCCCGACAGGTTAAGCGCATAGCAGGCCTCGTCCTGCGGATGGGTATCGAGGTAGGCGAAGAAATTTCGGATCACCCAGCGGTCGAAACTGGGCGCCAGCCCGTAGCGCTCGGCCGCCGGCAGGAATTCACCGGGTGAGATGATCGCGCCGTCCTCGCCGCGCAGGCGCAGCAGGATTTCATAGTGCCGCACTTCGCCATCCGGCGAGTGCGCGGCGCCTGACGCTTCGACGCCATTGCAGGCCCCGGCTTTTCCCTGCGGAGACAGCGCCACTTTCTGCTGGCGGTACAGGACGAATCGATGCGCCTCGAATGCCTTGGTGATGGCGCCCACCCACTGCATCTCGTCGTTGATTTTCTGCAGGGCGGGATGGGTTTTTTCGTAGACCTGGATCGCGTTGCCGCCGAGCGATTTGGCGTGATAGCAGGCTGTATCGGCCTGTGCCAGGATCTCGCCGATGTCGATCATGCCGCTGTGCAGTTCGGTCACGCCGAAGCTCACGCCGAGGCGAAACACCTTGTCGTCCCACTCGAAACGGAAACGGCCGATCTCGTCACGCAAGCCCTGTATGTGCTCCAGCGCGGCGGTCAGGGTGGAATCGACGAACAGCAGGCCGAACTCGTCTCCCCCCAGCCGCGCCAGGTAATGATGTTCGCCTTCCACACGGCGTGCCATGATGGCTGTCAGCCGTTGCAGCAGGGCGTCGCCTGCCCGGTGGCCACAGGTGTCATTGACCAGCTTGAAACGATCCAGGTCGATGTAGCAGAAAATGAAATGCCGCGCCTCCTGATGCACGCTGCGCAAGGCCGCGCCCAGCCTGTCCTCCATCGTGCGGCGGTTCCAAAGCCCGGTGAGGTAATCACGCTCGGCCTGCCAGGCCAGCCGCTGCATCAGGCTGCGCCGCTCGCTCTCGTCCTGGAACACCAGCACGCCGCCCTGAATCCTGCCGTCGCCGGAGCGGATCGGCGCCGCCGTGTCGCGGATCGCAATCGTCGCGCCATCCTGACGGCGGATCACCGCATGATTGCCCAGTTCGATCACCGTATTGCCCCGCAGCGCCCGTTCGAGCGGGTTGGTCACGGGTGCGCCGCTTTCCTCGTCAACCAGGCGCAACACGTCGGACACGGGCCGGCCGCGCGCAAGGTCGCTGGCGAAACCCGTCAAAGCCTCCGCCCGGGGTTGAGGAATTCGACCCGTCCCTCCGCATCGGTGACTACCACGGCATCTGCAATGGATTCGATCGTCACCCGCAGACGTTCCTTTTCGACGAGCAGTTCGCCATGCTCGCGTTCCAGCTCGGCCACCAGCCGCTCGACATGATCGGCCATGCGATTGAACAAGAGCTTCGTTTCACGCACCTCGGGCGTGAGCCATGAAGCAGGCTGGCGCGCGCGCTCAGATCGCCGCGTTCGATCGCCCGCGCGGCCGTGCGCAGGGCATACAGGCCGCGCAGATTGACCTGCAGCAGCCAGCGCAGCAACAGCATGACACCGACCAGGCTGCCGATCGCCAGCAGGGTGAAACGCACCGCCAGCAGCCACAGGCCCTGGATGGTTGGCGCCGCGTCCAGCGCAACCGACACCGTTCCATAGGGCGTGCCGCCGACGACCAGCTCGGATTGCGCGCGCGGCGCGCGAATGTCCACGAGCGCGGCGAACCAGGCCGGATAGCGCTGCAGGTCCGGCGGCGCCGCCGCCTCAAACGCGACCTGGCGGTACGCATAGCGCACGTGCAAGATGCGAAAGACGGTTGCACGCGCCTGGATCGCGCGCTCGATTGCGGGATAATCGCGCAACAGCGCCTGATCCTGGATCGCCGTCATGATCGCGCCCAGTTCGCGCTCGGCGCCCGCATCGAGATGCTGCTGCGCGCGCTGCGTCAGCGGCAGGCTCAGCACCGCCAGGGCCACCAGATACATCACCCCGACCAGCAAAAACACAGCGCCCAGCATGCGTGCATGCAGGCTGTAGCGCGTGCCGCGCACCGCCTGTGGGTCACTCATTCAGCGGCACCCGGGTATGGCTGAAGAACGTCCGGTAGTTGGCGTAGTCGTGATCGTCCGCGGCGACGAACCCCCGCGCCCTGGGCCATCCGAGCGACTGCGCCGCCAACCGCAACACGCGCAGTCCCGCCGGGTCGCCGGCCATGCCGACGAACGCCTCGCGGACCTTGTCGCCGTCTGCCGCGCTGACCCGTGGCGACACCATCACCGCGAGATCGTAGTAAGGCTCCGATTCGGCCAGCATCCGATATTTCAGTTGCCGACGCTGCGCGAAATCGACCATCACCTGATGGTTCACCCCGGCGGCGGCCACCTGGCCCGATACGAGCTGTCCCATCGCAGCTTCCTGGTTGGCGGAGAACAGGGGCGTGACCTTGACCCCGGCGCGCAGCAGCGCATCCATCGGCACGTAATACCCGACGAAGGCGTAGGGATTGGCGAATGCAACCGTCTTGCCGTCCAACGCGTGTAGCGCTTTGATCGGCGATTTGTCGAGCACCACCACCTGACCACGGATGCCCTGCGAATCCTGCCGGGCCAGGACGCGCCAGCCAAGCTCGGCCCGCTTCGGCGTGAACAGGTGATTGGTACAGGCAAAATCCCGCTTGCCGGCCACCACGCGATCGGTGGTTTCATTGGCGGTGCGTCCGATATGCAGTTCCAGCGGCACGCCCGAACGCGACGACACATAATTCGGGATGGGATTCCAGTACGCGGCAGTGGCCTGGAGACTCCGGTGGTTGAGCACACCAAACGCGTAGGGCGCCGTCGGGGCAGCCTGACACACCGTGCTCAGCAACCAGGTCAGACACAGCCCCAATCCCCTCATGTTGTCTTTCATGTCTTGTTATTCGTTGGATGGCAATTCTTGTTGTTCGGCGAGGGCACGTTCCGGCCGCGCAATCTCCCAAATGAGGCATATGGACGCGGCCTTCCGCACTAACGGACAGAGCCGGCCGATATTGAATCCGCGTGCCATCGACATGAACACGCCCTAGAATCACGGTAGTGCCCCCATGTCGCCGGAGTCCATCATCAACTGCCTGCTCTTCACCGATTCCAAAGTCCAGCCGATCGCGTTCGACGACATCAGCGACCATGTCGGCAAGCCGGACCGTTTCATCTGGGTCGAACTGAAATCACCGGACAACCAGACCATCACTCATCTGGGGCAGGAACTCGGACTGCATGCGCTGGCGCTGGAGGACGCGATCTCGACCCATCAGCGCCCCAAGCTGGAGGAGTACGAGGGGCACATTTTCATTGCGGTGCGCACGGCGCAACTGTGGGAAGCGCGCATGGAACTTGGCGAGACGCACCTGTTCGTGGGCAGCAACTACGTCATCGCCATCCGCCACGACAGCGGCAGCGGCTACCAGCGGGTGAGCGACCGTCTGCAGCGTCTGCCCACCGGCATCAAGGCGGCCACGCCTTACGCGCTGTATCTCGTGCTCGACCTCATCGTCGACCAGTTCCGGCCGGTCATCGAAGGCATGCAGGAGCGCTTCCATTCTCTGGAGAGCCAGCTGATGAGCGGAGTCAGGACGGGGCACGACATGCGCAACATGCTGGAACAGCTTTACGAGATGAAACGCGATCTGACCGCCCTGCGCGACGCCACCGAGCCGATGCAGGAAATCTCGCAGAATCTCATTCGCCTGCACCCGGAGTTGTCCACCAAGGAACTCAAGGCGTACTACCGCGATATCCACGACCATTCGGTACGGGTGTCGGCCGCCATCGATCGTCTGCGTGCCTCGACGTCGGACGCCATGCAGTTCAACCTTGCGTCACTGTCGGTGAAGCAGAACGAGTCGGTGCAGAAACTGGCCGGCTGGGGCGCGTTGCTTGCATTGCCCACGGTGGTGTTCAGTCTCTACGGCATGAATTTCGTGAACATGCCCGAACTGAAGTGGCCATGGGCCTACCCGGCCGTGCTGCTGCTGACCGGCGCAGCCGTTCTGGTGTTGTATCGGCGGCTCAAGCAGCGCGGCTGGATCTAGTGCCACACGGCGCGCGCATAACGGACGCGCGTGCCGGCCTGTTCGTCCTGTTCCATCCACACCACATGCAGCACGCCTGAGGCATCCAGCGTGGCGGCCGGGTCGGACTGCGCGCCGGGCCCGGCCGCTGCCGGCACCGCCACGTTGTCGCCGAACGCCGCGCCGTCCCAGTCGGCCAGCCACACGTCCGGGGTGCCGTCGCGCGCGTCGTCCCACAGCGCCAGCAGCCGCCCGTCGGCGCCGCCGACGATCTGCGCGTGCCATTGCGCCATGTTGTCGCCGAAGCTGTCCTGCACCTTGACGTTGGGTCCGAAGCGGCGCGTGCCCGGATCGAACGCCGCGTAGACGTCGTAACCGGACAGGAAATCGCGCTTGTCGAGCCACACCGCGACGACGCCCTGCGCGCCCAAGGCCGTCAGCGTGGGCCGCATCGCGCCCGTGCCCGCCCCCAGTCCCAGGGCACGGCCCTGCCCGCCCCCCTTGGGCAGGTCGCTCAGGCGAACCGGCGGCGAAAAACTGCGGCCATCCTCGCTGTGGCTCGTCAGCGGCACGGTATGGTGGTCGCGGCGGTCTTCCCACGCCACCGTCAGGCTGCCATCGCCTGCCACGGCCAGCGCGGGCCAGCCCTGTTCGTCGGAGGGCAGGGCCGCCTCGATCGGCTGCGCCGGGCCCGACCGCAACGCATCCGCCGTCGCCTCGATCCGCGACACGACGATGCGCCGGAACCGCCCTGCCTTTTCGGCCCAGGCGGCATAGAGCTTGCCAGCCCCCGTCGCCAGCGTGATCTGTCCCGCTTCGGCATTCGACAACGTCAGGGCATCCCCCCCCGGCAGCAGTCGCGCATGCACCTTGCCGCCCTCTTCCCACGCAGCCACGAAGCGCCCGCCATCCAGGGCAACCACCACCGGTTCATAGCACTCGGTCTGGCTCAGCTGGATCTCAGGCTGGAAACGCGCCGCAGCCGCCGGCTTCGTCGCCAGATAGCACTGCGTGCCGCCGCTGCGGTTGTCCTCCCACACCACGCCGACCGTCGTGCCCGATACCGCCACGTTGCGGCGATTGGCCGACTCCATGTGCGGGAAGACCTTCGCGCCGCGAACCGAGTTGACGGTGAGCGGTTCGCTCCATTGCCACGCCGCATGCGCCGGCCACGCCAGCACAGCCAGCAGCAGCGCGGCCGCCCTCACGACTTGCCGTCCAGAAACTGGAGCAGGGTTTTCTGCTTGTAGTAGCCGCCGCGCACATAGCGGTCGTAATCGCGGAAATCCTGCACGGTCTTGAAACCGGGAATCTGCATGATCTTGTCGCCCTGCGGCGTCAGGTACACGAACAGCGGCGTGGCGAACGCCTGCAGGCGCGCGCCCAGCTCGGCCTCGGTGATGCGCTCGCCGGAGGGCAGCGTCAGCCGCTTGCCCGACTCGGCGTCGACATAGACCAGTTCGTAGTTGTCGCTGTACAGTTTTTTCAGCGCCGCGTCGGAAAAGGTCACCTTGTTGGTGTGGTCGCACCACGCGCAGCCGTAGCGCCCGAAATACAGGAAGATAGGCTTGCCGCTCGACTTCGCCGCCTTGAGGCCGGCGTCGAAGCCGACGAACGGATAGCCCGGAGGCGGGTCGGCCAGCACCGCAGTCGCCCATAAACAGCCTGCCGCCAGCGCCATCTTGATCAGCTTCATCCCGTCCTCCTTCTGCCACTTTCCCTGCATTCTGCTAAATTCAGGCACTCGCGCAACCCTCTTTTCTGACCACATGACTCACGAACCCGTCCGCATCGGCCTCGTTTCGATCAGCGACCGCGCCAGCAGCGGCGTCTACGAAGACAAGGGCCTGCCCGCACTCGAAGCCTGGTTTGGCGAGGTGCTGGCCAATTCCGCCGAATTCGTCACCCGGCTGATTCCCGACGAGCAGGCGCAGATCGAGGCGACGCTGGTCGAACTGGCCGACGTCGAACGCTGTCCGCTGATCCTCACCACCGGCGGCACCGGACCGGCGCCGCGCGACGTCACGCCGGAGGCCACGCTCGCCGTCGCGCACAAGGTGCTGCCCGGGTTCGGCGAGGCGATGCGCGCGGTCTCGCTGCAATACGTGCCGACCGCCATCCTGTCGCGTCAGGTCGGCGTCACCCGCGGCGCCAGCCTGATTCTCAACCTGCCGGGGCAGCCCAAGGCGATCAAGGAAACGCTCGATGGCATCTTCGCCGCCGTGCCCTACTGCATCGACCTCATCGGCGGGCCGTATCTCGACGCGCGCCCGGGCACGGTCGCCGTGTTCCGCCCGAAGTCGGCATTGCGGGTATGGGTATGACTTCCGTACTCGACGCGCTGGCGCGCGCCCTGCGCGACCTCTTCCAGCCGCGCGTGCTGTGGGTGGTGGTGTGGCCGATGCTGGCGGCAGGCCTGCTGTGGCTGGTGCTGGCCGTGGTGTTCTGGACCACCTTTTCCGGCTGGATCGCACTGGGCCTCGACAAGCTCGGCGTCCAGGCCTGGCTGACCGGCCTCGAGCCCGTATGGATCGCCAACGGCATCCAGGCGCTGCTGCACGTGGTGTTCTACGTGCCCCTGGTCTATCTCACCGCGCTCGTCATCACCGCGCTGTTCGGCACGTCTGCACTGATCCGCATCGTCGCCGAACGCAACTATCCGGAACTCAGGCGCGAGAACGGCGGCGGCCTCGTCGGCAGCCTGTGGAACGCGGCCATCGCCATCGTCCTGTTTGTTGCCCTGTGGGTGGTGACGCTGCCGTTGTGGCTGATCGGCGTCGGCGTGATCGTGCCCTTCGCCGCCGCCGCCTATCTGAACCAGCGCCTGTTCCGTTACGACGCGATCGCCGAACACGCGAGCGCGGCCGAAATGGCGGCCCTGTTCAGGAACGAGCGCGGCAGCTGGTGGGCACTGGGGCTGCTGACCGGGCTGGTGCAGTTCGTCCCCCTGCTGAACCTGCTGGGGCCGGTATTCGCCGCGCTGGCGTTCATTCACTTCGGCCTCGCGCGCCTCGACCAGCAGCGCAAGCGCTCAGCCGCCGGATGACGCGAACCGCCGCCGGAAGCCTTCGTCGAGATCGATCTCGTGCGCCGTCATGGCGCCGATCACGCACTGGTCGAGGCTGGGCGGCATCACCAGCCGGCCGGCCGCACTCACCAACCGGCCTGCCATGATCTCCGCTTCGTGGCGCGGCATCTGCGGCGGCAGTTCCGGTTCGGCATAGCCCTGCGGATAGACCGGCCTGCCCTCGGCGTCGTACTTGTCGGTCGCCCCCAGCGTGTGCAGCAGCTCGTGCGCGATGACGATATTGTTCTGGCGTGTCTGTCCGGCATCGGCAAAGGCATGCACCACGCCGATCAGCCCTTTCTGCAGACCCAGCGAATGTTCCAGCGCGACGCCGTCCTGCGGCGCGTGGTACAGCACGAACAGCTTGATCCTGCCCAGTTGCGGCAACCATGCGCCGGACTGCCGGTACACCCACCATCGCAGCTTCAGGCTCCACCACACGGTTTTCAGCACGCTGCCGTCGCGCGGCGGCGCCGGCGGCTGCTCGTGCAGTTCCGGCAGCAGGGCGATCTGCACGGCCGGCGACAGCTTCACGCCGTAGCGCGCGGTCTCGCGCTCCAGGAAAGCACCGATGTCGTCGAAGTCGCTTGCCCGAAGTGCACGGATCGTCTCCGTTGCCTGCGCCGAGCCGTCACCGTTGATCGGAATCACCGCCACATCCAGCGGTATCTGCCAGGCGCGCACCATGGTCTGTTCCAGCCAGGTCAAACCGACCGCCGCGGCCAGCACCCCCAGCAGGAGAAGAATACGAATTCGGCGGAACATCAGGGCAGAGCAAACGGATAGGGAGGCCTATCCTTAACGACGAAGCGCCCGCCTGCTTGAGTCGGCATCAAGGCGTCGCAGGGGCCGCGGCAGGCGCGGCTTCGGTCGGGGGCTTCGTGCTGGCGCCCAGGCTCATCTTGCTGCCCACCAGTTTCTCCTTGGCTGCCTGTTTGACCGGGGCGGAAACGGCGATGCGGCTGGCGTCGAGACCCAGCTTGACCAGCGCGTCGCGCATGACCTGGCCGCGCGCCTGCGCGAGCTTCGTCAGGGCGTCGTCGCCGACCTGCGTCTTCTGGGTCAGCCGCTCCAGCAATTCGGAATGGAACGCAGAGATGGGACCGGTGTCACGGGTCTTGAAGCGGCGCGCAAGACGCTCGACCATTTCGGTCTCCAGCACGCGCGCGGCGGCGCCCGCGTTCTTGTCCTGGAAGCTCGCGCGCAGCTTCTTGTATTCCTCCTTGCCGGCAATTTCGGCATAGCGATCTTCGAGCCAGGTCTGGATCTTGTAGTTGTTGACGTCCACCGGGCCGGGCGCTTCGCCGGGGGCGAGCTTGATGCCGGCAACGGTGGCGGCCTCCGTGCGCATTGCCTGTTCCTGCAGGGCACGCCGGTCGGCCTCGGGATCGTAGCCGGGCTCCAGCGTCAGGGTCAGCGCGGGTCGCTTGGCCAGGGCCTCGGAGAGGGTCTTGAGCTTCTCCTGCTCGGGCGGCAACAGCGCGCTGCTGCCAGGGTCGAAATTGACGGCCTCCATCTTCTCGGCACTGATCCCCAGGAGCTTGCCGAGCGCGCGGAATGGCGCCGTGACCAGCTTGGTCAGCACGTTGACGATGGCTTTCCAGATGATTTTCCCGTAGCTGAACTGCGGGTCGTCGAGGCTGCCCGACACCGGCAGGTCGAGGTCGATGACGCCGTTGCTGTCTTCCAGCAGCGCGATGGCAAGGTCGAGCGGAAGATGCAGCGCATCGGGGCTGTCGACGCGTTCGCCGAGCTTGAGCTTGTTGACGATGAACTTGTTCTCGCCGGCCAACTGGCGATCCTTGATCTTGTATTCGAGATCGACCGACAGCTTGCCGGAATCGATCTTGCGCCCGGCGAACTTGCCCGAATACGGCGTCATCTTTGTCATCTCCAGGTTGCGGAACGTCAGCGTCAGGTCGGTGAAGTCGGTCGCCCGGAACGGCTGGATCGAGCCGCGTATACGCGCCGACCCGAACTCGTCCACCTTGCCGTCGAGTTCGACCTGCGCGGTGGTCGCGGGATCGGTGGAGAGGCCGGTGACGACGCCGCCGAGGTCGTGCATGCGCGTGCCGAACTGCGGCGTGAGCGAGAGATCGGCGAACTCGGCATTCGCACCGACGATGCGCAGGCGGCCGATGGACAGCGGAAAGGCATCTGACTGAGCGGACGGTTTGGGCTTGCCTGCGGCTGCGACCTCCGGCGTGTCCGATTTCTGGGTACGCAGGATGCGCTGCAGGTTGATCGACTTGTCCTCGAAAATGATCACCTTGCCGAACGGATTCAGCGCCACCAGCTCGTTCATGTGCAGCCGATTGGGGCCGAGCCTGACGTCGAGGCTGTTGGACGACAGTTTCTTCCAGCCGAGGAAGGCCTCCCCGGTGTCCTCTTCCGTGATGGCCAGATCGTCCACCGCAAACCCGCCACGGAAATCCAGCTTCTCGCCCGACTTCGCCTGCGCAAACGCCAGCTTGCCGTGCGTCGATGCCGTGCCCGAACGCAGGTTGAGCCGGGCGAACTGGTTGACATAGGGCGCGAAGGGTTTTAGCGACAGCCCCGTGAGCTTGACGTCCAACTGGCCCGAGGCCTGGCCCGGAATGAGCGTGCCGCTGGCATCGAGACGGCCGCCCTGCTTGAGCGCAAAACCGGCCTCCAGCGGCACCGCCTTGTCCAGATCCAGGCTGAGGTCTTTCAGGGTGACGAAACCCTTGGCGACATCGAGCTTGACTGGCTTGGGAGGCGACTCGTCGACGATGTCGACTTCGAGGTCGTTGAGGCTGAGGCGCGCGAGCTGCACGTCCATGGGCGAAACTTTTGCAGTGTCTGTCCTGGCCGGCGCGGCGGCAGGTGCGCCGGGCGCTTTTTTAAGAATATCGGCCCAGTTGAGGTTTTTTTTCTTGTCCAGCGTGACGGTGGTCCTGGCGCCATTCAGTTCCAGCGCCTCGATATCGACCCGGCTTTCCGCCAGCCTCATCCCCGCGTTGACCAGCGCCGCGTGCTGCAACTCCGCCACCTGCTGCGACCCCGACTGCACCCGGACCGGGCCCAGCGTGCCGTTCACCGGGCCGACGTCGATGGCGGTCGTGGCGCCCACTTCGCCTGTCAGCGCCGCGGTCAGGCCGAAGCCCTCGGCAGTCACGCCCAGCGGCGTGGCGAAGCCCTGGTCGGTGAAATGCGCCACCCAGTCGGCCAGCTTGATTTCGCGCACGCCGATTTTCCAGGGCGCCATCGGTTCGGCTGTCCTGGGTGGGGCTGGCTGGGGCGCGGTCGCCCCTTCTTCTGCGCCGAACAGCGTTTGCCAGTCCAGTATCCCCTTGACGTCGCGCGTCGCAGCCAGTTTGGCGCCAGTCAGACTCACGCTCGCAACATCGACCGCACGCGTGGCGAGATCGAAATTCGCGTTGCCGATGCGCGCCTCGGCGAGCTGCAGTACCGGTGCCCCGCCGCCGCGCGGCGCCAGCGCGAGGTTCTGCACGACCAGATTGGCGCCGTTGACCCGCACCCAGGGCGCGTCCTCGCCCGTCTTGTCGCGCACCATGGCAAAGCGGTAGCGCAGGCCGGCTGCCAAAGTACCCGACGGCAGGTCGAAATTGCGCGGGCTCTTGATCACCCGCAGCAGCTTGGCCAGCCGCACGCCTTCCAGCCCGAGTTCGCCGCTCGACGCGACGGGGTTCAGGCCGACGTCGCCCTTCCATTTGAGGGTGCCGCCCTGCTCCGGCAATTTGGCCGCGACCAGGTAATCGCCGCGATCCTCGGGCAGGGTCGAGAGGCCGTCGAGCTCGATGCCGAGCGGCGCCAGCACGGCATTGAACGGCTTGCCCGCGCGGTTGGCGTCGGTATAGACGATGTGGCCGTCAGCGATCTTGATGTGGTCGATCAGCACCCGCGCGACCGTGTCGGACGGCGGCTTCTTGTCCTCGTCGAGCTTGGCGATCAGCGCCGCCCAGTTCAGCTTGCCGCCGCGGCGGATTTCAACGATCGCGTGCGGCTGGTCGAGCTCGATGTCGCGGATGCGCCAGGCCCAGCGGAAGAGGCCGACGGTGTCGAGGTTGACGTAGAGCCGCTCGAAACTCGCCAGCGGGGCGCCGCCTTTCTCGGCCAGCTTGAGACCATCCACCGTGGCCTCCAGCGTGAGGGGATTGAACCTGACCTGGCGCACGCTCAACTGGCTGGCAAGCTTGTTCTCGCCGATCCAGGGCAACAGCTTCTGCGCCAGCGGGTTGACCAGAAAGAAGCCGAAAACCAGATAGAGACCGAACAGCCCGGCCACGATCAGGAACGGCAGGCTCAGTGCAATTTTGACAACGCGTCCCCACATGCTGCCTCTCCCTTTTTTATTTTGCCTGCATGGCCTCGCGGATCACCCGGAATATCTCCCGGAAGGCTTTCGGCGGCTTGCTGCGCGCCGCTTCGTCGCGTGCATTGCGGATGAGCTGCCGCAAATGCGTGGCGTCGGTGTCGGGATAGCTGTTAAGAAACAGCGTCAGCGCCTCGTTGTCGGCAATGAGTTTCTCGCGCCATTTTTCGGCCTGGTGCAGCTTGGCGTTTTCCGCTGCAGATACGCCGTTGAAGGCGTCGATCTGCGCCTGGATCGGCGCCGGGTCGACCGACCGCATCAGCTTGCCGATATATTGCTTTTGCCGGCGCAACGCGCCGTTCTGGGTGATCTTGCGGCAGTCGGCCACGGCGACGCGCAGGTCTTCCGGCAGTTCGATGCGCTTGAACTGAGCGTCGGGGAGCTTGACCAGGATTTCGCCCAGCGCTTGCAGGGCTTCGACTTCGCGTTTTTGTTGGCTTTTGCTGGGCCCGTCGTAGACCTCGTCGGGGTCGAATTCCAGCTCGGCATCAGGGTCGATGAGGCGCACGGTGAGGCTTTCGGTTGCTGTTATTATCGTCATTGTAGTTTCTGCCCACACAAAACGTGCCGAATCGATACAACAGCCGAACCGACTTGCGTCCCTCTTCCCTTTCATAGCCCGACATGTCCCGCTCCCAATTCAGCTACACCCGCGACCAGCTCATGGCCCTCTCCCGGATCGTCATCGAGCACGCCGCCAAACAGGGCGCCACGGCCGCCGACACCGAAATCTCCGAAGGCGTCGGCCAGAGCGTCAGCGTGCGCCAGGGTGAAATCGAGACCATCGAATACAACAAGGACAAGGGCGCCGGCGTCACCGTCTACATCGGGCAGCGGCGCGGCCACGCCTCGACGTCGGACCTGTCGGAAGCGGCGCTGAAAAGCGCGGTGGAAAAGGCCCTGACCATCGCGCGCTACACCGCCGAGGACGAGGCGGCCGGCCTGCCCGACGCCGACCGCCTGGCGAAGGACGTGCCCGACCTCGACCTTTACCACCCGTGGGCGCTCAGCGTCGAAGAGGCGGCCGAGCGCGCCCAGATCTGCGAGGCGGCGGCGCTGGCGGTGGACAAACGGCTAACCAATTCCGAAGGCGCCGGCGTCAGCCTGCATACCTCGCAATTCATCTATGCCAACAGCCTCGGCTTCTGCAACGGCTACGCCGGCTCGCGCCACGGCATGTCGGTCGCCGTCATTGGCGAGGACAAGGGCGGCATGCAGCGCGACTACTGGTACACCAGCGCCCGCAATGCAAACGATCTGGACTCCGCCGAAACCGTCGGCCGCATCGCCGGCACCCGCACCGTGCGCCGGCTCAACGGCCGCAAGCTCGATACCCGCACCTGTCCGGTGCTGTTCGAGGCGCCGATCGCCACCGGCCTGATCGGCAACTTCGTCGCCGCGGTGTCGGGCGGTAGCCTCTACCGCAAGTCGTCGTTCCTGCTCGACAGCCTGGGCCAGCAGGTGTTCGCGCCCTTGGTCAACATCCGCGAGGCGCCCTTCCTGCCGTCCGGCCTCGGCAGCGCGCCGTTCGACAGCGAAGGCGTCGCCTGTCTCGACCGCGACGTCGTCAGGGACGGCGTGCTGCAGGGCTACTTCCTGTCGACCTATTCGGCGAAGAAACTCGGCATGAAAACCACCGGCAACGCCGGCGGCAGCCACAACCTGATCGTCACGCCCGGCGAGCACGACCTCGACGGCCTGCTGAAGCAGATGGGCACGGGCCTGCTGGTCACCGAACTGCTCGGCCACGGCGCCAACATGGTCACCGGCGACTACTCGCGCGGCGCCGCCGGCTTCTGGGTGGAAAACGGCGAGATCCAGTACCCGGTCGAGGAAATCACCATCGCCGGCAACCTGGCCGAGATGTTCAAGGGCATCGTCGCCATCGGCCGCGACATCGAGCGGCGCAGCTCCAAGCAGGTCGGCTCCATCCTGATCGACCACATGACGGTGGCGGGCAACTAAATGCTGGCGGTGCGGCGCTATTTATTTGCGCTCGTCGCCGTTCTTTTTCTCGTTGCGTGCGACCGCGCACCGACGCTGCCCAGGCTCAGCCCGCACGACGTCATCGTCGCCTTCGGCGACAGCCTGACCCACGGCACCGGTGCGAGCGAAGACACGGCCTATCCCGCCGTCCTGGCCACCCTCAGCGGGCACATCGTGATCAACGCCGGCGTGCCCGGCGACACCACGACCACCGGGCTGCAGCGCCTGCCCGCCGTGCTGGCCGAGTACAAGCCGCGCCTGGTGCTGCTGTGCCTGGGCGGCAACGACATGCTGCACCAGCAGCCGGCCGCCACAACCGAGAACAACCTGCGCCTGCTGGTGCAGACCATCCGCGCCAGCGGCGCCGACGTCGTGCTGATCGGCGTGCCCGAGCCCAGGCTGTTCGGCGGCGCGCCGGATTTCTACGCCCGTGTCGCCAGGGACATGCAGCTGCCGCTGGAACAGGACGCCTTCAACGACGTGCTGAAGGACGCCCGCCTCAAGTCCGACCCCATCCACGCCAATGCCGCCGGCTACCACCAGATCGCCGAACGGCTGGACGAATTCCTCAAGAAAACCGGCGCGCTGTGAAGCCCCTGCTTGCCCTGGCCCGCCTGATCGACGCACTGACCGAACGGGTCGGTCGCCTCGTCATCTGGCTGGTGCTCGCCGCCACCCTGATTTCTGCCGGCAATGCGCTGGTGCGCTACACGCTGGGCGAGAGCTCCAACGCCTGGCTGGAAATCCAGTGGTACCTGTTCGGCGCAATGTTCCTGCTGGCGGCGGGCTACACACTGAAACACAACGGCCATGTGCGCATCGACATTCTCTACAACCGGTTGGGGCCACGCGGGCAGGCCTGGATCGATCTCGTCGGGGGCCTGCTGTTCCTGCTGCCGATGGCCGTGCTGCTGACGTGGCTCTCATGGCCGATGGCCCATGAGGCCTGGGTGAC
Organism: Pseudomonadota bacterium; assembly: GCA_021784115.1. Classification (GTDB taxonomy): domain Bacteria; phylum Pseudomonadota; class Gammaproteobacteria; order Burkholderiales; family Thiobacillaceae; genus Thiobacillus. The sequence continues at coordinate 355 of JAJXTE010000002.1, read as the reverse complement.
CCGGGAAATGTCGCCCGATGCCGGCGGTCTGCTGCGCTGGCCGGTGAAGCTGTTGCTGCCCGTGGGCTTCGCCCTGCTCGCCCTGCAGGGCGTGGCCGAAGTCATCAAGCGGATCGCCGTGTTGAGCGGTCATCTCGTGCTGCCGCGCGAAGCGCCGGAAGAGGAAGTGTGATGGCGGCTGCGCTGCTGGAAAACATGGCGCCGCTGATGTTCCTCGGGCTGGTGGTGTTCCTGCTGCTGGGCTATCCGGTGGCGTTCGCGCTCGCCGCGAACGGTCTGCTGTTCGCCGGCATCGGCATCGCTGCCGGACTGTTCGACGTCTCGCTGCTGCAGGCGCTGCCCGAGCGGGTCTACG
>JAJXTE010000127.1 GCA_021784115.1 Pseudomonadota bacterium | reverse complement strand
ATTTATCAAGCGCCCGCAAGCTGAGGTTCAAATCGGCGCTGAAAACAATGTACGCCCGGCGCCGGACAGGGTCAAGCGCCGGTCGCCAGGTTGAGGTCGAGTTGCTGGGTGGACAGCGCCGACGGCGGGGGCGTTTCGCCGTTGCGCACCGCCTCGACGTAGTTCAGGTACTCCGGCGTGACGTCGCCGGTGATGTAGCGGCCGTCGAAACACGAGGTATCGAAATCGAGAATCGCCGGGTTGCCGGCACGGACCACCTCCACCATGGCGTCGAGGTCCTGGTAAATCAGCGCGTCGCAGCCAATCTCGCGCGCGATCTCGTCGTCGGTGCGGCCGTTGGCGATCAGCTCGTTGCGCGTCGGCATGTCGATGCCGTAGACGTTGGAGAAGCGCACCGGCGGCGAGGCCGAGGCGAAATACACCTGGGCGGCGCCGGCATCGCGCGCCATCTGCACGATCTCGCGGCTGGTGGTGCCACGCACGATGGAGTCGTCGACCAGCAGCACGTTCCTGCCCTTGAATTCCTCGGCGATGGCGTTGAGCTTCTGCCGCACGGATTTCTTGCGCAGCGCCTGCCCCGGCATGATGAAGGTGCGGCCGATGTAGCGGTTCTTGATGAAGCCTTCGCGATACGTCACGTTGAGGTGGTTGGCCAGTTGCAGCGCGGAAGGACGGCTGGTGTCGGGAATCGGGATCACCACGTCGATTTTCAGGTGGGAAAAATCACGCTTGATCTTTTCGGCCAGCGACACGCCCATGGCGAGGCGCGTGCTGTAGACCGAGACGCCGTCCATCACCGAGTCCGGACGGGCGAGGTAGACGTATTCGAAGATGCAGGGATTGAGCACGGCCTTGTCGCTGCACTGACGGCTGTGCAGCTTGCGCTGGTAGTCGATGAATACCGCCTCGCCCGGCGCCACGTCGCGCAGCAGGCGGAAGCCGAGGGTATCGATCGCCACGCTTTCGGAGGCGACAATGTATTCGTGCGGCGTCACCTGTTCGTTGACGCCGATTACCAGCGGCCGGATGCCGTGCGGGTCGCGGAAGGCCAGCAGGCCATGGCCGGCAATGAAGGCCGTCACGGCATAGGCGCCCTTGCAGCGCGCGTGGACGCCGGACACCGCACCGAAGATCGTGTCCAGATTGAGCTGGCGCCCGGCTGCGCGCACCTGGAGCTCATGCGCCAGAACGTTCAGCAGCACCTCGGAATCCGAATTGGTGTTGACGTGGCGCAGGTCGGCGCGGAACAGCGATTCCTTCAGTTCGTCGGTGTTGGTGAGGTTGCCGTTGTGCCCCAGCACGATGCCGTAGGGCGAATTCACGTAGAACGGCTGCGACTCGGCCGAGGACGATGCACTGCCCGCGGTGGGGTAGCGGACATGCGCGACGCCCATGTCGCCCAGCAGGTTGCGCATGTCGCGGGTGCGGAACACGTCGCGCGCGAGCCCCTGCCCCTTGTGCATGTGAAAGCGGCTTTCCTCTGCCGTGACGATGCCCGCCGCGTCCTGGCCGCGATGCTGCAACACCATCAGCCCGTCGTACAAGAGCTGGTTGGCCGCAGAATTGGAAACGACTCCGATTACCCCGCACATGCTGTGCACCCGTCCATAAAGTTATTCAAAGCGAATATATTTGGCCACGTCGGCCGGCACCAGCGGCAGGACGCGCAACGCCATCGCCTGCAGGCTGCCCGATACCCACGCCTGCTTCCAGAAGTCGGTGCGCGGCAGCGAGGTCAGTCCGGCCGCAAGCGTCAGCCCGACCAGGATCACCAGGCCCTTCGCGAGCCCCAGCACGCCGCCCAGCACCTTGTCGGCGCCGCCCAGCCCGACCGCCTTGACCAGCGCAGCGAGGACATGCCCCAGCAGCAGCACGCCGATGAGCACCACCAGAAACACCACCGCAAAGCCGGCGAAATAGCGAATGCCCGGGTTCTCGATCCCCATCGGCAGCAGCGGAGCCACCACCACCGCACCCCACTTGCCCAGCACGAATGCCAGGATCCAGGCCGCCAGCGAAAACAAGGTGTCGACCATGCCGCGCATCAGGCCGCGCACCACGGTCAGGACCAGCACCAGCAGCACGATGAGATCGAGCATGCTCATTTGCTGAGGACCTGCCCGGTCATGCCGTTCTCCGCCAGCTTCACCGAAGCCGCCACCGCGGCTTCGCGCGTCGCGTAGGGACCCACGCGCACGCGCGTCAGATTGCCGACCTTGTCAGTGTAGACAGGCAATCCGGCCAGCGCCGCGCGCGCCTTGAGTTCGCGTGCCTTGGCGCCATCGGACAGGGCGGCCAGCTGCACCACGAACATCTCGCTGGCCGTCTCAGCCTTGGCCTGGGGAGCAGGCGTGGCAGCAGGCTTGGGCGGTTTCGGCGCCAGCTTGGCCGGTTCGGCTTTGACAGGTTCGACCGGCAGAGGTTTGACCGCTTCGTGTGCAGGGGCGGATCTGGATACAGGTTTCGCCGGTTCGGACGGCGGCGCTGGCTGCGGCGCGGGCGCTGCAGCGGCCGCCGGTGCGGCGGCTGCGCCGGGTTCGTCCCTCCGTTCGGGCGCAGGCGCCGGGGCGGCGGCCATGTGGACCGTCAGCGAACTGGTCGGCGGCGGTTCGTCTTCCAGCAAGAGCGGCAACACGATCACCGCCAGCAGGGTCAGCGCGACCGCGCCGATCAGGCGGCGCCGGGCAAGGCGTTTGAGGTCATTTTCACTGCTGGGTGGCGGCATGGTCGAGCACGGCGGCAACGGTATAGAACGAACCGAAGACGAGAATTCTATCATCTTCGCGCGCCGCGCTCCGCGCCTCGGCGAGCGCCGTGATCACATCCGGCTGCACATGCACCGCCGCCGCGCCCGCATGGGCACGCAGCGCAGCAGCCAGCACCGCTGCATCCTGCGCGCGCGGCGAACTCGGCGTGCACGTCCACCACGCATCGATCTCGCCGCGCAACGCAGCGAACACGCCAGCCGCATCCTTGTCCGCCAGCATGCCCACCACCGCCAGCGTGCGCCCGGCCGCCGGTTGCCCGCGCAGGGTCGCCGCCAGCGCCCGGGCCGCTTCCGGGTTGTGCGCGACATCCAGGATCACCTCCGGCGCCCGGGCGATGCGCTGGAATCGTCCCGGCACACGTGCCACGGCCAGCCCCTGACGCAGCGCCGTCTCGCTCACCTGCAGGCGGGCATGCAAGGCCTCGAGCCCTGCCAGGGCACCGGCCGCATTGCGCAACTGGCAGGCGCCCGCCATGGCGGGCATGGGCAGGTCCATCCAGATTCTGTCGCGGCCGCGATACGTCCAGCGATCCCCATCGCGCTGCGCAAAAAAATCCCGCTCGACGCATCGCAGGTCCGCGCCCAGGGCGCGAGCGTGCTCAAGCAAGCTGGTCGGCGGCGCGGGGTCGGCGCAAATGGCGGGGCGGCCTGCGCGGAAAATCCCGGCCTTTTCGAAGCCGATCTTTTCGCGGCTGTCGCCCAGGTACTCCATGTGATCGAGGTCGACGCTGGTGACGATCGCGGCGTCGGCGTCGAACACGTTCACCGCGTCGAGCCGCCCGCCGAGCCCCACCTCCAGAATGGCCACGTCGACGCCGGCATCGATGAACTGAGCCATCGCGCCCAGCGTGCCGAATTCGAAATAGGTCAGCGAGGTGTTGCCGCGTGCAGCGTCGATCCGCTCGAACGCGGCAACCAGATCGGCGTCGCGCGCTTCCCTGCCGGCAATCCGGACCCGCTCGTTGTAGCGCAGCAGATGAGGCGAGGTGTAGAGGCCGGTCGTGTAGCCGGCGGCACCGAGGATGGCTTCGAGATAGGCGCAGGTGGAGCCTTTGCCATTGGTGCCGCCGACAAGGATGAGCGGAAAAGTCGGAGCCAGCCCGAGCGCATCCTTGACGCGCCGCACCCGCTCGAGGCCGAGCTCGATTGTGCGGGGGTGCAGCCGTTCAAGCCGCGCCAGCCAGGCGTCAAGGGAAGTCGAGCGTTGCAAGATCAGATCGCCGCGAAGGCGCGCACAAGTCGATCAGGCAGTTCGCGCGCGACGCCTGGGGGGTTACTCCGCAACCCTTCGCGTGCTTCGCGGCCAATCGGCGTGTTGAATCTCAAGCCGCCAGCGCGGGGCGTCCCATCATCATCGCCAGTGTGGCGGCAAGTTCGTCGCGCATCTGGCGGCGATCGATGATGCGGTCGATGGCCCCCTTCTCCTGCAGGAATTCGGCGCGCTGGAAGCCCTCCGGCAGCGTTTCGCGCACCGTCTGCTCGATCACGCGCGGCCCGGCAAAGCCGATCAGCGCATTGGGCTCGGCAACGATGAGGTCGCCCAGCATGGCGAAGCTCGCCGACACGCCGCCCATGGTCGGATCGGTCAGCACCGAAATGAAGGGCAGGCGGTTGCGCGACAACTGCGTCAGCGCAGCCGACGTCTTCGCCATCTGCATCAGCGAGAACAGGCCTTCCTGCATGCGTGCGCCGCCGCTGGCGGAAAAGCAGACAAAGGCCGAGTTCGATTCGATCGCCGTTTCCACGCCCTGGACGAAACGCTCTCCGACGACCGAGCCCATCGAACCGCCCATGAACTTGAACTCGAACGCAGCCGCCACCACCGGCACCGCCTTGACGCTGCCGCCGAGCACGACCAGCGCATCGGTCTCCGAGGTGCCGGTCTGGGCCTCTTTCAGGCGGTCGGGATATTTCTTGCTGTCCTTGAACTTCAGGGGATCGAGCGGGGTGATGTGGGCGCCGATTTCATGCTGCCCTTCCGCATCGAGCAGCATGGCCAGCCGCTGCCGCGCGCCGATGCGGTGGTGATGGCCGCACTTCGGGCACACTTCCAGATTGCTTTCCAGATCGGCGCGGTAGAGCACCTCGTTGCAGGCCGGGCACTTGGACCATAGCCCCTCGGGCATCGACTTCCGGGATGTCTGCACACGCCGCTTGATTTTCGGCGGCAGGATTTTCTGAAACCAGCTCATGAGTCTTCTCCGTTTATTTCGATGCCGCG
>JAJXTE010000029.1 GCA_021784115.1 Pseudomonadota bacterium | reverse complement strand
GTGGCGATCCAGCTCGATGGCGCATCGTTGAAAAACCGGATGTCGCGCGCGGCATCGTAATCCGTCGCCGGATCCACGCATTCGGCCACCGGCTTCCAGCCCATCGCGTCGACGCCTTCCAGCACCAACTGGATGTCGATGTAGCGGCGATGGCATTCCAGCTTCGCCTCCGCCCGCGTGCGGCCGGGGCATGCTTCGACAATCGCGAACAGCTGCTCATCCTGAACCGCGTGCCTCCCAGGCGCGAGCGCGTTCAGATCCGTGCCGTGCAGATATTCGAAGGCACGCGCAAACCGTGGATGCAGCGCAACGTAGCGGTCGGCCTCGGCGAGCCTTGCCAGGATCATCGCGTCCTCACCGGCTGATAGGTTTGTAACGGATGCGTTTCGGCTTGGCACCCTCTTCGCCCAGGCGCTTTTTCTTGTCGGCCTCGTATTCCTGGTAGTTACCCGGGAAGAACGTCACCTGCGAGTCGCCCTCGAAGGCGAGGATGTGGGTGGCGATGCGGTCGAGGAACCAGCGGTCGTGCGAGATCACCAGCACGCAGCCGGCGAATTCGAGCAGCGCGTCTTCCAGCGCGCGCAAGGTCTCGACGTCGAGATCATTCGACGGTTCGTCAAGCAGCAGGACGTTGCCGCCGGAAATCAGCGTCTTCGCCAGGTGCAACCGGCCGCGCTCGCCGCCCGACAGATTGCCAACCAGCTTCTGCTGGTCGCCGCCCTTGAAGTTGAAACGCCCGAGGTAGGCGCGCGACGGCGTTTCGTAGCGGCCAACGGTGAGGGTGTCGCGGCCTTCGGCGACTTCGTCGAACACGGTCTTGTCGGCGCTCAGCGCATCGCGGCTCTGGTCGACGTAGGCGAGCTTCACCGTCTGGCCGATCTCGACTTCGCCGCTGTCCGGTTTTTCCAGGCCGGTGATCATTCTGAAGAAGGTCGACTTGCCGGCGCCGTTCGGGCCGATGATGCCGACGATGGCGCCGGGCGGCACGCTGAAGCTCAGGTTGTCGATCAGCAGGCGGTCACCGAAGGATTTGGTCACGTTGTGAAAATCGATCACCTTGTCGCCCAGCCGCTCGCCGACCGGGATGAAGATTTCCTGCGTCTCGTTGCGCTTCTGGTATTCGACCGAATTCAGTTCCTCGAAGCGCGCCAGACGCGCCTTCGACTTGGCCTGGCGCGCCTTGGGGTTCTGCCGCACCCATTCGAGCTCCTGCTTCATGGTCTTGATGCGGCCGAGTTCCTGCTTGGACTCCGTTTCCAGCCGCGCTTCCTTTTGCTCCAGCCAGCTGGTGTAGTTGCCCTTCCACGGAATGCCGTGGCCGCGGTCGAGTTCGAGGATCCACTCGGCGGCGTTGTCGAGGAAGTAGCGGTCGTGCGTCACGGCCACCACGGTGCCCGGGTAGCGCACCAGGAACTGCTCGAGCCAGTCGACCGACTCGGCGTCGAGGTGGTTGGTCGGCTCGTCGAGCAGCAGCATGTCGGGGTTGGACAGCAGCAGCTGGCACAGCGCGACGCGGCGCTTCTCGCCGCCCGACAGATTGCCGATCGTCGCATCCCACGGCGGCAGCCGCAGCGCATCGGCGGCGATTTCCATCTGGGTGTCGAGGTCGGCGCCGGCAGTGGCGAGGATCGCCTCGCACTTCGCCTGCTCCTCGGCCAGCTTGTCGAAGTCGGCATCAGGCTCGGCATAGGCGGCGTAAATTTCATCGAGCCGGGCCTTGGCGGAAACGATCTCGCCCAGCCCGGCTTCCACCGCCTGGCGCACCGTGTGCGTGGGATCGAGTTGCGGCTCCTGCGGCAGGTAGCCGATGCGGATGCCCGGCATGGGAATCGCCTCGCCCTCGATGTCCTTGTCGACGCCGGCCATGATGCGGATCAGCGAGGACTTGCCGGAGCCGTTCAGGCCGAGCAGGCCGATCTTGGCGCCGGGAAAAAACGAGAGGGAAATGTCCTTGAGGATCTGCCGCTTCGGGGGAACGATCTTGCCGACCCGGTTGAGGGAGTAAACGTATTGCGCCATGAATGAAAAAATCCAGAAAATTTATCGGGGAGTGTCGCCGGGGCAGGCGTCGAACGCGCAATCCTTGGCCGGGTTGCGGCTGACGTAGCTGCCGTCCGGACACTGCTTCACGTCCGCTGCGCAGGAACCCACCTCTTCCGGCATCGGCGGGGGCGGGGGCGCATACGGCAACGGTTTTCCGGCAGCCGTCCGTGGTTCCGGCTTTGTCGCGGTATCGGCGTCGACCGAAGCGCACGCGGCCAAGCCCAGCAACAGCAGCGCGGCGAGCGCCCGCATCACGACAGTTCCTTGTCGAGCAGGGTCTTCAGCTTCGCGAAGTCGAGGTCACCCAGCTTCTGTTCGATGATGCTGCCGTCCTTGCCGATGATGAAGCTGGTAGGCGTGAGCTGCACGTTTCCGAAGGCGCGCGCGTGCTCCCCGTTTACGTCGAGTGCGACGGGAAAAGGCAGCTGGCGTGTTTGCACGAAATTGGCCACGTAGTTCGGCGGATCGTAGCTCATCGCCACCGCGACGACTTCGAAGCCGCGGTCCTTGTACTGGTTGTAGGTTTCGATCAGGCCGGGCATTTCCTTGACGCAACCGGGACAGGAGGTCGCCCAGAAATTGACCAGCACGACCTTGCCGCGCAATTGATCGAGGGAAATGGATTTGCCCTCCAGCGTGGTGAAGGTGGCCGCAGGCGCAGTGGGCTTTTCCGTCAGGGCGTAAACCAGCGCGCCCGCAATGGCGAGTATGGCGACAGCAATGAGGAGAGGTTTGGCGAGTTTCATGCGGATTCCAGGGAATTAAACGTCTTGATACGACCGCGCCAGCCCCACATAGTGCTGCGCGGAATAGCCGAAATAGGCGATTTCTTCTTCGGTGAGCGGGCGCACCAGCTTGGCCGGACGGCCGAGGTAGAGGTGCCCGGATTCGAGCACCTTGCCTTCCGGCACCAGCGAACCCGCACCCAGCAGCACGTGTTTCTGGATCACCGCGCGGTCGAGGATGATCGAACCCATGCCGATCAGGCACTCGTCCTCGATCGTGCAGGCGTGCAGGATGACGGTGTGGCCGACGGTCACCCGTGCGCCGATGACAAGCGGCCCACCCAGCGGGTTGGCCGGCGTCTTGTGCGACACGTGCAGGACGCTGTTGTCCTGGATGTTGCTCGCCTCGCCGATGGCGATCGAGTTGACGTCGCCGCGGATCACCGCGCCCGGCCACACCGAGGCGTCGGCACCGAGGCTGACCTCGCCGATCACCGTGGCACGCGGGTGCACCCAGGCGCCGGCGGCGAGGTGTGGACGGACGCCCCGGAACGGGGAAACGTGATCGAAAGCCATGGATGTGTTGGGGTTGAAACGCGGCATAGCCGGGTCCAAATTATAATCGTTATGCGTTGTCGCTTTTTTCTCAGCCTTCCCCGCGTCCACTTTGTGAAAGATTTGCCATGAATACCCCGATGGGCAACAACCCCCTGCTCGATTTTTCCGGTCTGCCCCGTTTCGCCGAATTCAAGCCCGAATACGTCACCCCCGCCATCGACCAGTTGCTGGCCGATGCCCGCGCCGCGGTGGCCCGCGCGGAAGCCACCGACACGCCGGCCGAGTGGGATGCCTTCGTCGCCCCGCTCGACGACGCGAACGAGAAGCTGGGCCGCGCCTGGGGCCAGGTGTCGCATCTGCATTCGGTGATGGACTCGCCCGAGTTGCGCGAGGTCTACAACGCCAACCTGCAGAAGATCACCGTCTACTATGCCGAGTTGGGACAGAACGAGGCGCTGTTCGCCAAGTTCAAGGCACTGAAAGCCAGCCCCGGCTATGCCGCGTTGTCCGCTCCGCGCAAGAAGATCGTCGAGAACGAACTGCGCGACTTCCGCCTCGGTGGCGCCGAACTGCCGGCCGACAAGAAGGCCCGCTTCATGCAGGTGCAGGAGGAGCTGGCGCAGCTGTCGGCCAAGTTCGAGGAGAACCTGCTCGACGCGACCAATGACTATGCGCTCATCATCGACGACAAGGACGAGCTCTCCGGCATTCCCGACGACGTGCTGGAGACCGCACGCGCCGCGGCCGAAGCCGCCGGCACCACCGGCTGGAAGTTCACGCTGCACATGCCGTCCTACCTGCCGGTGATGCAGTACGCCGACAGCCGTGAACTGCGTCAAGTCCTGTACCGCGCCTACGTCACCCGCGCTTCCGAATTTGGCGACGCGAGGCTCGACAACACGCCGCTGATCGCCCAGATTCTCAAACTGCGCCGCGAGGCGGCTGAATTGCTGGGCTTCGGAAGTTACGCCGAGGTCTCGCTGGCCGCCAAGATGGCTGAGACGCCCGCCGAGGTGCTGGCCTTCCTCGACGAGCTCGGCGCCCGCGCCCGCCCCTACGCCAAGAAGGACTACGCCGAGCTGAAGGCCTTTGCGCGCGACGAGTTGGGGCTGGACGAAATCGAGGCCTGGGACACCACCTACGTGTCGGAGAAGCTGAGCGTCGCTCGCTACAGCTTTTCCGACCAGGAGGTGAAGCAGTACTTCCCCGAGCCGCGCGTGCTGGCCGGCCTGTTCAAGCTGATCGAGACGCTCTACGGCCTCCACGTCCGCGAGGACACCGCGCCGGTGTGGCACCCCGACGTCAAGTTCTACACGCTCACCGACCACGGCGGCCAGCGCGTCGGCCAGTTCTACCTCGACCTCTACGCGCGCGCCTCCAAGCGCGGCGGCGCCTGGATGGACGACGTCATCACCCGCCGCAAGACGGCCGACGGCATCCAGACCCCGGTGGCCTATCTGAACTGCAACTTCTCCGGGCCGGTGGGCGACAAGCCTGCGCTGTTCACCCACGACGAGGTCATCACCCTGTTCCACGAGACCGGCCATGGCCTGCACCACCTGCTGACGCAGATCGAGGAACTCGGCGTGTCCGGCATCAACGGCGTCGAGTGGGACGCGGTCGAACTGCCGAGCCAGTTCATGGAGAATTTCTGCTGGGAATGGGACGTGCTCAAGCACATGACCGCACACGTCGACACCGGCGAGCCGCTGCCGCGCGCGCTGTTCGACAAGATGCTGGCGGCGAGGAACTTCCAGTCCGGCCTGCAGACGCTGCGCCAGATCGAGTTCGCCAGCTTCGACATGCATCTGCACGACGACTTCGACCCCAACGGCAGCCGCACCGCGCAGGACCTGATCGACGACATCCGCAAGAAGGTCGCGGTCATCATCCCGCCCGCCTACAACCGCTTCCCCAACAACTTCTCGCACATCTTCGCCGGCGGCTACGCAGCCGGCTACTACAGCTACAAGTGGGCGGAGGTGCTGTCGGCCGACGCCTACGCGCTGTTCGAGGACGAGGCCGAGGGCTACGGCGGCGTGCTGAACCCCGAAGTCGGACACCGCTTCTGGAGCGAGATCCTCGCCCAGGGCGGCGCGCGCCCGGCGCTCGAATCGTTCAAGGCCTTCCGCGGCCGCGAGCCCACGATCGACGCGCTGTTACGGCACAACGGCATGGCATGAGCGTGGTTGTTGACGCTTCAGCGGCTTTACAACCACGGCCTACCCCTTGCGGGTGGAGCGTGGTTGTTGACGCATACGATTCCACATGGGCTTCAGCCCATAGTGGAACGGAGTCCTTTAGGGCTTCAGCGGCGCTACAATTTCGGCCTACCCCTTGCGGGTAAAGCTTTGCCCTGCGCAGGCCGTTATAGCGAAGGTTCAGGCTATTCGGGAGCACGGCATGAAAGCAGGGATTATCTTGATGGCGGCATGGCTGGCTGCGGCAAGCACGCCGCTGGTCGCAGGCCAGCTGTATCAATGGAAAGATGCGCAGGGCCGCACGGTCTACAGCGACCAGCCGCCGCCGACCAGCGTCAGGAATGCCCAGCAAAAAAGTTTCAAGGGCAGCGTCATCGAAGGCAACGAATCGTACGTCGTCAAGGTCGCGCGCGAAAGGTATCCGATAACGCTCTACACCAGTGCATGCGGCGCGCCCTGCGATCAGGCGCGGCAGTTGCTCATCCAGCGCGGCGTGCCTTTCAGCAGCAAGGATCTGCAGGCCAGCGAGGATGCCCGCAATGAAGTGCAGAAGCTGACCGGCAAGCTCAACGTGCCGGTGCTGATGGTCGGCAGCGAAAAAATCGAAGGCTTCGAATCTGGCCAGTGGCAGGCCGCGCTCGACCGCGCCGGCTATCCCAAGTCTGCACCGCCGGGCAGCAAGCCCGTGCCGCCTGCCGCGCCCGTGCCCGCCGCGGCACCGTCGCCTGCGCCCCTCCCCTAACGGACCTGCAGCCGCGGCGCGCCGCGGCCGCCTGAGCCTGGGGTAAACTCGGCGGCATGAAACTTGCCGCCTGGAACGTCAACTCCCTCAAGGTCCGCCTGCCCCAGTTGCTGGATTTTCTCGCCACCCGCCAGCCCGACGCGGTGTGCCTGCAGGAAACCAAGCTTACCGACGATGCCTTTCCCGTCGCCGACCTGGCAGCCGCCGGCTACCGCGTCGTATTCGCCGGGCAGAAAACCTACAACGGCGTCGCCATCCTCAGCCGCGCGGAACCCGCTGACGTCAGCGTCGGCATCCCGGGATTCGAGGATGAACAGAAGCGGGTCATCGCCGCCACCGTCGACGGCGTGCGGCTGGTTTGCGTCTACTGCCCCAATGGACAAAGCCTCGATTCCGACAAATACCCGTACAAGCTCGCCTGGTTCGACGCGCTGGCCGCGTGGCTGAAGGATGAACTCGTGCGCCACCCCAGACTCGCCGTCCTCGGCGATTACAACGTCGCGCCGGAAGACCGCGACGTGCATGATCCGGAGGCCTGGAAGGACTGCGTCCTGGTATCGGAGCCCGAGCGCGAACGGTTTCGCAAACTGCTGGCACTGGGGCTGCGGGACAGCTTCCGCCTGTTCGAACAGCCGGAGAAGGCCTTTAGCTGGTGGGATTACCGCATGATGGGATTCCGCCGCAACCACGGCCTCAGAATCGACCACATCCTGCTGTCGGAACCCCTCGCCGCCGCCTGTACGCGAGCCACCATCGATCGCGACATGCGCAAGCTGGAACGACCGTCGGACCACGCGCCGGTCGTGGCTGAGATCGGCCCGCCCCGCTGAATGCCCCGCCGAAGGCAGACCGGGGCGGGCTCATCGGCGTGTCTGCGCACGGTTTCCCCCGTTTTTCGCGAGTCTTCGACCTATAATCCCCAGAGCCCCGGCGAAGACCGGGGCTTGGCAGATGCGATTAACTATGGACGGAGACTGAGATGATGAAAAAAACGATGTTGGCCGCGCTCACGATGGGATTGTTCACGACGCTCCAGGCGTACGGTGCGGATACGGTCAAGATTGCCCTGACCGGTCCCTTTACCGGTGGCTCGGCACCCATGGGCGTTTCGATGCGCGACGGCGCCAAACTGGCGATCGATGAAATCAACCGCGCCGGCGGCATACAGGTAGGCGCCAATAAAATGAAAATCGAGGTGATCGAGCGCGACGACGAGGCGAAGAACGAGCGCGGCGCCCTGATCGCACAGGAACTGGCGTCCATGGGCGACCTGGCGGGCGTCATCGGAACGGTGAATACCGGCGTCGTCCTGGCGGGAGACAAGCATTTCCAGGAAAAAGGCATCACCAAGATCATCACGCCGGCCGCGGGATCCGCCTCCATGACCCAGTGGAGCAAGGCCGGGGTAAAGGACCTGTCCATCTTCCGTTTCTCCGCCGATGACGGCATCCAGGCCGCCATGGTCGTGGAGGAAGCCATCAACCGCAAGCTCAAGAAGGTCGCGATCATTCACGATTCGACCAACTACGGGGTATCCGGGCGCGACGACCTGCTCGACCAGATCAAGAAGCAGGGCAACAGGCTTCAGGTCGTGGCGACGGAAAAATTCAACATCGGTGACAAGGACATGACCGCCCAGTTGCTGAAATCCAAGGTCGCCGGCGCCGAGGGCATCCTGATCTGGGGCATCGGACCTGAACTGGCCGCCGTGTCCAACGGCATGGCCAAGCTGCGGATGAAAGTCCCCCTGATCGGGGGCTGGACCCTGTCGATGTCCAACTACATCGACAACGCGGGCAAGAACGGCAACGGCACCCTGATGCCCCAGACCTTCATCGAAGATCCCATCACGCCCAAGGCCAAGAGCTTCATCGACAGCTATCACAAGGCCTACGGCGTGACTCGCATTCCTTCCCCGATGTCCGCCGCCCAGGGTTACGACGCCGTCTACGTCTTCGCCGCCGCCGTCAAGCAGGCGAAGAGCACGGATACCCACAAGATCAAGGACGCCCTGGAAGATCTTCGCGAGCCGGTGAAAGGCGTGATCGCCACCTGGAAGCAGCCCTATGCCAAATGGGACCCGGCCAACGAGCAGACCCATGAGGCGTTCCGCCGCAACCAGGTGGTAATGGGGATGGTACAGGACGGCCGCGTGGTGTTCGCCAACAAGGCCGACCGTCAGCGCCTGATGAAGGCCGCCGGCAAATAAGAAAACAAACGAGGGGGAGGGGCTCGCCCTCCCCGGCTGCATTCCAGCCCGGACAACAAAAAAATGTATACCCTTTTGATCATTCAACTGGCGGTGAGCGGGGCGCTGATGGGCATGGTCTACGCCCTGATCGCCTACGGTTTTCAGCTGACCTTCGCCACCAGCAAGAGCATCAATTTCGGTCAGGGCGAACTGGTGATGCTGTCCGCCCTGTTCAGCCTGACCCTCATCGATCGCGGCCTGCCCTACTGGCTGGTGGTGCCGGGGGGCATGCTGTTCGGCGTGGTGCTGGGTCTGTTCGTCGAGCGTGCGGGCGTGCGTCTGGCCCTGGAGCAGAAGAGCGAGGGCTGGATCCTCCTCACCATCATTCTGGGCCTGCTGGGTTTCTCCGCCGCGGAAAACATCTGGGGCCGCGACGACCGCCCCTTCCCCACACCCATATCCTCCGATCCGCTGCACTTTTTCGGCATCGACGTCACGCCCCTTGAACTGTCGGTGGCGATCGGCGTGGTGGCGGTGATGGGTCTGGTGGAACTGTTCAAGCGCAAGACCCTGCTGGGCAAGGCCTTCGAGGCGGTCTCTGCCGACCGGGATGCCGCCCAGTTGATGGGCATCTCGGCGACCCGCACGATCCAGCTTTCCTACGGCCTGTCGGGCCTGGTGGCGGCAATCGCGGGCATTCTGGTCGCACCGATCACCACGGTGGGGCCGACCATGGCGTCCGTGCTGATCCTCAAGGCCTTCTCCGTGGCTGTGGTGGCGGGGCTCGATTCCGGTTTCGGGGTGGTGCTGATCGGCCTTTTTCTCGGCGCCCTGGAGAGCCTGACCAGTTTCTACCTCGGCAGCGGCTGGCGCGAGGCGCCCGGCCTGGTCCTGCTCATCCTTGCTTTGGCAGTGCGCCCCAACGGGGTGTTCGGCAAGGCCAGCATCCGGAAGGTGTGACGGATATGTGGAAACGCCTGTTACTGATTCGTGGCGCCGAACTGGCAGCCCTGGCGCTGCTTGGCGCGATTCCCCTGATGGTGGACAACAGCTACGTGCTGGGTTTGCTGACCCTGTTGGCCATCTACGGCATTCTGCTGATCGGTCTCGATGTCGCGGTGGGCTACCTCGGTCAGGTGAACCTGGCGCAGGCTGCCTTTCTCGGGCTTGGGGCTTACGCCGCCGGTCTCAGCGTGGCCCATTTCGACTTCAACATGCTGGCCGCGCTGGCGATGGCCCTCGGTGTGGGGCTCCTGTTCGGCACCTTGCTGGCCTTCCCCGCGCTGCGTCTGGAAGGGCCCCAGTTCGCCCTCGCGACCCTGAGTTTCTCCGCCCTCAGCGCAACGACCCTGAACGAGTGGGAAGGCCTGACCCTGGGCGCCCAGGGCCTGCAGGTCACCCGGCCGCCCATTCTGGGCATGACGCTGGATGCGCCGGGCTTCTTCTGGCTCTGCCTGCTGCTGCTGGCGCTGGTCTGGATGGCCATGCGCAATCTGCTGTCGTCGCAATGGGGAAGGGCCTTCGAAGCCCTGCGCGACAGCCCGATCGCCACCGATGCGATGGGAGTGGGGACATACCGGCACAAGGTGGCCGGCTTTGCCCTGGCGTCCGGGCTGGGCGGTCTGGCAGGCGGGCTGTACGCTTTCAACTTCCAGTACCTCCAGCCGCAAAGTTTCGGCTGGGATCTGATGGTGATTCTGCTCCTGGGCGTGGTGCTGGGCGGCCGCAAGAGCCTGTGGGGTGCCTTGGTGGGCGCCTCCCTGATCGCCCTGCTGCCCAATCTCCTGTCCAACCGTGAACTGTTCCAGGCCATTTCCGCGATCGGTCTGCTCGTGGCCCTCGCGGCAGGGGCGCGCGGCCTGCTGAAAAAGACCACCCGACCGTTCCAGGCTATCGCCCCCGTCGTCGCCATGGGGATCCTGGTCGTGGGGAGCTTCATCGTGGAGAACACCGAAGACTGGCGCAAGGCGATTTTTGCCCTGATGCTGTTCGCCGTGGTGGTGGGTCTGCCGGAAGGCCTGATGGGCTTCGCCGCGCACTTCCTGGCCAAGCTGTTCCGCGTCGCGCCGCCGCCCTTGCCGGCGCCGGCCTCGCTGGACACTGTCCTGCCCAGGCGGACGGCCGACGGCGGCGCGCTGCTGGAATTGCGCGGACTGGAGCGGTATTTCGGCGGGGTCAAGGCCGTGGACGGCATCTCCTTGACGGTGCGGGCGGGGGAGGTTCACGGCCTGATCGGCCCCAACGGCTCCGGGAAGAGCACCGCGGTGAACGTCATTTCCGGCCTGTACACGCCCACCGGAGGCAGCATGCTGCTGCGGGGCAAGGCCCTGCCCGAAGGGAGCCTGTTCAAGGTGGCCCGGACCGGGCTGGCCCGCACCTTCCAGAATCTCCAGCTGTTCGGCGAACTGAGCGCGCTGGACAACGTCATGGTCGCCCTCAAGGACGTTTACCGCAGCCCCCTGCCTCTTGTTCTGCTGGGACTGGCCATGGGAGAGGAAACCCGCGCCCGCGCCGCCGCCCTCGCCTTGCTGGATCTGGTGGGGCTCAAGGAGCAGGCCCGCAGCCACGCCAAGGACCTGACCTATGGCGACCAGCGCTTCCTGGAGATCGCCCGCGCGCTGGCGCGCAAACCCGAACTGCTGATCCTCGACGAACCGGCGGCGGGCCTGGCCCATCCCGACGTGAACAAGTTGCTGGAGATCATCAAGCGCATCCATGAGCGGGGCATCAGCATCATCCTGATCGAGCATCACATGGACGTGATCAGCGAATTGTGCGAGGTGGTGACGGTACTGGATGGGGGCAGGATCATCGCGGCCGGAACGGCGGAGCAGGTGAAGCGCGACCCCAAGGTTATCCAGGCCTATCTGGGCATGGCCGACAACGCTGCGGGCGCCGAAGCGCCCGCCCAGGCCGGGTGAAGGGAAGGACGAGACAGTGCTGACGGTCGAGAATCTGCATGCGGGATACGGGACGAGCGAGGTCCTCGTGGACGTGTCCCTGAAAGTGAAAGCGGGCGCGGTTGTGGCCCTGATCGGCGCGAACGGCGCCGGCAAGACCACCACCATGCGGGCCATTTCCGGGATGGTCAGGCCGAACCGGGGGCGCGTGCTGCTGGATGGCAGGCCGGTCCAGGACCTGGATGCCTCCCGCATCGCCCGCCTCGGCATGGCCCATTCGCCGGAGGGGAGAAAGGTATTCGGCCCGCTGACGGTGGAGGACAATCTGCTGCTGGGCGCCTTTGGACGTCTGCCCCGGTTTTTCGGTTTTCGCGCCCGCGCCGCCGCCGACCTCGAGGGTATCTACGCGCTTTTCCCCCGCCTGAAGGAGCGCCGCCTGCAGGCGGCCGGCACCCTGTCGGGCGGGGAGCAGCAGATGCTCGCCATCGGCCGCGCCCTGATGGCCAAACCCAAGGTCATGCTGCTCGATGAGCCCTCCATGGGCCTCGCGCCCGTCATCGTGCAGGAGGTGTTCAATACGATCCGCCGCCTCAAGGAAGCCGGCATCACCCTGCTCCTGGTGGAACAGTTCGCGAAGAGTGCCCTGGAGGTGGCGGATTACGCCTATGTCATGGATCGGGGCCGCATCGCCATCGAGGGGACGCCCGCCCATCTGCGCGAGGACGAGCGGGTGCTTGCCGCCTATCTGGGCTGATCGCCCGGACACGGCGGTCAAGCGCCTGCACGCGCAGGTCCCGGCCTGATGGATGCCTCGCACGGCCTCCTGCTGATCGGCGCGGGCGTCCTGGGAGGCGCGGCGAACGCAATCGCCGGCGGCGGGACCTTCTTCACCTTTCCAGCCCTGCTGGCGGCGGGGGTGCCCCCGGTGGCGGCCAACGCGTCCAACTCCCTCGCCATCTGGCCGGGTCATGCCCTGGCCCTGCTGAGCTATGGGGAGGAACTGGGACGGCACCGCGGGGCCTTACCCCGCCTGATGGCGGCGGCCGTGGCGGGCGGCGCGCTGGGCGGCTGGCTGATGGTGCACAGCACGGACCGCTATTTCATGCAGGCCGTGCCATGGCTGCTGCTGTTCGCCACCCTTGCCTTCGCCTTCAAGGGCCAGATGCTCTCAGCCAGCCGCCGCCTTTTTTCCGCGCGCCACGGTGGCAACGGCCCCCTCGCCATGCTTCTCACCTTCGCGCTCGGCGTCTACGGCGGCTACTTCAATGCCGGGCTCGGCATCATGCTGCTCGCCACCCTGACCCTGTCCGGCATCGAAGACACGCACGAACTGAACGGCGTGAAGAACCTGCTGGCGACAGGCATCACCACGGTGGCGCTGGTGCTGCTGGTGGCCAGTGGCGTGATCGCCTGGGCCCCGGCGCTGGTGACCCTGGCGGGGGCGGTCGTCGGGGGCATGCTGGGCGGGCATCTGGCGCGCAGGATTCCGAAGAAATGGCTGGAGGGCACGGTGATCGGGCTCGGCAGTCTGCTCACGGCGGTCTACAGCTTCAAGGTCTACGCCTGAGTCGACGTCCGCGGACAAGGCCTGCAATCAGTACTGCACCACCGCCGGATCGAGGCTCCGCCACAGGTACCAGGTGGCGACGGTGCGCCACGGGGCATGACGTTCGCCGTGCCGGCGCAGCATCGGGGGGGTGGGCCGCTCGTTGTTGAGGTAATGCAGGGCAACGGCCTTCTGCAGCCCGATGTCGTCGACCGGCCAGACGTCGGGGCGGCGCAGGCTGAAGATCAGGAACATCTCGGCCGTCCAGCGGCCGACGCCGCGCACGTCGACGAGCTCGGCGATGACGGCTTCGTCATCCATTTTCTTCCAGCGCGCCGGTTCGATGCGACCGTCGGCGAAGTGCCCGGCCAGGTCGCGCAGGTATTCGGCCTTGCGGCGTGACAGACCGCAGGCCGCGAGTGCGTCCAGTTCAAGCGTGACGACGTGCCCGGGCGTCACGTGCCGGGCGAAATCGGCAAAGCGCGCCCACACGCTGTCGGCGGCCTTGACCGAGATCTGCTGGCCGACGATGGCGCGCGCGAGGGTCTGGAACGGATCGCCGCGATCGGCGAGCACGGCGTCGGGATAGCGCGCAATGAGCGCGGCCATCACCGGATCGGCCGCGGCAAGCTCGGCGCAGGCGGCGGCCCAGTACTTAGGGGCGCTCACAGCAGGATGATGTCGTACTGTTCCTGCGGGTAGGGGGTCTCGACCTGCAGCGATACCGGCTTGCCGATGAAGTCGATCAGCTGGGCGAGACTGCCGGATTCCTCGTCGAGAAACAGGTCGATCACGCTCTGCGCGGCGACGATGCGGTATTCGCGCGCGTCGAACTGGCGCGCCTCGCGCAGGATCTCGCGCAGCACGTCGTAGCATACGGTCTGCGCCGTCTTGATCTCGCCGCGCCCGCTACAGGTGGGACAGGGCTCGCACAGCACGTGGGCAAGCGATTCGCGGGTTCGCTTGCGCGTCATCTCGACCAGCCCGAGCGCGGAGAAACCGCTGACGGTGGTGCGGGTGGGATCGCGCGCCAGCGCCTTCTTCAGTTCGGTCAGCACCGCGTCCTGGTGCCCGGCGTTGTCCATGTCGATGAAGTCGATGATGATGATGCCGCCCAGGTTCCTCAGTCGCAGCTGGCGCGCGATCGCCTGCGCGGCTTCGAGGTTGGTCTTGAAAATGGTGTCGTCGAAGTTGCGCGCGCCGACAAAGCCGCCGGTGTTGACGTCGACCGTCGTCAGCGCCTCGGTCTGGTCGATAATCAGGTAGCCGCCCGATTTCAGATCGACGCGCCGCCCCAGCGCCTTGGCGATCTCGTCCTCGATGGCGTGCAGGTCGAACAGCGGCCGGTCGGCGCCGTAATGCTGCAGTTTATCGAGCACGGCATGGGTGTAGTTCTGCGCGAACTCCGCCATGCGCTGATAGGTTTCGCGCGAGTCGATCAGGATGCGGCTGGTGTCGCGGTTGACGAAGTCACGCAGCACGCGCAGCGACAGGTCGAGGTCCTGATACAACAGGCAGGGCACGGCGCAGTTGCCGCGCGACTGGATGCTGCTCCACAGCCGCCGCAGATAGTCGATGTCGGCCTGCATCTCGGCGTCTTCCGCGGTTTCGGCCATGGTGCGCACGATGAAGCCGCCGGTGGCGTCGGCGGGCATCAGCTGATGCAGTTTCTGGCGCAGGTGCTCGCGCTCCTCCTCGCCTTCGATCTTCTGCGAAATGCCGATATGGGTTTCCTGCGGCAGGTAGACCAGATAGCGGCCGGCGAAGCTGATCTGGGTTGACAACCGCGCGCCCTTGGTGCCGATCGGATCCTTGATCACCTGCACCATCACGCTCTGTCCTTCGTGCAGGATCTGCTCGATCGGCCGTTCCGGGTCACCGTTATGGCGTTCCTCCCAGATATCGGCCACGTGCAGGAAGGCCGCACGCTCGAGGCCGATATCGATGAAGGCCGACTGCATCCCCGGCAGGACGCGCACCACGCGACCCATGTAGATGTTGCTTACCAGGCCGCGGCACTTGGCGCGCTCGATGTGCAGTTCCTGGACCGCGCCCAGGTGCAGCACGGCGACGCGGGTTTCCTGCGGCGTGACGTTGACGAGGATTTCTTCGCTCATTGGCAGATACTTCATCCATTTCTAAATCAAAACTGACTCCAATGGCCGGGAGTATCAAGGCGCGCGGCAGGCGGCCTCAACGCGTCGCCCCGAGGCGACGCGGTCAGTTTTGATTTAGGAAAGGAATCAGACGGCGAGCCCGAAGGTCCTCAACAATATGGCTGTGTCATATAACGGCAATCCCATGATGCCGCTGTAGCTGCCCTCGATGTGCTCGACGAATGCGCCGGCGCGACCCTGGATGCCGTACGCGCCCGCCTTGCCAAGGTATTCTCCCGTTTCGAGATAGCGGGCGATGCTTGTTGCATCGAGCGCAGCCAACCTGACCTGGCTCGAAGACAGGCGCACTTCCAGCCGCGCCTCATGCTGCACCGCCAGTGCGGTATGCACCTGATGCGTATGGCCTGACAAACGCTTCAGCATCGCCTCAGCTTCCCTTCGATCGGCCGGCTTGCCGAGAATCGCGCCGTCGAGTTCGACCACCGTATCCGCGCCCAGCACCGGAAAGCGCAGAAGGTGGCGCGCGTCCACGGCACGCCAGCCGCAGGCGGCCTTTTCGGTCGCCATGCGCAGCGCAAAGTCCGCCGCTGCCTCGCCGGCGCGGGGAACCTCGATGACGTCCATGCGGCCGGCCACGGCGCGCAGTGCCAGCACGTCGAAGGCCACTCCGATCTGTTTCAGCAGCTCGCGCCGCCTCGGCGATTGGGACGCCAGATAAATCCGTTTGTCGACCAGCATATTTTCGTTATTCCCCCTCAATCCCGATGGTAGGGATGTCCCTTGATGATGCATACGGCACGATATAACTGCTCGGCCAGCATCACCCGCGCCAGCGCATGCGGCAAAGTCAGTCTGGACAGGCCCAGCAGCCTGCCTGCACGTGCCTTGACGCTGTCGTCAAGACCGTCCGCCCCCCCTATGACAAATGCCGGTGACACCCCCTCCGTCATCCAGTCCTGCAGCCACGCGGCAAGCTCGCGCGTGGTCGCCTGGGTCCCGCGCTCGTCGAGCACCACCGGCACGCAGCCGGCCGGCAAGGCCGCCAGGATGCGTTCGGCTTCAATCTGACGCGCCCGCGCGCCGTCTTCGCCCGCCACCCGATGTCCCGGCTTGATCTCGGCGAGCACCAGCGGCAGATCCGGCGGCATCCGCCGTGCATAGTCGTCATAGCCTGCATCGATCCAGCCGGGCATCTTGTGGCCGACCGCAATCAGGTGCAGCTTCATCTAGTGGTCTTTTTGTATGTGCCGCGCGCGCGCCGCTTCGCCCGCGCCCCACAGTTCTTCCAGATTGTAATGCGCACGCGTGGCCGGCTGCATCACATGCACCACCACGTCACCCAGGTCGAGCAGCACCCAGTCGCCGGTGTCTTCGCCTTCCATGCCGCCGATGTGCTCGCCCGCGTCCTTGACCTTGTCGCGCACATGATTGGCGAGCGCCTTCGTCTGGCGGTTGGATTCGCCGCTGGCGATCACCATGCGTTCGAACAGCGAGGTGAGCTTGCTGGTGTCGAGCACGGCGATGTCGCGCGCCTTGATGTCCTCGAGCGCGCCAACGATCAGTTTGATCTTGTCTTCAATGTTCATGCGTAAAGTTTCTGTTCGTGAATGTAGTCGAGCACGGCGTCGGGCAGCAAATAACGCGCGCTGCCGTGCCGTGCCAGGATGGTGCGGATCGCGGTGGCCGAGATGTCCAGTGGCGGCGTCGCGCGCAGCAGCACCGAGCCGGCCGGCCCGCTCGCCGACCTGCTGTCGACCACCCGGCGTTGCGCCACCTCGGATTCCAAAGGCTCCATTATGGCGCCGGACTGCGTGAACCGCGCACCGGGCCGTTCAGCCACGGCAATATTCGCCAGGTCAAACAGCCGCCGCCAGTCGTGCCAGCTCGGCAAGTCCAGAAACGCATCCGCCCCCAGCAATAGCCACAACGGCTGCGCGGCGCCCAGTTCGGCGCGCAAACTGGCGAGCGTGTCGACCGTGTAGCTTGGCTGCGGGCGCTCTACTTCGCGCGCATCTGCCACAAAGCGCGGGTTGCCGGCAATCGCACGGCGCACCATCTCCAGCCGGTGGCTGGCCGCGGTGCGCGGCGTCCCCCGGTGTGGCGGTTGGCCGGCAGGAATGAGCAGGACGTGATCCAGGCCCAGGGCGTCGGCCATGTCCTCGGCCAGCCGCAGATGGCCGTAGTGGATCGGATCGAAGGTTCCGCCAAAGACGCCGACGCGGGCATGAGCGGGAAGCGGGGAGCGGGGAGCGGGAAGCGGCTCAGCGAAGGTTTTACCGCTCACCGCTCACCGATCCCCGCTCGCCGATTCAACTGCGTACATGTCCATCGCCCAGAACCACCCATTTCTGGCTGGTGAGGCCTTCCAGCCCGACCGGGCCGCGTGCGTGGATCTTGTCGGTGGATATGCCGATCTCGGCGCCCAGGCCGTATTCGAAGCCGTCGGCAAAGCGCGTCGAGGCGTTGACCACCACGCTGGCCGAGTCGACCTCGCGCAGGAAGCGGCGCGCACGGCCGTAGTCCTCGGTGACGATGGCGTCGGTGTGCTGCGAACCGTGGGTGTTGATGTGGATCATCGCGGCGTCGATGTCGTCGACCACTTTCACCGCGATGATGGGGCCGAGATATTCCTCGTACCAGTCGGCTTCCACCGCGGCCTTCAACTTGTCCGCCGCGATGCCTGCGCCATGCAGGATCGACAGCGCCTCCGGACAGCAGCGCATTTCCACGCCCTTGCCGGCCAGCATGCGGCCGATCTCGGGTAGCGCGGCAGCAGCCACGCCGCGCGCCACCAGCAGCGACTCGGTGGTGTTGCAGGTGCCGTAGCGCTGGGTCTTGGCGTTCTCGACGATCTTCACCGCCTTGGCGAGGTCGGCGCGGTCGTCCACATACACATGGCAGTTGCCGTGCAGGTGCTTGATCACCGGCACCCGCGCCTCGCCGGTGATGCGCTCGATCAGCCCCTTGCCGCCGCGCGGCACGATGACGTCGACGTAATCCTTCATGGTGATGAGCTCGCCCACGGCGGCGCGGTCGGTGGTCTCGATCACCTGCACCACGGTGGCGGGCAGGCCGGCGGCCTCCAGTCCCTCGCGCACGCAGGCGGCGACCGCCTGGTTGGAGTGCAGCGCCTCGGAACCGCCGCGCAGGATCGCGGCATTGCCGGATTTCAGGCACAGCCCGGCGGCATCCGCAGTAACATTGGGCCGCGCCTCGTAAATGATGCCGATGACGCCGAGCGGCACCCGCATCTTGCCGACCTGGATGCCCGACGGGCGGTATTTCAGGCCGTCGATCTCGCCGACCGGGTCGGGCAGCGCGGCGATCTGCTCCAGTCCTTCGGCCATCCCGGCCACCGCCTTTTCGTTGATCTGCAGGCGATCGAGCAGCGCGGCGTCGAGCCCGCTGGCGCGCGCGTGCGCCATGTCCCGCGCATTGGCCTCCAGCAGTTTGCCGGCGTCGCGCCGGATCGCCGCCGCCATCGCCAGCAGCGCGCGGTTCTTCTGGTTGGTGTCGGCGCGGGCAATCGCGCGCGAGGCCTCGCGTGCCTGCTTGCCCACCGTTTGCATGTAGCTTTTCACGTCCATCATCTTGTCCTGTTGGCCGGCCGCCCGG
This sequence comes from Pseudomonadota bacterium, assembly GCA_021784115.1. Lineage (GTDB taxonomy): Bacteria > Pseudomonadota > Gammaproteobacteria > Burkholderiales > Thiobacillaceae > Thiobacillus. The sequence continues at coordinate 2,838 of JAJXTE010000029.1, read as the reverse complement.
AATCGGGCTGGGCCAGCGTCATGCCCACGCGCAGCAGCGTATCCCAGGGATCGCCCACGCGCTCCAGTCCCTTGGCCTGGCGGTCGATCAGCGCCAGGTCGGCCAATGCCGATTCGACCTGCGCGAGACCCAGGCGTTTCAGCGCCCGTTCGATCTGCGGCGCACGCTGCTTGTCGCGCCCCCACAGCGTCCGCATCAGGCCGGGCAGGCTGTCGCCTTGGCTGACCGCCAATTTTAGCCTGAGCAGCAGCCCCACCGCCGAGCTTACCTGCCACAGGATGGCCGGCACCGCCTCGCCGGCGTCCCGGAGGTCGGTCACGATCTGCGCAAAGCGTGTATCGTCGCCCGCGTACAGCGCATCCTGCAGCGCATCGGCCTCCAGCCGGCTGACGTCGACCACCGCGTGCTCGACGTCAGCCAGCGTCACGGTTCCCGGCGGCAGCAGCAGCGCGAGCTTGTCGATCTCCTGCTGCGCGGCGAGCAGATTGCCTTCGACCTGGTCGGCCAGGAACGCCAGCGCGTCACGGTCGGCGCGCAGCCCCTGTCGGGCCAGTCGGCGATCGATCCAGCCGGGCAGCTGCGCCCGGTCGACGGGGCGCGCCTCGACTACCACGCCGCTTTTCGCCAGCGCGGCAAACCACCGGCTTTGCATGGTTTTCCAGTCCAGCCCGGGCAGGCTGATGAGGGTGAGGGTATCGGCAGGCAGCCGCGCGGCGTAGGTTTCCAGCGCCTTGGCGCCATCGACACCGGGCTTGCCGGACGGGATGCGGATCTCGGTGAGGCGGCGTTCACCGAACAGCGAAAAATTGTCGCCGCTGGCAAAAATACCCTGCCAGTTGTAGCGCCCCTGCACGGTAAAGACCGTGCGCTCGCTGTGTCCCGCCACGCGCGCAGCGGCACGGATGGCATCGCCCGCCTCCTGCGCGGCCAGCGGTTCGTCGCCCACCACTATGTAAAGCGCGGCCAGGCCGCGCGCAAGCTCGTCGGCCAGACGCTCAGCCGGGATGTTCATCAACTGCGGTGCCGGGATTGATCGCCTGCAGACGCCGGACGATCCGCTGTGCGGCGCTGTCTTCCATATCGTGATAAAGCAGTTGCTCTTCCGCGCCCTTGGCGAGCACCTTCGCGCTGTCGTAGGTGATATCGCGGGTAAGTTCGATGACCTCGGGCGTCGCCAGCGTCCGTCCCTCCTTGCCGTCAACCGAATAGCTCAGCCGCAAGCCGAGCCGGTATTCGGTGACGCGCCCGGCACCCGACAGCGAGAGGATGACCTTGGTGCGTTCCTCCTGGGTGAGTTTGAGCACGGCCTCGGCTTCGCCGGCATTCGCCGCCAGGCGGGTCTTGCTGTTCGAGGTCAGGCTGGCTCGGATACGCTGCGCCACCACGCTAGCGGGCGGTGCGTCGACATACAGGCTGGCAAACGGTATGTCTCCGGACTGGCGCAGCCGGAAGCCGCACCCCGCGGCGAGCGCGGCGGGCAAGGCAGCAAGAAAGAGTCGGCGGTTCATACGACGATATTAACCAAACGGCCCGGCACCACCACGACTTTTTTCGGCGGCTTGCCTTCCAGGTATTTCTGCGCGGCTTCGCTTGCCAGCGCGGCGGCCTCGATCGCAGACTTGTCTGCCGCAGCCGCCACGCGGATCTGCCCCCGCAGCTTGCCGTTGACCTGCAGCATCAGTTCGATCTCGTCCTGCACCAGGGCGGCCTCGTCCACCGCGGGCCAGACCTGTGCGGCGCCCGGTTTGAGTTCGGCGTACAGCGCCTCGCTGACATGCGGCACGATGGGGGCGAGCAGCGCGACCGCGGCTTCGAGCACTTCCTGACGCACGCTGCGGGTCACGGCGTCGTCCCCCTCCAGCTTCGCGAGCGCGTTCATCAGTTCCATCACCGCGGCGATCGCGGTGTTGAACTGCTTGCGCCGCTCGATGTCGTCGCCGACCTTCTGGATGGTCTGGTGCAACTGGCGGCGCAAGGCCTTGGCTGCATCGCCCAGCTCGCCGCCGGCGAATGCCGCGACCGCGCCGCCCTGCACGTGCTCATAGGCCAACTTCCACAAGCGCTTGAGGAAGCGATGCGCGCCCTCGACGCCGGCGTCCGACCATTCCAGGCTCTGCTCCGGCGGCGCGGCGAACATGGTGAACAGGCGCGCGGTGTCGGCGCCGTACTGGTCGATCAGCGCCTGCGGGTCGACGCCGTTGTTCTTCGACTTTGACATTTTCTCGGTGCCGCCGACGACCACCGGCTGGCCGTCGGACTTGAGGATTGCGGCGCCGTCGCGCAGCTCGACATCGGCCGGGTTGAACCAGGTCTTCTTGCCGGCGGCATCCTCTCGGAAGTAGGTGTCGGCGATCACCATGCCCTGCGTCAGCAGATTGGCGAACGGCTCGTCGCTCGCCACCAGCCCCTCGTCGCGCATCAGCTTGTGGAAGAAGCGCGCGTACAAAAGGTGCAGGATGGCGTGCTCGATGCCGCCGATGTACTGGTCGACCGGCAGCCACCGGTTGGCGCGCGCATCGAGCATGCCGCCGTCGAAGTCGGGGCAGGCATAGCGCGCGTAGTACCACGACGACTCGACGAAGGTGTCCATGGTGTCGGTCTCGCGCCGCGCCGCGCCGCCGCACTTGGGACATCTGCAGTTGACGAAGTCGGCGCGCTTGTTGAGCGGGTTGCCGGAGCCGTCTGGCACCACGTCCTCCGGCAGCACCACCGGCAGCTGCTCGGCCGGAACCGGCACGTCGCCGCAGCTGTCGCAGTGGATGATCGGAATCGGGCAGCCCCAGTATCTTTGACGGGAGATGCCCCAGTCGCGCAGGCGGAACTGCGTTTTCTTTTCGC
>JAJXTE010000028.1 GCA_021784115.1 Pseudomonadota bacterium | reverse complement strand
CCGCCAAATTTCTTCGACAGAATGGTGGTGATCGCCGCGGTCAAGGTGGTCTTGCCGTGGTCAACGTGTCCAATGGTGCCAACGTTTACGTGCGGTTTGGTCCGCTCGAATTTTTCCTTAGCCATTTCAAGTACCCCTCAAAATTTTCCACAAGAACGATGCGGTCCATCACAACCTGCACACCGACAACCGCTTTTCAACTCTTCAAACACTGGCGCACCGCAAACAAACGACGGTCACCAAAAAAACCTGGTGCCCATGGGCAGGATTGAACTGCCGACCTCTCCCTTACCAAGGGAGTGCTCTGCCACTGAGCTACATGGGCTTCGGACTTACCACCAAATAAGCCCACACAAAAACTGGAGCGGGTGAAGGGAATCGAACCCTCGTCTTAAGCTTGGAAGGCTTCAGCTCTACCATTGAGCTACACCCGCATGGGGTGGGCCGCGGTTGTAAAGCCGCTAAAGCGTCAACAACCTCGCTCCTCCCGCTTCGCCCTGCTCGAACTGCAAAAACCGTGGTGGTGGGGGAAGGATTCGAACCTTCGAAGGCAGAGCCGTCAGATTTACAGTCTGATCCCTTTGACCGCTCGGGAACCCCACCCAAACGAAGCGCGAGATTATAGGGTGTTCCGGAATCCCCTGTCAAACATTCCCGTGGTCAAAGTCGCCGAAACGCATATAAATCTCACACATTGAACAGGAAGTTCAGAACATCGCCATCCTTGACGACGTATTCCTTGCCTTCAGCGCGCATCTTGCCTGCCTCCTTGGCGCCCTGCTCGCCCTTGCAGGCGATGAAGTCCTCGAACGAAATGGTCTGCGCGCGGATGAAGCCGCGTTCGAAATCGGTGTGGATGACGCCCGCCGCCTGCGGGGCGGTGTCACCCTTGTGGATGGTCCACGCACGCACTTCCTTGACGCCGGCGGTGAAATACGTCTGCAGGCCAAGCAAATCGTAGGCAGCACGGATCAGGCGATTGAGTCCCGGCTCGTCCCAGCCCAACTCCTTCAGGTATTCCACGCGCTCTTCCGGGGACAGTTCCTGCAGTTCAGCCTCCAGTGCCGCGCACACCGGCACCACCGGCGCGCCCTCCTTGGCAGCAAACCCTTTCAGCGCATCGAGCATGGGGTTGTCGTGGAAGCCGTCCTCGCTGACGTTGGCCACATACAGGGTCGGCTTCACCGTCATCAGGCAAAGCGGCTTGATCGCCGCCAGTCCTTCCGCGTCGAGGCCGGCGGCACGTGCAGGGCGCCCTTCGTTCAGGGCGGCGAGCACCGGTTTTAAGGCCTCCGCGATGACTTTCGCCTCCTTGTCGCCCCCGCGCGCCGCCTTTTCATACCGTATCAACGCCTTCTCGGCGCTCGCCAGATCGGCAAGCGCCAACTCGGTGGCGATTGTTTCGACATCCGAGATCGGATCGACCTTGCCGGAAACGTGAATCACGTTCTCGTTGTGAAAACACCGCACCACATGGCAGATCGCGTCAGTTTCGCGGATGTTGGCGAGAAACTGGTTGCCCAGGCCTTCGCCTTTCGACGCACCCGCCACCAGGCCGGCGATGTCGACGAACTCGACGATGGCCGGCACGACGCGCTGCGGCTTGACGACCTCGGACAGCTGCGCGAGGCGCGCGTCCGGGACTTCAACCACACCGGTATTCGGCTCGATGGTGCAGAAAGGATAGTTCTCCGCCGCGATGCCCGCCTGGGTCAGCGCGTTGAAAAGCGTGGACTTGCCGACGTTGGGCAAGCCAACGATGCCGCATTTGAGACTCATGGGTTTTCCTGTTTGGGTTTGACGGTGGCGCCTTTGGCGGACGGATTGGTGTTGGCACGCTGGATCGCGGCATTCCATTCGCCTTTTTCGATCAGCGGCATCAGGTCCACTGCACGCTCGATGGCGGCGTCGATTTCAACCTGCTCCTCGCGGCGAGCCGGTTTCAGCACGTAGTTCACGACCTCGTTGCGATCACCCGGGTGGCCGATGCCGATCCTTAGGCGCCAGTAATCCTGGGTACCCAGATGCGCGGTGATGTCCTTGAGGCCGTTGTGCCCGCCCATGCCGCCGCCGAACTTGAGGCGCAACTGGCCTGGCGGGATGTCGAGCTCGTCGTGCACCACCAGGATCTCCGCCGGCGCGATGCGATGAAAGCGGACAAGCGCGCCGACCGCCTGGCCGGATCGGTTCATGAAGGTCTGCGGCAGCAGCATCCAGATGTTTCCCGGGCTGCGCCCGACGAAGCCATGAAAGCGCGATTCATGCGCCAGCGGAATGCTCCACGCATGCGCCAGGCGCGCGCAAAACCAAAACCCGGCATTGTGCCGGGTTTCTTCGTAGTCGCGCCCCGGGTTACCGAGGCCGACGATCAGGCGGGGGGCCGTCACGACGACTCACGACGCAACCGCAGGCGGGCTGCGTCAAGACTCAGGCTGCGGGTGCAGCAGGCGTCTCGGGCGCAGGTTCGTCAGACTTCATGCCCTTGGGCAACGTGATCGTCGCCACTGCCGGATTCTCGTGCTGAATGTGCGCGACGAGTTCCACTCCCTCGGGCAGCGCAAGGTCGTTCGCATGGATGGACTGGCCCAGTTCGAGCGCCCCCATGTCAACCGTGATGAATTCGGGCAGATTGCCCGGCAGGCAGGTCACGTCGAGCTCCGTCACCACGTGGCTGACTTTGCCACCACCGGTTTTGACGCCAGGCGCGGTATCTTCGTTCAGGAAGTGCAGCGGGACTTTAACGTGAATCTTGTGCGTTTTGTCGACGCGCTGGAAGTCGACGTGCAGCACCTGCTGCCTGTAGGGATGCCACTGGGTGTCGCGCAGCAGCACCGATTCCTTGACGCCGTCGACGTTCAGCGACAGCACGGAAGCGTGGAAGGCTTCCTTGCGCAGCGCGTGGTACAGCGCGTTGTGATCCAGCTCGATCTGCACCGGGGCGGCGGCGCCGCCGTAGACGATGCCCGGGACTTTGCCCGCGTGACGCAGACGGCGGCTCGCACCCGTACCTTGCAATTCACGCTTGGCGGCGATGACTTCGATATTCATAATATTTCTCCAAAATAACTACTTAATGATGCGTTGCCCAAAAGGGGCAATGCATCCCAAAAGCCCCCGCGACCAGGGGCATTCGATCGGTTCTACTCGATGAAGAGCGAACTGACGGAATCCTCGTTGCTGATGCGGCGGATGGTTTCTGCCAGCAGTTCAGCGACCGACAATTGCCGGATTTTCTTGCATGCGCGCGCATCGTCGCGCAGCGGAATGGTGTCGGTCACCACCAGTTCGTCGAGCGCGGAATTCGTCACGCGTTCGGCCGCGCTGCCCGACAGCACGGCGTGCGTGCAATAGGCCATCACCTTCTTGGCGCCATGCTCCTTCAGGGCATTGGCCGCCTCGCACAGCGTGTTGGCGGTGTCGACCATGTCATCCATGATGATGCACGTACGATCCTTGACGTCGCCGATGATGTGCATCACCTTGGCCACATTGGGCTTGGGACGGCGCTTGTCGATGATCGCCAGATCACATTCGAGGCGCTTGGCGATCGCCCGTGCCCGCACCACCCCGCCCACATCGGGCGACACCACCATCAGGTTCGGATGGTCTCGCTTCCAGATGTCGCCCAGCAGGATCGGGCTCGAATAGATGTTGTCGACCGGAATATCAAAGAAGCCCTGGATCTGGTCCGAGTGCAGGTCCATCGTCAGCAGGCGGTCGACGCCCACGCCCTGCAGCATGTTGGCGACCACCTTGGCGGTGATCGCCACCCGCGCCGAGCGCGTGCGGCGATCCTGGCGCGCGTAGCCGTAATACGGGATCGCAGCCGTGATGCGGCCGGCCGATGCGCGCTTCAGCGCATCGACCATCACCATCACTTCCATCAGGGTGTCGTTGGTCGGCTGGCATGTCGACTGCAGCACGAACACGTCCTTGCCGCGCACGTTCTCGAGGATCTCGACCATCACCTCGCCATCGGAAAACCGCGACACCGTGGCGCGGCCGAGATGAATGTTCAGATGGCGCACCACATCGCTGGCAAGACGCGGGTTGGCATTGCCGCTGAACACCATCAAGTTGTCTATGGACACACGAGTCTCCGGCGATTTGGCTGGTCCGACACAACAACAAAAACAGCCGCCACCGGCGGCTGTTCGCTTAACTGGCTGGGGAGGTAGGGATCGAACCTACGAATGTCGGAATCAAAATCCGATGCCTTACCACTTGGCGACTCCCCAATATCTAAGGGCACTAACCGGCACAAAAGTCGACCAGCGGATGCCTGTCGAGACCCTGCGCCACAAAACCCCGCATCGTCTCGGGCAGTTGGCGCAGCGCGTTTCGCGCGGCGTCTTCCGTTCCGAAGGATGCAAACACGCAGGCGCCCGAACCTGTCATCCGCGCCTCGCCGAATTGCGCCAGCCATTCGAGATGACGGGCCACTTCAGGATAGCGGCTGATGACCACGGACTGCAGATCGTTATGCCCCACAAGGGGACTCCGACTGTCTATGGGCTGAAGCCCATGCAAGGTCGCATGACCCGTGCCTGCGGAAAAGGGCGCTATTTTGAGGGGTGGCGTGTTGCGTGTCAATTCCGGCGCAGCAAAAATTGCGGAGGTCGGCACCTGCACCGGCGGCATCAGCACCAGATACCAGGCCGGCGGCGCGCTCACCGGAGACAGGATTTCACCCACGCCCTCGGCAAATGCCGTCTGGCCGAACACGAACACGGGCACGTCGGCGCCCAGTTGCAGGGCCAGGTCTTGCAGGGTCGCACGCGGCAGATTGACCTGCCACAACCGGTTGAGCGCCAGCAGTACGGTGGCGGCATCCGAACTGCCGCCCCCCAGACCACCGCCCATCGGCAAGACCTTCTCGAGCCGGATGCTCACGCCGGCGCCCTCGGGCGCGTGCGGCTGCAACAAGCGCGCGGCGCGCACGGTCAGGTCATGGTCTTCCGGCACGCCGGGCAGATCGCCTTCACGCACCACCCGGCGGTCCTCGCGCAACTCCAGATGGACGGTGTCGGCGCGGTCGATCAGCCGGAACACGCTCTGCAACAGGTGGTAGCCGTCGGCACGCCGGCCGACGACGTGAAGGAACAGATTCAGCTTGGCGGGAGCGGGATAGGCGTGGCTCATTCGCTCTGCCAGTTGTCCGCCACCAGGCGGATTTCAAGCCCCTCACGCGCCACCACCAGTTTGCGCGGACGCGTGGGCGCATCGGCGGCGTATTGCAGGTAATCAATGACCCAGCCATCCTGCCTGAGTTGCGCAAGTCGTCCCGATGCGTCGCGCGTGGCCTCGAAGGGACGGCCGGGCGCCGGACGCCCCTGCACCCACCACGTCAGCCCCGTGACCGGCAGCACGTAGCCGAGCGCCTCGCGCGTCAGGGTGTCGGCATCGCTGGCATGGCGCGTGGGCTGATTGGGCATTTCGAGTGTCACGCCTTCGCCGTTGCGCACGATGCGCGCGACCCCCTGCCCGAGCGGCGACGTCATCAGCAGTTCATCCCTGTCTTCACGGTGCTGCCAGTGGATCTGGCCCGACAGGTTCTGCTCGCCATTCAGGACGCCGATGCGCCCCTGCAGGGTCCAGTTTTCGGCGCGTAGGGGCGTTTCGATGGCAGGAGGGACGGGAGAAACCGTCGCGCAGCCCCCCAGAAGCAGCGCCAGCAGCGCCGTTGCAAACCAGGCGCGCATCAGGGCTTGAGGCGGCGCAGCGTTTCGAGCAGCACTTCGTTTTGCGGATGGGTTTGCAGGCTGCTCTGCCACAGCCTGCCCGCTTCGTCGCGCTGGCCGCGTGCCCACAGCACCTCGCCCAGATGGGCGGCAATTTCGGGGTCGGGACGCACTTTGTAGGCACGCTCGAGCGAGTCCTGCGCGCGCACCAGATTGCCCGCGCGATACTGTGCCCAGCCCACGCTATCGAGGATGAAGGGATCGTCCGGCGCCAGCGCCAGTGCCTTGTCAAGGAGGGCGATCGCCTCGGGCAGGCGCCTGGTGCGGTCGGCCAGCGTGTAGCCGAGCGCATTGTAGGCCTGTGCATCGTTGGGACGCAGCACGATCACGCGGCGCAAATCGGCCTCCAGAACGTCGAGTTTGCCGAGTTTCTCGGCGGCCATGGCGCGGTCGTACAGCAGATCCGGCGAATCAGGATAGCGCTTGAGTCCGTCCGACAGCACCTCGAAGATCGCCGCGTATTGCTTGCTGTCGCGCAACAGTTCGGCCTGGGCCTGGATCAGGCGCACATTTTGCGCATCGTTTTCGCCGCGCGTCGCTTTCAACAGGGCACGCGCCTCATCCAGCTTGCCTGCCCGCGCGAGCAGGGCAGCCTGGCGCGCGCGCGCCGGTACCAGGTAATTGCCGTCCTTGACCTCGGCATAATGCGCCGCGGCGACGTCGGGCTGTTTCATCTGCTCGGCCGCCTGGCCGAGGTAATACTGCACGGCGTCGCGGTCGCGCGGACCATATTCCAGGGTTCGCGTCAGGAAATCGCGCGCCGCCGCGGCATCGCCCATTTGCAGGGAAAGCAGGCCCGCCGCAAAACTCACTTCGGCATTGTGCGGAAAATCGCTGGTCAGCCGGGTGAACTCGGCGCGTGCCTCATCAAAGCGGTTGGCGGTGACCAGGGTGCGCGCATAGGCCAGCCGTACCTCCCGGGCATCGGGATGCGCAACCAGAAACGTCCGCATGAACGCGAGCGCATCGGCGTGCGATGTCCGGTCGAGCATCTGGGCCCGCAGCAAGGCGGCAGGTTCCCACCCGGGACGCAGGTCATCGGCCTTCTGCAACGCCGCGACCGCCACCTCGGCGCGCCCGGCAGCGGCCGCGGCCTGGGCAACCGCGAAACGCGCTTCCGGCAGCGCCGGATAATCTGCCGCAAGCCGCTCGGCCATCTCCAGCCCGGCCTGAGAACCGCGCGTTTTCCCCATGAGCGTCGACAAATGCAGAAATCCGTTGGCGGTATCCTGCTTCAGGAGGGTTCGCAGAATGGGCTCGGCCTCCTCGAGCTTGCCCTCGTTCAGCAGCAACACGACGAGCGTCTGCTGCGCACGATCCGAACCCGGATCGGCAGCCGCCCACAGACGGGCAGCGTCCAGCGCGCCAGCGGGATCGTGCGAAAACATTGCAACCTCGGCCGCGCGGCGGGCGATGCGGGGGTCGTGCGTCTGCCGCGCCAGGTCGAGATAAGTCGACCGGGCGATGCCGACCTCGCCCCGCTGCCCGGCCACCTCGGCCACCAGAAACTTGAACAGGATATCGGGCGTGAGCGGCTGCTTGGGCAACGCGGCCTGCGCCCTGGCATCGGCTTCCGCCTCCGCGTCGGCAGCGGGTCCATCCACCGCCTCGGCGGGCTGCGGCGCCCGCGACTCCGCCACCACAGGCTGCGACGCCTTGACGCCGGGCTGGCTGCACGCGGTCGCCAGTGCCAGCGCTGCGTAGAGAGGAAGGGTCTTGAGGAGTGCCATGTTGTGCCTTGTCGGTAGATTGCTTGCCACGATTCTAAGCGTTCGAGGCCTGCCTGTATGCATGGTTCAACCTTGCGCCATTATTGCGAACGCAGCGCCTCGATGGGATCGAGTCCGGCTGCGCGGCGCGCCGGATAAAAGCCGAAAAACACGCCGATGAGGAAGGACACGCCGACCGCCATCAGCACGGAGGTGGCCGTGACCGCAACCGGCAGGCCGGCCAGCCTTCCAACCAGCCAGGCGCCCCCCATGCCGAACAGCAGGCCGATGCCGCAGCCGATCAGCGACAGGGTCAGCGCCTCGATCAGGAACTGCCACAGCACGTCGCGGCTGCGCGCGCCGATGGCCATGCGGATGCCGATTTCCCGGGTGCGCTCGGTCACCGAGACCAGCATGATGTTCATGATGCCGATGCCGCCCACCACCAGCGAGATGGCGGCGATGGCGCCGAGCAGCAGGCTCATGACGCGTGTGGTCGCGGCGGCAGTCTCGGCGAGCGCCGTCAGGTTGCGAACGGTAAAATCATCATCCTGCCCCACCCCGATCCGGTGCCGGCTGCGCAGCAGATCATTGATGGCGGCCTCGGCGGCGTCCATGCGCTTTTCCGATACCGCCTGCGCCATGATGAAACGGGCGCGGTTGCGCAAGCTGCTGCTGAAGATTTTCTGCTGCGCGCTGCTGATCGGCACCAGCACCGTATCGTCCTGATCGCGTCCATCGAGGCTCTGTCCCTTGGCCGCCAGCACGCCGATCACCTCGAACGGCGCCTGCTTGATGCGCATGATCTTGCCGACGGGATCCTCGCCGCCGAACAATTCGTTGGCGACCACCTGGCCGATCACCGCCACCCGCGCGCCCCGGCGCACGTCCGCCTCATTGAAGAAGCTGCCCGACGCCATGGCCCAGTCGCGCACCACGGCATAGTCGGGCGTGGTGCCGTAGACCGAGGTGTTCCAGTTGACGCCGCCATAGATCAGCTGGGCGCCGCCGGGCGACACCGGCGCCGCGGCGAGGATGTCGGGCAGTTCGCGGATGGCATCGGCATCGTCAAACGTGAGCGACGGTGCATTGCCGGTCGCCACGCGGGCGCCTCCCGACGACGTGGCGCCCGACATGATGATGAAGAGATTGCTGCCCATCGACTGGATCGAGTCGCGCACCATCGCCTGCGCACCCTGGCCGATCGCCAGCATGAGGATGACCGCCGCTACGCCGATGACCATGCCGAGCATGGTGAGGAAGCTGCGCATGCGGTGCGTGGTGAGCGCGTGCCAGGCGGTCTCGAGCAGGCTGGTGAAGATCATGCGACGGCCTCGGCCTGCTCCACATCCTCGACCACGCGGCCGTCCTGAAAGCGGATGCGACGCCGCGCATAGGCGGCGATGTCGGCTTCGTGCGTCACCAATACCAGCGTGATGCCTTCTTCGCGATTGAGCTGGCTGAACAGGCCCATTACCTGACGGCTGGTATCGGTATCGAGATTGCCGGTCGGCTCGTCGGCGAAAATGATGCGCGGGCGCGTGGCCAGCGCACGCGCGATCGCCACCCGCTGCTGCTGCCCGCCAGACAGTTGCAGCGGCGTGTGATGGGAACGATCGCCCAGCCCCACACGCTCGAGCATGGCCTGCGCCTGTCGGTGCCGCGCCTCGCGCCCCGTGCCGGCATACATGAGCGGCAGCGCGACGTTGTCGAGCGCGGTCAGCTTCGGCAGCAGGTTGAAGCCCTGGAACACGAAACCGATTTCACGGTTGCGCAAGGCCGCAAGCTGGTCCGACGACAGGCGGCTGACATCCTGCCCGTCGAGGTGGTAGCTGCCCCGGGTGGGCCGGTCGAGGCAGCCGAGCAGATTCATGAAGGTGCTTTTGCCCGAGCCCGACGCGCCCATGATGGCGACGAACTCGCCCTCGGTGATGCGCAGGCTCACGCCGCGCAGCGCCTGGAACACGCCGGCACCGGTCGGGTAGTCCTTTTCGAGATCCACCACCTCGATCAGCGGCGCCCCGGGTGTCCCCATCAGAACAGACGTCCGCGCGACACGGCGCTGTTTTCCTTTTTGGCGCCCAGATCGGCCACGATCACGGCGTCGCCCGGCTTCAGCTTGCCGTCGACGATTTGCGTGAAGGCCTTGTCGCTGATGCCGGTCTTGACCGCCACCCGTTCCGGCTTGCCCTCGACCAGCACATACACCGCCGAACCGCGCGGCTTGCCCGCACCCTCGACAATGCTGCCCGCCGGCGGCCGGAAACGCAGCGCCGTCGTCGGCACGCGCAGCACGTTCGGCCGGGTCTCGACCAGCACGCGCAGATTGGCGGTCATGCCCGGCATCAGCGCCAGGTCGGGGTTGGCGACATTCACCACGACGTTGTAGGTGACGACATTCTGTTCGGTCGTGGCATTCAGTCTCACCTGCCGCACCGTGCCGCGGTACTCGGTGTCGGGAAACGCATCGACGCGGAATTTCACCGGCTGCCCCACCTTGATCTGCCCGATGTCCGCTTCCGACACGGTGGAGTCGATCTGCATCTGCGTCAGGTCCTTGCCGATCTGGAACAGCGTCGGCGTCTGGAAACTCGCTGCCACGGTCTGGCCGACGTCGACCTGGCGGTTGATCACGGTACCGTCGACCGGCGAGCGGATGATCGAAAAACCGAGATTGGTCTGGTCGCGCGTCACCTGCGCGCGCGCCAGCCGCACCTGTGCCGCCGCCTGGGCGCGCGCAGCCAGGGTTTGGTCGAGTTCCTGCCGCGACACGTATTCCTGCTTGAACAGCGTCTGCATGCGCACCGCGTTGGCCTCAGCCAGATCGAGTTGCGCCTGTGCATTGGCCAGGCTGGCCGTGCTTTGCGCCAGCGCCGCCTGAAACAGCGCCGGGTCGAGTTCGGCCAGCACCTGCCCCGCTTTCACCTGCTGGTTGAAGTCGGCATAAATACGCCGCACCGTGCCCGACACCTGGGTGCCGACGTTGACCAGGGTGACCGGATTGAGCGTGCCGTTGGCCGACACCTCGGCCGCAATGTCGCCGCGATCCACCGTCGCGGTGCGGTACTGTGGTTCGGCAGGCTTGCTCTTGACGGTCCACCACCATGCGGCCGCAACGGCCACGATTACCAGCAGCGCAAGCATTCCCATTTTTTTCATTGAATTCCCTCCCGCTGCGCCGGTTCCAGCCAGTCCCAGCTCAAATCCCCGATGGCCTGCGCCAGTTCGGCCCGTGCCACACGCAGCCCGAGGCGCGTCTGCAACTGCGTCTGCCGCGCCTGGGCCAGATTGGCCTGCGCGCTCAGCACGTCCAGCAGGATGCCGAGTCCCGCTTGATAACGCCCCAGCGCGAGTTTTTCGGCCGCCGTGGCACTCTCCACCAGATCGGCGCTGCGGCTGTCCGCCTCGGTTTCGCTCTTTACTTTGAAATAGGCGCGCCACACGTCCAGCGCCACCTGGTTAGCCACGCGGTCACGCTCGGCCACGGCCAGATCGGCCTGGGTTTGCGCCGCGGCGATCTGGTAGGTGTTGCGATAGCCGGTGAAAAGCGGAATGGTCAGATTGATCCCCACGCTGGAACTGGTCGCGGCCAGGGAGCCGCTGTCCTGCCGCCGCGCATCATAGAAAGCCGACAGGCTGGGCTTGCCTGCAGCCACGGCGCTCCGTACGCCAGCCTGCTGCGCAAGCATGGTGGCCTCGGCCGCACGCAGATCCGGACGGCGGCTGCGCGCAGCCTCGATCAAGGCATCCACCGCAGCGCTCAGGTCCGGCGTCTGGCTGAATGCGGCTTCGCTCTCGATCACGCTGAAGCGGGTCTGCCGCGTATCGCCCATCAGCGCGGCCAGTTCGCCCTGCATCCGAGCCGCCTCGCCTTCGGCGCGAATGCGCTCGATCTGGCGCTGGGTATACACAGTCTTTGCCTGCAGCCGGTCGAACGGAATCGCTGTGCCCGCGGCCACCCGTGCGGCCGCCGCCTTCAGGGCGGCGAGCGCCGACGCCTCGGCCTCGCGCGCGACGGCGACCGCGCCCTGCGCGGTCAGCAGATTGAAATAGGCAGTGACTGTCTGCAGGTAAAGCTGGCGCACGCTGGCATCCTGGCTGGCGCGTGCCGCGGCCAGCAGTGCTTCGGCCGCGTCGCGCTGGGCCGCACGCCCACCGAAGTCGTACAGCAGATATTGCGCGTCCAGCCCAAGTTGCCAGGCGCTGCGATCGTTCGGCAGCATGCGGTCGCCGCTGCGGTACAGGCTGCCACTGAGCGACAGGCTGGGCAGATAGGCGCTGTATGCCTGCCCCAGTTCGGCGGCACGCAGCCGCGCCGTGAGCCAGGCGCTGCGGGTAGCAGGATTGGCACAGAGGGCGCGCTCCACCGCACGCGCCAGCGTAATCGGACCGGACGGCATGGCGGCATCGCATACCGCCGCCGGCCGCAGCTCAGCCGCGGGCGACGGCGCCAAGGCGCCGAACACATTGAAGGGATCCGCAGCCGAGGCCGCACTGCTGGCTAGTATCACCAGCAGCAGAGAGAATCGTGCGTTCAAGTTAGGGAAAGTTTCAGCGATGAAAGTGCCTTATATAGAATGACAGTGTATCGGTTCGGTTCCCGCTTGCGGGGACAAAACATCGCAGCACCTCGCGCATCCCCAGTGTCGCCTGCCCCCAACCCAGCTATTGCAAGCCCCCGCCATGCCCGAATTACCCGAAGTCGAAACCACCCGCCTGGGATTGCTGCCGCGCCTGCAGCACCGCACACTCACGCGCATCGTGGTGCGCAACCCGAACCTGCGCTGGCCGGTGCCGGACGACCTCGAAGCGCGGCTGCACGGGCTGACGCTCAAGGGTCTCGACCGGCGTGGCAAATACCTGCTGTTCGATTTTGGCCCGATCGAACAGATCGTCCACCTCGGCATGTCGGGCAGTCTGCGCCTCGTCGCCCCCGGGGAACCCGCCGCCCTGCACGACCATGTCGACTGGCTGTTCGATGACGGCATCACGCTGCGGCTACGCGATCCACGCCGCTTCGGCGCCGTGCTGTGGACCGAAAATCCGGCGCAGCATCCGCTGCTGGCCCACCTGGGGCTGGAGCCGCTGACGCCTGCGTTCGATGCCACCTATCTGCACGCGCAGTGCCAGCGCCGCAGCGCGGCCATCAAGCAGGTCATCATGGATGCGCAGGTGGTGGTCGGCGTCGGCAACATCTATGCCTCCGAGTCGCTGTTCCATGCCGGCATCCGCCCGGCGACCGCTGCGCGCCGCCTCAGCCGCCCGGCCTGTGTCCGGCTGGCGGCGGCAATCAAGCAGGTGCTGACGGCCGCCATCGCCGCCGGCGGCAGTTCGCTGCGCGATTACGTCGCGAGCGATGGCGAGCTGGGTTATTTCCAGTTGCAGACGCGGGTATACGACCGCGAGGGCCTGCCGTGCAAGGTTTGCGGCACGCCGGTCCGCCGTATCGTGCAGAGTCAGCGCGCAAGCTTTTACTGCCCGGCCTGCCAGCGCTGACACGGCCGCCGGGGAATCAAGTTTGTCATCAAGATGTCGTTAAATAACTGTGCCTTATCCTGATCGCCCCATGAAACCCACCGCCCTGGTTGACGAATTCGAGCATTACAGCACCTGGCGCGACGCCGTGTACGTGCGCGTCGAGGCGCTGCGCGACTGGCTCAACACGCAGGAGCTGGGCGACGCCGAATCCGAGATGCGGCTGAACCAGCTGTTGGGGCGGCTGCAGGAAGACACGCTGAACGTGGCCTTCGTCGCCGAGTTCTCACGCGGCAAGTCCGAACTCATCAACGCCATCTTCTTCTCGGACTACCGGCAGCGCGTGCTGCCATCGTCCGCGGGGCGCACCACCATGTGCCCCACCGAGCTCTATTTCGATCCTCGCCACCGCCCCTCGCTGCGCCTGCTGCCGATCGACACCAAGACCCGCGAGGGCAGCATTGCCGACTTCAAGCGCGACGCGGACGCCTGGACCGAATTCGCGCTCAACCTCGATTCCGCGGAGGAGATGAGCGCGACGCTGATGCGATTGGCCGATACGATCGACGTCGACGCCGCCACCGCCGAAGATTTCGGTCTGATCAACCCCGGCGACGAGGAAGCCGCGCGCAGCCTGGCGCGCGACGGCAGCATCGCGATTCCGCGCTGGCGCCATGCGCTGATCAACTTTCCTCATCCGCTTCTGAAACAGGGGCTGGTCATTCTTGACACCCCGGGCCTCAACGCCATCGGCACCGAACCCGAACTGACGCTCAACATGCTGCCCAGCGCCCATGCGGTGCTGTTCCTGCTGGCCGCCGACACCGGTGTCACCAAGTCCGACATCGAAATCTGGCGCCAGTACATTGCGCCGGTGCAGGGTGCCAGCCGTGCGCGCCTGGTGGTGTTGAACAAGATCGATGGTCTGTGGGACGAACTCAAGACGCCGGCGCAGATCGACGCCGAAATCGCCAGACAGGTTGCCAGCAGCGCCGCGCTGCTCGACTTGCCGCCGAGCCAGGTCTATCCCGTCTCGGCACAGAAGGCGCTGGTCGCCAAGGTGAAGAACGATGCCGCCCTGCTGACGAAAAGCCGCCTGCCCGAACTGGAAGCGGCGCTGACGCAGGAACTCATCCCCTGCAAGCAGGCGCTGGTCAGCGAATCGACCCAGGCTGCCGTCGAGGACGTGGTGATCAAGACCACCGAACTGCTGGAAACCCGGCTTGCCACGATCCAGGATCAGGTGGACGAGCTGCAGAGCCTGCGCGGCAAGAACCGCGACGTCATCCAGCACATGATGGTCAAGGCCAACGAGGACAAGCAGCAGTTCGAACGCGGCCTGCAGCAATTCAATGCGCTGCGCAATGTGTTCGCGACACAGGTCGACGTTCTGCGGCAACGGCTGGGCATGCAGGCGCTACGCAATGAGGTGCGCCAAACCCGGCAGGCGATGGAGCAAAGCCATTTCACCGCGGGACTGCGCGAGGCGATGGGGCTTTTCTTCCGCCAGGTGGACGGCAACCTCAAGGCTTCCGCGGAATCCATCACGGAAATCCGCGCCATGATGACCGCGATGTACCAGAAATTCAGCGACGAGCACGGGCTGGCGGCCGTCAACCCGCCGGATCACAGCCTGCACAAATATCGCAAGGAAATGGCCCGGCTGGAGCGTATCTTCGACGAGCGCTTCAATACCGTGTTCAAGATGCTGACGGTGGGACAGAGCCAGTTGACGGCGCGCTTTTTCGAGACGCTGGCGAGCAAGGTGGTCCAGGTGTTCGATCTGGCCAACAGCGAAACCGAAGCGTGGCTGAAGGCCCTGATTGCGCCGATGGAGACCCAGGTGCGCGAACACAAGCTGCAGTTGAAACGCCGTTTCGAAAGCGTCAGCCGCATCCATGCCGCAACCGAGACGCTGGACGAACGCATAGCCGAACTGGAAGCGTCGATCGCGGCCGTGAGCGACCAGCTGGACAGCCTGGCGCGCATCAACCTGCGCATCACCGATGCCCTGACGGACGAGCTGAGCGGCGCCCCGCTGGCCAAGATGGCCTGAGTCCCTACTTGCCGGCGGTCAGCTGCAGGAATTTTTCCTGCAGCTGTTCCTTGGTCTCCACATAATCGGGATTCTTGGGGATGCAATCGACCGGGCACACTTCCACGCACTGCGGGGTGTCGAAATGCCCGACGCATTCGGTGCACTTGTTGGGATCGATGATGTAGATCTCGTCGCCCTGGGAAATGGCTTCGTTCGGACATTCGGGCAGGCAGACGTCGCAATTGATGCATTCGTCCGTGATCATCAAGGCCATGACGTTCTCCGGGTTATATCAGTTTCCGCTTATTTTCTCATTTAATCGCCGCGCCACCAATGGGTGGACGAAGGGCGTCACGTCGCCCCCCAGCTGGGCAATCTCGCGGATCATGCTGGCAGAAATGAACATGTACTGGTCAGACGGCGTCAGGAACAGAGTCTCGATGTCGGGCTTGAGGTTGCGGTTCATCCCCGCCAGCTGAAATTCGTATTCGAAGTCGGACGCCGCGCGCAGCCCCCGCAGCACGGCGATCGCGCCCTGCTCAGCGACAAAGTCGATCAGGAGGCCTGAGAAGCCTTCCACCCGCACATGCGGCACGTCGGCCAGTACGTCGCGGGCCATCGCCACCCGTTCGTCCATGCTGAAGAAGGGCCGCTTGTTGCGCGCTTCGGCCACGGCGACGACGACTTGGTCGAACAGGCGCACCGCGCGCCGCACCAGGTCTTCGTGGCCGCGCGTGATGGGGTCGAACGTGCCGGGATAGACAGCGGTGAGCATCGCTTATTCCTTTATGAGCAAGGCGAAATGCGAGCGCCCCGCGCGCCCGCTGCGGTGGATGATAAACCCGGGCGGCGCGATCGCCTCGGCCCCCTGCTCGATATAGGCGTGCCCGCCGGGCTTGAGATGGCGCGCCAGATCGGCCAGCACCGTTCCGGCCATTCCGCTGTCGAACGGGGGATCGACAAAAACCAGGTCGAAGGTCTCCCGGTTGTTGGCGAGCCATGCCAGCGCGTCGGCGCGCAGGATATCGACCTGCCTGGCGCCCAGCACATCACGGTTCTTTTCCAGCCCGCTGATCGCCTTGGGATCGCGTTCGATCATGACGACCCGCCCCGCCCCGCGCGAGGCGGCCTCGAAGCCGAGCGCGCCGCTGCCGGCAAACAGGTCCAGGCAGGCCCAGCCCGGCAGGTCCTGGCCCAGCCAGTTGAATAGCGTCTCGCGCACGCGGTCGGGCGTCGGGCGCAGGCCTGCGCCGTCGGGGAAGTCGAGCAGGCGGCGGCGGTATTGCCCGCCGATGATGCGCACCCGGTTGGGCGCGCCGTGCGCCCGCTGGGGCGCGGCGCGCTTAGCGAGCACCGCCCACCACCACGGTCACCAGCTTGTCGGGGTCGATGTGGCGGGAAAACGCCTGCTTCACGGCCGCGACGTCGACCGCGTTGACCTTGTCGACCCAGGTGTCCAGATAGTCCAGCGGCAGATTGTAAAAACCGATCAGCGACAGGTATTCAAGGATTTTCCTGTTGCTGTCGATGCGCAGCGGGAATCCGCCGGTGAGGTTGTCCTTGGCCTGCTTCAGTTCCGCCTCGCTGGGACCGTCGGCAATGAACTGCCGCAGGGTAGCCTGCGCCACCTTGAGCGCGTCGTCGGTTTGCGCCTGCTTGGTCTGCAGGCCGAGCTGGAAGGGGCCTGCCTCCATCATCGGCAGGAAATAGCTGTACGCGCTGTAGGCATAGCCGCGCTTGTCGCGCACCTCGCGCATCAGTCGCGAATCGAAGCCGCCGCCGCCCAATACATAGTTGCCGACAAACAGCGGAAAGAAATCGGGGGCGCTGCGCGCCACGCCCACCGCCCCCACCAGCACGTGGCTTTGCGTGGAGGGGAACGCGATGCGCATATCGGTTGCCGCTGCCGGTCCGGGTTTCGGCAGCACCGGCACGGCCGCCGCGCTTGACAAGCCACCCGCCAGACGCGCGGCGATGGCCTCGGCCTCGGCGCGTGAGAGGTCGCCCATCAGCGAAATCACGGCATTGGGCGCACTGTAATGCATGCGATAAAACCGCTGAAGATCCTGGCGCGTCAGGCGTCCGATCGCGGCGGGGTCGCCCGCTTCATCGTGTGCGTAGGGGTGCGTGCCATACAGCGCGCGATAAAACGCCTTGTCGGCGACGGTACCGGGATCGGCCTCCGCTTCGCGGATGGATGCAATCAGACGCTGTTTCTCGCGCTTGATCACGGCGGGAGGGAAATCGGGCTGTTGCAGAACGCGCGTCAGGATATCGAGCGCAGCGTTCTTTTCAGCCGCGGACGACAGGGTGCGCAAGGTGACGCCCGCGCGGTCGCGGTCGAAACTGCCCCCCAGCTCCGCCCCCACATCGGCCAGGCGATGCGCAATCGTCGTGTCGGAAAGGCCCCCGGCCCCTTGATCGAGGAGAATGTGGGTCAACTGCGCAAGACCCGCCTGGGCAGCGGGATCGCGGGCGCTGCCCGCAGGAAAGTCTACCGAAATGTCGAGGATGGGCAGTTCGTGACTTTCCGCGAAGATCACCCGCGCGCCTTGCGGTGTCTGCCAGTGCTGAAGCACCAGCGCAGCCTGCGCTGACAGGGGCAGACACAGAAACAGTGCAATGCAGAACGCTTTAATTGTCATGGCGGACTCCGGGCACCGCGGCGCGGGGCGTCTGGGGTTGCAGGGGTTGCGGGTCGAGCACGCCGACGCTCAGCCGATTGTCCTGCAGCCATTGCTTCGCAGCGGCCTGCACGTCCTTGGCGCTCACCGCGCGCAATTTGTCGACCCGGTGAGCAAGCGCCTCGGGTGGCAGCCCCGCGGTCACGTATTCGCCCAGCTGCATCGCCTGGTAAAACAGCGAATCGCGCTGGAAGACGTCGGCCGCGATGACCTGCGCCTTGACCCGGGCGAGCTCCGCGTCGCTGATGCCGTCGCGCTGGAGCCGCTCGAGCTGGTCGCGAATGGCCTTTTCGAGCGCGCCCACTGACTTGCCCGGCGCAGGCGTCGCGTCGATCATGAACATGCCCGGGCCGCGCGCAACATCGTCGTAGCCTGCGCTCGTACTCACTGCAATCTGCTGCGTCTTGACCAGCGATTGCTGCAGCCGGGCTGAGTCGTTTCCGGAAAGCACGCCCGCAAGAATCTGCAGCGCGTAGGGGGCGGTGTCCTTCTCCCAGTTCTTGAGGGTGGGCGCATGCCAGGTCATCAGCAGGTAGGGCACTTTCGCGGGCGCCTTGACCACGATGCGCTTCTCGCCGATCTGGGCGGGCTCGTCCTGCGGCTTGCGCGTCGGCAATGCGCGAGCGGGTATCGCCCCGAAATACCGCTTGGCCAGCGCGATGACGTCGCCCGCGTTGACATCGCCGGCCACCACGAGGGTGGCGTTGTTGGGCACATACCAGCGGGCATACCAGTCGCGCGCATCCTGCGCGGTCATGTGCTGGAGATCGTCCATCCATCCGATGACGGGACGGCGATAGGGATGATCCTGGTAGGCCGTCGCCATCAGGCGTTCGTAGACCACCGATTGGGGCTGGTCGTCGGTGCGCAGCCGGCGCTCTTCCATCACCACCTGCATCTCCTTCGCGAACAGGTCGTCGCTGATGACGAGATTGGCCATGCGGTCGGACTCCAGCTGCATCGCCAGTTCCAGTCGGTCTTTCTGCATCTGCTGGAAATACGCCGTGTGGTCGCGGTTGGTAAACGCATTCTCGCGCCCGCCCGCGGCGGCGATGCGTTTGGAGAACTCGCCCGGCGGCACCGTCTTCGTTCCCCGGAACATCATGTGCTCCAGCACGTGCGCCACCCCGGTGGTGCCGTTGAATTCGTCCATCGATCCCGCGCGGTACCACACCTGCGACACCATCACCGGTGCGCGATGATCTTCCTGCACGATCACACGCATGCCATTGTCCAGCGTGACATCCGTCACCGCCGCCTGCGCACCGCCCGCCACCAGCAGCGCCAGCAGCATCCCCCGCATGCCGAGCATGTTTTCACCTCTCGTTGAGTAAGTCCGAATGATAAGCCGTAGCCGAATGATAAGATTAGGCGTCCGTCAAACAGCTGTGCTGACCGCCCTTATCCGTGTTTAGTTTCTTCAAGCCCAAACCGCCTGCCGCCGAGCCGGCCACCCCTGACGCGCAAGCCGAAGCCGCTGCACCGCAGCCAGCAGAGAAGCGTCCCGGCTGGGCACAACGCCTGAAGCAGGGGCTCGCCAAGACCCGCGACAAGCTGGGCGGACAACTGTCCGGCCTGTTCGGTGTCGGGCGCAAGATCGACGCCGAACTGTTCGAGGAACTCGAGACCATCCTCATCACCGCCGACATCGGCGTCGATGCCACCCACGCCCTGCTCGACACCCTGCAGAAGAAGGTGCGGCGCGAGGGCCTGACCGAAGCGTCAGACCTCCAGGCCGCGCTGAAGGAGGCGCTGGTCGATCTCCTGACGCCGCTGCAGGCGCCGCTCGACGTCACGCCGCACAAGCCGTTCATCCTGATGCTGGCGGGCGTCAACGGCGCCGGCAAGACCACCACCATCGGCAAGCTCGCCAAGCTCTACCAGTCGCAGGGCCTGTCGGTGCTGCTGGCCGCCGGCGACACCTTCCGCGCCGCGGCGCGCGAGCAGTTGCAGGTCTGGGGCGAGCGCAACAACGTCACTGTGGTGAGCCAGGAAAAAGGCGATTCCGCGGCGGTGATCTTCGACGCCATCCAGGCCGCGCGCGCGCGCAACATCGACGTCGTGCTGGCCGACACCGCCGGCCGCCTGCCGACGCAGCTGCATCTGATGGAAGAGATCAGGAAGGTCAAGCGTGTGATTGAGAAAACCGCGCCCGGCGCGCCGCACGAGGTGCTGCTGGTGCTCGACGCCAACACCGGCCAGAACGCGGTCGCCCAGGTCAAGGCCTTCGACGATGCGCTCGGCGTGACGGGCCTGGCGCTGACCAAGCTCGACGGCACCGCCAAGGGTGGCGCGATTGCCGCCATTGCCCAGGCGCGGCCGATCCCCGTGCGCTACATCGGCGTCGGCGAGACCGTGGACGACCTCCGTCCCTTCGATGCGCGCGAGTTCGTCGAAGCCGTGTTCAGCGCATGATCAGCTTCAGCCAGGTCACCAAACGCTATCCCGGCGGCCATGAAGCGCTCTCCGGCGTCAGCCTCGCCATCGAGCAGGGCGAACTGGTGTTCCTGACCGGGCATTCCGGCGCCGGCAAGAGCACGCTCCTGAAACTCATCGCCGCCATCGAGCGCCCCACCAGCGGGGTGGTGTCGGTCAGCGGCCAGAACATCAGCCGCCTGTCGCGCCGGGCCGTGCCCTATCTGCGCCGCAACATCGGCCTGGTGTTCCAGGACCACAAGCTGCTGTTCGACCGCAGCGTGATCGATAACGTGGTGCTGCCGCTCGATATCGCCGGCTTCGACCGCCGCGAGTCGCTCAAGCGCGCCCGCGCGGTGATCGACAAGGTCGGCCTGCTCAACCGCGAGAAGGCCAATCCCATCAGTCTCTCGGGCGGCGAGCAGCAGCGCCTGTGCATCGCCCGCGCACTGGTCTCCCGCCCCGCCCTGCTGCTGGCCGACGAGCCAACGGGCAACCTGGACGCCGGCTACGCCGCCGACATCATGGCAATGTTCCGCGATTTCCATCAGGTCGGCACGACTCTCGTGATCGCCACCCACGACGAGCGCGCCATCAACGCGCTCGGTGGCCGCACGCTGCATCTGGACCATGGCAGGGTCGAGGCGGTGCCGACATGATGGGCTGGCTGCGTCACCACAGGCAGGCGCTGGCTGCCGCATTGCACAGGCTGCGCCTGCAGGCGGCCACGACGCTTCTGACGGCACTGGCCATGGGCGTGGCGATCAGCCTGCCGAGCGGGCTGTACCTCGGACTGTCGAACCTCGCCCGGGTGGCGGGCAACTTGCCGGCACAGCCGGAAATCAGCCTGTTCCTCGACGCCGGGGCCTCCGCCGAACAAAAACAGGCCCTCGCTGCCCGGCTCAAACAGCCCGACATCGCACAGGCCCGCTTCGTGCCTCGGGACGAGGCCCTTGCCGCCCTGAGCGCGGCGCAGGACCTCACCGACATCACGGCCGGACTGACGGAGAATCCGCTGCCGGACGCCTGGATCGTGCAACCCCGGGACGCGTCGCGCACGGCGCTGGCACGGGTTTCCGACAGCTTGGGCAAATTGCCGGGGGTGGCGGAAACCCACCTCGACAGCCAATGGGCGGAGAGGCTTCAGGCGGCCCTCGCCATCGGCCGCACCGGCGTCTGGCTGCTGGGCGCGCTGTTTGCCATTGCGCTGATCGCCATCGCGGGCAACGCCATCCGCGCCCAGGTGCTGTCCCGCCGCGACGAAATCCTGGTCAGCCGCCTGATCGGCGCCACCGACCGGCACATCCGCCGCCCGTTCCTCTACCTGGGCGCCCTCCAGGGGCTGTTCGGCGGGCTTGCGGCAGGCGGGGTCCTGGCGGTTGCCGGGGCGATCCTGCGGCCGCCGGTCGAACGCCTGGCGGGGCTCTACGGGTCGTCCTTCCATCTGCTGCCCCCGAGCGGGGCCGAAATCGCCGTGGTGCTCGGCCTGACCATGCTCTTCGGCTGGCTCGGGGCCTGGCTCACGGTGACACGGAGCCTGCATCAGGTCGAGGCGACGCGCTGACGCCTGGCCAAGGGAACCCTTGAGACGCTTAGCACTCTTATGTGGTGAGTGCTAAAATGTTTTTAAAGGGGGTTTAACACGCATGAATCAATCGATGTCTTTACCCGTTCCCGCTGCGTACAGCCTGGATAGCTACATCCAGACCGTGAACCGCTATCCCATGCTGAGCATGGAAGAGGAACAGCAGTTGG
>JAJXTE010000126.1 GCA_021784115.1 Pseudomonadota bacterium | reverse complement strand
TTGCAGGGGCGGTAGCCCGCCGCGGCGGCCAGCTCGGGGGTGTCGAAAAACGCCACGTTCTCCCGCCGGGCGGCGCGCGACGGGCACGAGGGCCGGCAGTACACGCCGGTGGTGCGGACCGCGTAGACGAATTCGCCGTCCGCCTGCGGGTCGCGGCGGACCACGGCCTGCCAGCGCTGCTCGGGTTCCATCGGAGCAGCGTTCGGCGGGGAGGCGACAGGTTCGGTATCCATGGTCGGCGTTCAACTGGCGGCTGAGAAGCACAGTGTTCACCGGTTCGACCCGACCCGCAATCCGGAACGTGCGCTCAAATCCCGCGTCTGTCGCACGGCTCGCCAAGCGGCGGTATCCTTATGTTTTGTCCCAAAGCACATGAACATGAAAAGAGCCCAAGACCTTAACCAACTGATCGACCTGGTGCACGAAGCCGTGTACGAAGTCGACGAACTGCGCGCCTGCCTGGAACACGACGACGAAGAGGCCTCGATCTACACCCCGTTTCTGGATGATCTCGACAAAATGCTGCGCGACCTGCACGAATCGATGGCGTCCGGCGCATACGGCGGCGTGGGGAAGGGCGAGGATCTGGCCTTCATGCCGCTGTTCAAGAAGCATGAGCGCAGCATTCCGTTCCGCGAACTGTTGCGCACCATCAACGCGACGCATCGCGAGGGGTACGAGCCGTAACGGCGAGCCGCTTCTAGCAAGGGGATTGTGAAGGTTGACCGATGAGCGTGAAAAATCCTGTCAAGCGTCTCCTGATGACCCTGACCCAGGGCGTCTATGTCGTGGGCGTGGGGAAAGATGGCCTGCGCGATGCCTTCACCGCCTCGTCTGTCATGCAGGTTTCCATGCAGCCGCTCATGCTGGCAGTCGCGGTCAATCCGGCCAATGCGTCCTATCCCTTGCTTGCGGCAGGGGGCGTTTTCGCGGTGTCGGTATTACATAGCGATCAATCCGCGCTGGCCGACTTTTTTGGCAACCGCAGCGCCCGGGATGAAGACAAGCTGAATGCCGTGCCCTGGCACGCAGCGCCCTCGGGTTCCCCGATACTGGATGAGGGCCTGTCCTACTTTGACTGCCGGGTCGTGGCAAGCCATCCGGCGGGCGACCACGTGGTGGTCGTGGCTGAGCTTACGGGCGGCGCCTTCCTGCAAGAACACGGCCGGCCCCTGCGCTACGAGGAACTCGGGAATATGGACGGGAGCGATGAATTGCTCCCCGATCACCTCGGCACCTCGGGGGGTGAACCGCCGTAACGCGCCCGAACCGTGCCGGGCGATCAGCTCGGAACGGATCCAACAGCGCGAAAAATCAGCTTATTTGACCGTGAGCTGGTTGTTTACGCTCGTCACCCCGTCCACACCCTGGGCGATGGTCGTGGCGAGTTCCTTGGCGGAGTCGCTCTGCACCGAACCGGTCAGCGTCACCACACCGTGCTGGGTTTCAACCGAGATATCCAAGCCCTTGAGGGTGTCGTCGGCCAGATACTTGCCCTTGATCGACGTGGTAATGGCAGCGTCATCGATGGCCTGTCCGGCCTGGTCGGCTTTGCGTTCCATCGTGTTGCCGAGATCACGGGCTTCCTGTTTCGTATCTGCGACAGCATTGTCCACTTTTTCGCCGGCGGTCTGTTCAGCAGGCTTGCGGTCACATCCGGTGGCGAGCAGGGCCAGGCTGGATGCGAGGGCGATCGCCGCAATACTGGATACGTTCTTCATGAGGTTCTCCTTACGAAAGTGATGACAAGGGTTTGAATATAAAAGCCGTTCTTATTGCTGGGTACGTGCCGAGGGGGGCGCTGCGGGCCTCGGTGCGCAGTGAGAATTTAATTTCAGCGCCGTTTTATAGGTATAGGTGAAGTTCGCGCCAATTTGTAGGACAAACGTCCATTGGGCGCTTCGGCACGTGCCGCGTCACGCTGCGGATTGCCCGTCCTCAGGGACCGCGGCACCGCCCGGACGGACCGCCAACGGAAATCAGCCAAGCCGCTCGGCCGGAGGCTGCGTCAGTTCCTGTGCGGACGGCTGGGGGATATCGATGGCTACTCGGCGCGCAGCGCGTCCACCGGGTTGAGCCGGGCAGCACGCATGGCCGGGATGACGCCCGCCGCCAGCCCGATCAGGACCGACACGACCAGCGCGCCCATGGCGTAATCCCAAGGCGTGTTGACCGGAAGGCCGCTCACCGTGATTTTCAACAGCCAGGCGATGCCGGCGCCGGCGGCCAGTCCGCCGAGTCCACCCAGCGTGGACAGCACCGTGGATTCCATCAGGAACAGCGTGCGGATGCGCGCCCGCGTCGCGCCCAGCGCGGTGAGCAGGCCGATCTCGGCAACGCGCTCGGCCACCGCGATGTGCATAAGGGTAACCATGCCGACTGCGCCGACCAGCAGGGAAATGCCGCCGAGCGCGGCCACGGCGAAGGTCAGCACTTCGAGCACGGTGCCCAGCGTGTCGAGCATTTGCTGCTGCGGCGTCAGGGTGAAGTCCTCGCGGCCGTGGCGCGCGATCAGGATGCGCCTGGCGTCGGCGACCACCGCGTCGAGCGGCGCCCCGGGTTTGTAGGCGATGTGGATTTCCATCACGCCTTCGCGGTTGAAGACTTCCAGCGCCCGCGCGGTGGGGATGTAGACGGTGTCGTCGAGATCGAAGCCCAGCACCTGTCCCTTCGGCGCCATGACGCCGATCACGCGGAAGCGCGACGCCCCGACCTGCAGGGTGGCGCCGAGCGGATTGGCGCCGCCGAACAGCTCGCTGCGTACCTTGGCACCCAGCACCGCATAGGCGCGCGGATTGCGCGGATCGTCGGCGGGCAGGAACTGGCCGACCGCGACGTGCATGCTGAAGGCGCGCGAAAAGTCCGGTCCCTCGCCATACACCGTCACGCGCCGGCTGCGGCCGTGGGCGCGGATTTCCGCGTTGCCCATCACGCCGGCATTGGTGTACTGCGCGTAACGCGAGGTCTTCAGCGCCAGCGCGTCCTCGATGGTCAGCAGCCGTGCGCTGCCGATGGCACCCACCGAGGCGCCGTGCGTGCTGACCTTGCCCGGGCTGACGTTGATGATGTTGGTGCCGAACTGGGTGAACTCGGCCAGGACGAACTGATGGATGCCGTCGCCGATCGAGGTGAGCAGGACCACCGCAGCAATGCCGACGCCTATGCCCGTTGCGGACAGGAAGGTGCGCAGCCGGTGTGCGGTCAGCGCGTGCAGGGCGAAGCGCAGGGTATCGGCGAGCGTCATTTTCCGCTCAGTGCGAGTACGGGATCGAGTCGCGCCGCGCGCGCGGCGGGCAGCAGGCTGGCGACGACGCCGGTGAGGAGTGCGGTGGCGACGCCGGCCACGCTGGCCCAGTCCGGCGGCCAGGCGGGGAGTTGCGGGTAGGCGAGCCGGATCATCCAGGCGCCGGCGTTCCCCAGCGCGTAGCCGATGGCGCCGCCAGCCAGCGACAGCCACAGCGCCTCGGCGAAGAACAGGCGGCGGATGTCGGCGGCGGGCGCGCCGAGGGCTTTCAGGAGGCCGATTTCCGAGGTGCGCTGGGCCACCGCCACCAGCATCACGTTCATCACCAGTATCCCGGCCACCGCCAGGCTGATCGCGGCGATGCCCGCCACGCCCAGGGTCAGCGCGCGCAGGATGCGGTCGAAGGTGGCGAGTATGGCGTCCTGGGTGATGACGGTGACGTCCTCCTCGCCGTCGTGGCGCTGTTTCAGAACATGGCTGATCGCGGCCTTGGCCGGCTCGATGTCGGTGCGGCTGCGCGCCTCGATCAGGATGCGGAACAGCGACTGGGTGTTGAACAGTTCCTGCGCGTAGTCGATCGGGATGATGACGATCTCGTCGGAATTGAATCCCATCGACTCGCCCTGGGGCGCCAGCACGCCGGACACCAGGAAGCGGCTGTCGCCGAGCCGGATGCGCTGGCCGACCGGCTCGCCGTCGGGAAAGAATTCATGCGCGAGCGTGCTGCCCAGCACGATCTGCGCACTGCGTTCCGAGCCGTGGGCGAGGAAGCTGCCCTGCGACAGCCTCATGTGCCGGATCGGCAGCAGCTCGGACGTGCTGCCGAGCACCGTCACTTCGCGCAGGCGTCCGCCGGACGTGAGCTCGGCCACGCCCACGTTGAGCGGCGCCATGCGCTTGACCTGCGGCAGGTGGGCAATGAAGCGGGCGTCTTCCAGCGTCAGGTCGCGCGGCGTCTGCCCGAGCGCCGCGCCGGGAAAGCCGCCCGAGGTCTCGGCACGGCCCGGCAGGACGAAGACCAGATTGGTGCCGAGCGAGGAAAACTGCCCCACCACATAGCGCCGCGCGCCGTCGCCCAGCGCGGTCAGCACCACCACCGCCGCCACCCCCAGCGCCATCGCCAGCACGATGAGCAGCGAGCGGGTGCGGTAGCTCACCACCGTCTGGAACGAAAGCGTCAGGGTGTCGCGCAGGTTCATTTTTCGTCGGCGACGATTTCGCCATCGCGCATTGCAATGTGGCGATGCGCGCGGGCGCCGAGCTCGCGGTCGTGGGTGACGACGATCAGCGTGGTGCCGGCATGGTGCAGACCTTCCAGCAGTTCCATCACTTCGGCGCCGATGCGGTGGTCGAGGTTGCCGGTCGGCTCGTCGGCCAGCAGCGCGGTCGGGCGCAGGATGGTGGCGCGCGCGATTGCCACGCGCTGGCGCTGCCCGCCGGAGAGCTCGGCCGGACGATGACGCGCGCGGTCCTTGAGATCGAAGGCGTCGAGTGCGGCGTCGACACGGGACTTGCGCTCGGTCGGTGCGATGCCCTCCAGCATCAGCGGCAGCTCGATGTTCTCCGCCGCAGTCAGGCGCGGCACCAGATGGAAGGACTGGAACACGAAGCCGATCTTCTCGCGGCGCACGCGCGCCCGCTCGGTCTCGGACAGGTCGGTGACGTCGCTGCCGTCGAGTTCGTAGCGCCCGCCGTCGGGTTGGTCGAGCAGGCCGATGACGTTGAGCAGGGTGGACTTTCCCGACCCCGATGGACCCATGATCGACACGTATTCGCCCGACGCGATCTCGAGGTTGATGCCGTTGAGTGCTCGCACTTCCTGGTCGCCCATGCGGAACACGCGCGTGATCGCGGTGAGGCGGATCATTTGGGAGTGACTTTCACGCCGGCCTTCACGTTCTCCTGATCGAAGGACAGCAGCACGCGGTCGCCGGCGTT
>JAJXTE010000027.1 GCA_021784115.1 Pseudomonadota bacterium | reverse complement strand
CAACCATTCCTCTAGGCCGGTCATTGCTGACCGGCTCCAGCCACCTACCCGCAGACTCAGCGAGCCGCTTCATCGCCTGCCTATTTGGTGTTGCTCCGGATGGAGGTTACCGCGTTTCACCGTAACTTAATACGCTCGTCTCTGTGGCCCTATTCCTCGCCTCACGGCGTCCGGCCGTTAGCCGGCATCCTGCTCTGTGGAGCCCGGACTTTCCTCTCCCACTTATGCCCCCGAAGGGTGCTGGCGTGGCAGCGGTTGCCTGACCTGCTTTTCCACTCGCAATTATAGAACTTTAGCTTGACTGCATCTGCGCATTTGCTAATCAAAGATATCAAGGTCGGAATCGACCCCTCAGGAGAGTCATCATGAGAAGACGACTTTATTTCATGGTGCCGGGCGTGGCGAGCGCCCGACAGATCCGCGACGAACTTCTGCTGGCACGTATCGAGGACGGCCACATTCATGTCATGGCGCGCGACGGCGTGCCGCTGCCAGGCTTGCACGAAGCCTCGATCCTGCAGAAGACCGATTTTGTTCACGGCGCCGAAACGGGATTGGCGGTGGGCGGCGGCATCGGCATCATCGCCGGCCTCGTGGCCGTGGTGTTTCCGCCTGCCGGAGTCGATCTGCAACTGGTCACCATCCTGCTCACTGCTTTGATCGGCGCTGCATTCGGTGCCTGGGTCGCCAGCATGGTCGCCAGCGCCATCCCCAATTCGCGGCTGAAAGCCTTCGAGTCGGCTATCGCTGCCGGGCACGTGCTGATGATGGTGGACACCCCCTCCGGGCGGGTCGACGAAATCAAGAAGCGGGTCGCCGCCTACCATCCCGAAGCGATGAGTTCGGGAATCGAGCCCACCATACCGGCCTTTCCGTAACCCTCTCCTCCCGCGCAGCGCAATGCTGCGCGACGCTCGGAAGCACCCGGCGGGCATAAACGCTGGCTATTGGCTTCCACCGCGGCAGACTTTCCCCCTGGTCTGCCGTTTTTATGTCACGCCACGCGCCAGCGGATCGTCTCGCCGGCACGCAGCGGCACCAGCGCCTCGCTCCCCATCCCGAGACTCGAAGGAACGGTCCAGCTTTCGCGCCGCAGCGTGATCGTGTCGGCGTGGCGTGGCAGTCCGTAGAAATCGGCGCCAAAGAAACTGGCGAATGCCTCCAGTTTGTCGAGCGCGCCCGCATCCTCGAACGCCTCGGCATACAGCTCGATCGCGGCATGCGCGGAATAGATTCCGGCGCAACCGCACGCGGTTTCCTTGGCGCCCACCGCATGCGGCGCGGAATCGGTGCCAAGGAAGAATTTCGAATTGCCGGAGATGGCCGCGGCAATGAGCGCCTGGCGATGCACCTCGCGCTTCAACACCGGCAGACAGTAAAGGTGCGGACGGATGCCGCCGCGGAACATGGCATTGCGGTTGTACAGCAGGTGATGCGCGGTCACGGTGGCCGCCACATTGGCCGGCGCAGCGGCCACGAACTCGGCGGCCTGGCGCGTGGTGATGTGCTCCAGCACAATTTTCAGCTTCGGGAAATCCTTCATGAGGCGCGCGAGATGGCGTTCGATGAACACCGCCTCGCGGTCGAACACGTCGACGTCGGGGTCGACCACTTCGCCATGCAGCAGCAGCGGCATCCCCACTTCTTCCATGATCGCGATGGCCTTGTAGGCCTTCGCAAGCTCGGTGACGCCGGAATCGGAATTCGTCGTCGCGCCGGCCGGGTAATACTTCACTGCGTGGACGAAGCCGCTCGCCCGCGCCCGGCGGATCTCCTCGGGTTGCGTGTTGTCGGTGAGATAGAGCGTCATCAGCGGCTCGAAGGCAGTACCAACTGCCGCATCAAGCAGGCGTTCGCGGTACGCCGCGGCATCGGCCACGTTCACCACCGGCGGCTTCAGGTTGGGCATGGCGATCGCGCGGCCGAATACGCGCGCGGTGTCGGGCAGCACGCTCCGCATGGCGTCGCCGTCGCGGAAATGGATGTGCCAGTCGTCAGGGCGGGTGATCGTGAGGGTGTCGGTCATTCTGGGGAGCCTATTTCGGCAGGAATCATGCCCCGCGCCGGTTGCCTGCGGGATGCAGTGCAAGGCGCGGGGGGCGAAGTGGCGTCATTCTCCACGAGTCACCCGCAACACCGCAATGCGCCCGCAGGCAACCGGCCCTTCGGGTTGAGACCAGGATCGGCGTCTGCGGCGTTGCAGCGCTTGGCAATGGGTGGCCATTGCCTGCGCACTGCGCCTTGCATGCATCCGATCCTGGTCTCAACGCGGGGTACGATTCCTGCTGAAACAGGCTCCTAGCTCTGCGGCTTCATTGCGAGCGACATTTTATAGAGTTCGGCCTTGCTGCGCCCGGTGATCTGCGACGCCAGCTTGGCGGCGAGCGTCGGCGGCAGCGCGCCCTGCAGGATGTCGAGCACGCGCATCGCCTCCGCATCGACCGCCACCTCGGTCGCGGGCGGGTGCACGATGACGACGAATTCGCCGCGCACGTTGTTGGGGTCGGCGGCGAGCCAGGCCGGCGCGTCGCGCAAGGCCAACGTGACGATGGTCTCGAATCGCTTGGTGAGTTCGCGCGCCAGCGTCACCCGGCGCGCGCTGTCGAACACCGCCGCCATGTCGGCGAGCGTTTCCTCGATGCGGTGCGGCGCCTCGTAGAACACCAGGGCAAAGGGCAGCGCGGCAAGCCCCTGCAGCTGCGTGCGGCGCGCACCGGACTTGGGCGGCAGGAAGCCATGGAACAGCCAGTCCCCCGACTCCACGCCGGCTGCCGACAGCGCCGCGGTCACCGCCGAGACGCCGGGAATCGGCACCACCCGCAGGCCAGCCGCGCGCACCGCCGCCACCAGCCGCGCGCCCGGATCCGACACGGCCGGCGTACCCGCATCCGATACATACGCCACCGCATCGCCCGCGACGATTCGCGCGATCACCCCTTCGGCGGCTTCGCGCTCGTTGTGTTCGCGGATCGAAATCAGCGGCTTGGAGATATTGAAATGCGCCAGCAGTTGCCCGGACACGCGGGTGTCCTCCGCTGCCACGCGATCGACGCGTTGCAGGATGTCGAGCGCCCGCAGGGTGATGTCGCCGAGGTTGCCGATCGGCGTGGCGACGACGTAGAGCGCGGGGAACAGGGGGGTATGATGCGGACTTTCACTCATCCTTGCATTGTCGCAGATGTTGAAATCCCTGCTCGGCCAATCCGCCGAATCGCGCGCCGAAGCATTCCTGAAAACGAACGGGCTGACGCTCGTGGCGCGCAACTGGCGCGGCCGCTTCGGCGAAA
This sequence comes from Pseudomonadota bacterium, assembly GCA_021784115.1. Classification (GTDB taxonomy): domain Bacteria; phylum Pseudomonadota; class Gammaproteobacteria; order Burkholderiales; family Thiobacillaceae; genus Thiobacillus. The sequence goes on along the minus strand of JAJXTE010000027.1, from coordinate 18,859 downwards.
TCGACCTCGTCATGCAGGACGGTTCGACCCTGGTGTTCATCGAGGTCCGGCTGCGCAGCCGCAGCGATTTCGGCGGCGCCGCAGCCAGCGTCACGCCGGCCAAACAGAAGAAGCTGCTGGCCACCGCGCGGCAGTACCTGGCCGCGCTGAAAACGCTGCCGCCGTGCCGCTTCGACGTGGTCGCGCTATCCGGCGACGGCGCGCCGGAGTGGATCAGGAACGCCTTCGACGATATGGGATAATTAAACTCGAATGTTTCATAAATTACTCGCGCCCTCGCTTGTCTCGTGTGCCCTCTGGGTATTTGTTCCGCATGGAAACCTTGCTCGGTCAGGCGTATGGATAACCACGCCGCTCGTCACAAAATTCCCCTGCAAAACAAAATCCTGCGCGATTATGAGCATAGCTCGGTATCCTTTAGGGCATCGCGAGAATTCATGAAACACCCGAGCTAGCCATGCCTCTACACGACAGAATTCTCGGCCATTTCAAGGCCTCTGCGCAGACCAAGCTGGACGCCGCCGAGGCGCTCGCTCCTGCAATCGAATGCGCCGCGCGCCTGATGGTGCACAGCCTCACCCAGGGCGGCAAGATCCTCGCCTGCGGCAATGGCGGCTCAGCGGCGGATGCCCAGCATTTCGCCTCCGAAATGATCAACCGTTTCGAGCAGGAGCGCCCGGGACTCGCGGCCATTGCGCTCACCACCGACACCTCGACCCTGACCTCGATCGCCAACGACTACGCCTACGACCAGGTGTTTGCCCGGCAGGTGAAAGCGCTCGGTCAGCCGGGCGACATCCTGCTGGCGATTTCCACCAGCGGAAATTCGCCCAGCGTGTTGCAGGCCGTGGCATCCGCGCGCGCGCGCAGCATGCATGTCATCGCGCTGACCGGACGCAGCGGCGGCGGGCTGGGGGAACAAATGCAGCCGGACGACGTCTTCCTGTGCGTGCCCGCCGAATCCACGGCGCGCATACAGGAAGTCCATCTGCTGGCCATCCATTGCCTGTGCGATGCGGTGGACAGCGTTTTATTAGGAGTCGAGGAATGAACAAACTGATCCATGTAGCGCTGATCGGCGCGGTTGTGTCGCAATTGGGCGGGTGTGCCGCCGCGGTCGTGGGCGGCGCCGCGGTCGGCACCTCTGTCGCACTGGACCGCCGCACCGCCGGCGTCTATGTGAGCGACCAGGAAATCGAACTGCGTGCGCTGGCACGCCTGCGCGAGACCTTCCCGCAAAAGTCCGACAACATTTCCGCCACCAGCTACAACCGCCAGGTGCTGCTCACCGGCCAGGTACCGGACGAAGCGACCCGCTCGCGCGCGACCGACGTGGTCAAGGCCATCCCCGACGTGCGCACGGTATTCAACGAGCTGACCGTATCCGGCATCACCTCGCTGACCTCCGACGCGAACGACGTCGCCATCACCAGCCAGGTCAAGGCCCGCATGCTGCGGGACGAGCGCGTCCCGGGAACCAAGATCAAGATCGTCACCGAAGCGGGTGTGGTCTATCTGATGGGACTGGTTTCGCAGGCCGAAGCCGAGGCCGCCACGAATATTGCCCGCACCACGTCGGGCGTGACCAAGGTCGTCACCCTGTTCGAATATCTCAACTGAAGGCGACGTTTCAATCGATGCCCGCACCCGCCTTCGAGCGCAAGCTTTGCGCCCCTGCCGATCTGGCCGCACGGATCGCGCAGTTGCCGCACCCGCGGGCATTCACCAACGGCTGCTTCGACATCCTGCATCGCGGCCATGTGACGTATCTGGCCGAGGCGCGCGCGCTCGGTGCCTCGCTGATCGTCGCGGTCAATTCGGATGCATCGGTCAAGCGCCAGGGCAAAGGCGATGACCGTCCGGTCAACACGCTTGAAGACCGCATGGCCCTGCTGGCTGCGCTGGAGTCGGTCTCGCTGGTGACATGGTTCGACGCCGACACCCCGCTTGATCTCATCCTCGCCATCCGACCCGACGTACTGGTGAAGGGCGGCGACTGGACGCCGGACCGGATCGTCGGCGCGGCGGACGTGACGGGATGGGGCGGCAGCGTGCACTCGATCCCGTTCCGGCACCACACCTCGACCACCGCGCTTCTCGAACGCATCCGCTCATGATCGGCTCTCTATGATTTATCGCGACCTGCGCGACTTCATCGCGCAACTCGAAAAAATGGGCGAACTGAAACGCATCGCCGTCGAAGTCGACCCCAGACTGGAGATGACCGAAATCGCCGACCGCGTGCTGCGCGCCGGCGGCCCGGCGCTGCTGTTCGAACGCCCCAAGGGGCATGGCATGCCGGTGCTGGCCAACCTGTTCGGCACGGTGAAGCGCGTGGCGCTGGGCATGGGCGAGGACGACCCGGCACGGCTGCGCGAAGTCGGCAAGCTGCTGGCCTACCTGAAGGAGCCCGAGCCGCCGAAGGGCCTGCGCGACGCCTGGGACAAGTGGCCGGTGCTGAAGCAGGTATTGAACATGGCGCCGAAGGAAGTCAAAAGCGCGCCCTGCCAGGAGATCGTGTGGGAAGGCGCCGACGTCGATCTGAGCCGCCTGCCGGTCCAGCACTGCTGGCCGGGCGACGTCGCGCCGCTGATCACCTGGGGGCTGACCGTCACCCGCGGCCCGCACAAGAAGCGGCAGAACCTCGGCATCTACCGCCAGCAGGTGATCGGCCCGAACAAGCTCATCATGCGCTGGCTGGCGCATCGCGGCGGCGCGCTCGATTTCCGGGAGCACACGCTCGCGCATCCGGGCGCGCCGTTCCCGCTTGCCGTCGCGCTCGGCGCCGACCCGGCAACCATTCTCGGCGCGGTCACCCCGGTTCCGGACACGCTGTCGGAATACCAGTTCGCAGGACTCTTGCGCGGCGCGAAGACAGAAGTGGTGCAATGCCTCGGCAACGACCTGCAGGTGCCGGCGTCGGCCGAGATCGTGCTTGAAGGCGTGATCCACCCCGGTGAAACCGCGCTGGAAGGCCCGTACGGCGACCACACCGGTTACTACAACGAGCAGGAAACTTTCCCGGTGTTCACCGTCGAGCGCATCACGATGCGGCGCGACCCGATCTACCACAGTACCTACACCGGCAAGCCGCCCGACGAACCGGCGATCCTCGGGGTGGCGCTGAACGAGGTGTTCGTGCCGCTGCTGCAGAAGCAGTTTCCCGAGATCACCGATTTCTACCTGCCGCCCGAGGGCTGCTCCTACCGGATGGCGGTGGTGAGCATGAAGAAGGCCTACCCCGGCCACGCCAAGCGCGTGATGTTCGGTGTGTGGAGCTTCCTGCGCCAGTTCATGTACACCAAGTTCATCCTCGTCACCGACGACGATGTCGACGTGCGCGACTGGAAGGAAGTGATGTGGGCGCTCACCACCCGGGTCGACCCGGCGCGCGACACGCTGCTGGTGGAGAACACGCCGATCGACTACCTCGACTTCGCCAGCCCGGTGTCGGGTCTGGGCAGCAAGATGGGCATCGACGCCACCAACAAGTGGCCCGGCGAGACGGCGCGCGAATGGGGGACGCCGATCGTGATGGATGCGGCAGTGAAGGCGCGCGTCGATGCGATGTGGAACGATCTCGGCCTGTAGCGCATGAGCGACAAGCCGCAGGGCAGGCGCACCTGCCTCTACACCCCCGAACAGCTCGATGCCATCGTCGGCGACATGGCACGGCAGGCGGCGGGTCTGCTGACCGGCCGCACCCGGGTCGTGATCGTCGGCATTCTGCGGCGCGGCGCGCCGCTGGCCGACCGGCTGCATGCAAGGCTTTCGGCAGACTACGGCCTGGCTGGCTGCGTGCGGCTCGACCTCGAGATCAAGCGCTACGCGGACGATCTCACCCTGCTCTACCCGGAAACGCAGCTGACCGAGAACCCGACGCACGCCAGCCTGGACCTCGCCGGCCACACGGTGCTGGTGGTCGACGACGTGATGTATCGCGGCCACTCCATGCTGCGCGCGGTGGAGTATCTCGCCGGCAAGCAGCCGGAGGAAATCCGTACCGTGGTGCTGGTGGACCGCGGCGCAGCAAAACTGCCGGTACGCACCGACATCGTCGGTGTCCGCCTCGACGTCGCGCCCTCGGACATCATCGAATGCAACGTCCCGCCGTACGAGGACAGCTTCAGGATCGACCTGCTGCAACCCGAATAGCGGAACTCCCGGCACAAAAACCGCTCCCTCGATAGGGCGGTCATGCCGTCCTTCTCAACTTTCGGGAGACTTGCCATGAATAAATCCATGCTGACGGGTGTCATCGCCGGGGCCGTTGCCGTGACCGCGCTGGGCGGCGTGGCCGGCTACAAGGCGCTCAATCCGGAACCGGAATTCGCCGACGTGCTCTCGGCCAAGCCGGTGACCGAGACCACCAAGACGCCCAGACAGGAATGCCACGACGTGGTCATCAACGAACGGGCGCCCGTCAAGGACACCAACCGCATCGCCGGCACCGCCATCGGCGCGGTGGCGGGCGGCCTGCTTGGCCATCAGATCGGCGGCGGCAGCGGGCGCGACCTTGCCACGGTCGCCGGCGCAGCGGCGGGCGGCTACGCCGGCAACCAGGTGCAGAAGAACATGCAGGAAAAGGACACCGTCAGCCGCACGGAAACCCGCTGCAAGACGGTCTACGAATCTCACAGCAAGACCGTCGGTTATGACGTGCGCTATCGTCTGGGCAAGGAAGAGGGCCGGGTGCGGATGGATCACCAGCCGGGCCCGCGAATTCCGGTCAAGGACGGGAAGCTGCAGGTCGACGCGCCTGCCGCGTCCTGAGTCAGCCGGGCAGCCGGTCAGGTGCGCCTGGCCGGCCAGGCAGTCAGGGTCGCTTCCCAGTCTGCTGGCGGTGCGGCGTGACCCAGGCGGGCGATGCGTCCGACCTCATTTTCGTACCAGCCGCGATCCTGCTTGTTCGGCTCGGCTTCGTAAGCCCACCAGGTGCCGTCCGCATCCTGCGCCAGCCACGCCGCCCACGCGGGTACCTTATCGAACGTCATCCCGGTTCCCGCGGGCCGCGTAGACCCACTCCAGCAATGCGCGCTGCGCGGGCTCGCTGCGGTTTGCGTTCGCGTGGTTCACCAGCATGACGAAACTGACACGTTGGCCGGTTGCGGTGTCCACATAACCCGCCAGCGCGCTGACGTCGCGCAGGGTGCCGGTCTTGAGGTGCGCACTGCCGGTGAGCGCGCTGCCGCTGAAACGGCGCTTCAGGGTGCCGTCGGTGGCGGCGATCGGCAGCGCCGATTCGAACTCGGCGAACAGCGGGCTGCGATAGGCCGCGCGCAACAGCTGATTCAACGCGCCCGCACTGATGCGCTCGATGCGCGACAGACCGGCGCCGTTTTCCAGCACCAGCTTGCGCGTAGGCACGCTTCGCTGCGTCAGCACGTCGCGCACCGCGCGGGCGCCCTTGTCCAGCGTCGCTGGCGCGCCATACGCTTCCGCACCCAGCGTCAGGAACAGATTGCGTGCCATCAGGTTGTTGGAATATTTGTTGAGGCGGATGAGTGCACCGGTCAGCGGTTCCGAGGCAAATTTCAACAGCGGCTCGGATGTCGGCGCGGTCCCCGCCTCCGTCGCGCCGGTCAGGGTGCCGCCGGCCTCCGCCCACAGTCCGCGAAAAATGAAATCGAAGGTGGCGGCGGGACCGAACAGGTTGAGCGACACGGTCTGCTCGCCGCAACCGCGCGGGTAGCGTCCGCTCATCACAACCGCCGGGCGCCCCTCTTCCGGAACAAAGGGCGTGAGCGTATCGCGCCAGCCATTGCAGTCCCCCCGATCCGCCAGCAACAGCTGCGAAGTCAGCACCACGCCCGGCAGCACGATGTCCGGCACGATGTCCACCCGCTGCCCGTCCGGCTTCAGGCGCAGCGTCGTGGCGTTGAAATTGGCGACCAGCGCGCCCGGCGTCGCGTTGTACAAGGCCAGCGGCTCGCCATCGAACGCACCGGGGTCGGCGGGCGGCACATCAAAATAGCTGAGGTCGAGTACCAGGTTGCCGTGAATATGATGAATTCCGCGGGCGCGCAATTCGCGCTGAAGGAGCCAAACCCTCTCCAGCGTCAGACCGGGGTCGCCGTGTCCCTTGATGACGAGATTCCCGTTCAGCACGCCATCCACGATCGTGCCGTCCGCCCAGACATCGGTCGTCCACACATAATCCGGGCCCAACTGGTTGAGCGCCGCGAAGCTCGTCACCAGCTTCATCACCGATGCCGGATTGAGGGCGGCCTCGGCGTTATGGCTGAGCAGCGGCTCGGTCGCATCGAGTGGCTGCACCACGACCGCCACGTGATCGAGCGGAATACCGGCCTGCTTCAGCGCCGCGGCGAAGCCGGCCGGAAGCCCAACGGCACCGGCAGCAGCGGCAAGCCCCGCAATCAGCAGGCCGGCGAGGAAACGGGAAACGGTTCGGGCAAACGGCATGACGCCATTATGCCGAATTCTGAAGCCCTCTTTTGTCACGGTCCGCCTACACGGGTCGCGACATCCTCCTATCCCAGATCCCGCACATACCAGTCCATCGACTCGGCCAGACCTTCTCCGATGCGATGTGTCGGCTCGTACCCCAGACGGGTGCGGGCCTTGGAAATGTCGGCCAGCGAATGGCGCACGTCGCCTGCGCGGAAATCGCGGTACACCGGCTTGACGCCCGCGAGACGGGGAAACGTCGGTTCGAGCAGGCTGCGAATGGCTTCGAACAACTGGTTCAGCGTCGTGCGGTCACCGACGGCAATGTTGTAGACCTGGTTGGCTGCGTCCGCATGCTGGCTGGTGGCGGCGAGCAGGTTGGCCTGGATGACGTTGTCGATGTAGCAGAAGTCGCGGCTGGTCTCGCCGTCACCGTTGATGTACACCGGCTCGTTGTGGATCATGCTCGCCACCCATTTCGGCACCACGGCGGCATAGGCACCGTTGGGGTCCTGGCGGCGACCGAAGATGTTGAAGTACCTGAGGCCGATCGACTCCATGCCGTAGCAGCGGCCGAACACGTCAGCATACAACTCGTTCACGAGCTTGGTCACGGCGTAGGGCGACAGCGGCTTGCCGACGACATCCTCGACCTTGGGCAGGCCGGGGTGGTCGCCGTAGGTGGAGGACGACGCCGCATAGACGAAGCGCCTGACCTTGGCGTCGCGCGCGGCGACCAGCATGTTGAGGAAGCCGGTGTTGTTGGCCGCGTGCGTGGACAGCGGGTCCTCCAGCGAGCGCGGCACCGAGCCGAGCGCGGCCTGGTGCAGCACGTAGTCGACGTCCTTGCACGCGGTGTGACAGGTGATGAGGTCGCGGATGTCGCCGCGCTTGAAGCTGAAGTTTTTCCAGCGCTCGGGGCCGACGCTGGCCTGCACTTGCGCCAGGTTCTTTTCGTGGCCGGTGGCGAAGTTGTCCAGCCCGACGACACGCTGGTCGAGAATCAGCAAGGCTTCGACCAGGTTGCAGCCGATGAAGCCGGCGGCGCCGGTGACGAGCCAGGTCTTGGGCTCGGCGCGAAGCTGCAATTTCAGCGCGTCGAACGCGCTCATTACAGTCTCCAGAGGGTGAAGCCGGCGGCCTTCACCGTAGCCGGATCGTAGGCCGCCTTGACGTCGGTGAATGCGCCGCCTTTCTTGAGCCTGGCCGTCAGGTCACCGAAGGGCTTTTCCAGGTACGTGGTGTGCGAAACCGCCGCGATCAGCGCGTCGCATTCGGGCAGGTCATCCCACGCCGTCAGGCTGATGCCATATTCGTGTTCGGCCTCCTTCGCCTCGCCCAGCGGATCATGCACGTGCACGTCGCAGCCGAAGGACTGCAGTTCGCGGATGACGTCGACCACCTTGGAGTTGCGCAGGTCGGGGCAGTTTTCCTTGAAGGTCAGACCAAGCACGTTGACCTTGGCGCCCTTCACCTGCACACCGTTGGCGATCATGTTCTTGACCGTTTCCTGCGCCACGTAGGCACCCATGCCGTCGTTGATGCGGCGGCCGGCGAGGATGACCTGCGGGTGGTATCCGAGCATCCCGGCCTTGTGGGTGAGGTAGTAGGGATCGACGCCGATGCAGTGGCCGCCGACGAGACCGGGACGGAACGGGAGAAAGTTCCACTTGGTGCCGGCGGCCTTGAGTACCTCCAGGGTGTCGATGCCAATGCGGTGGAAGATCAGCGAGAGCTCGTTCATGAGCGCGATATTCAGGTCGCGCTGGGTGTTCTCGATCACCTTGGCGGCCTCGGCGACCTTGATGCTGCTGGCGCGGTGCACGCCGGCGACAATGATCGAACCGTACAGCGCCGCCACCTTGTCCAGCGTGGCGGCGTCATCGCCCGAGACGACCTTCACGATCTTGGTGATCGTCCGTTCCTTGTCACCCGGGTTGACGCGCTCGGGCGAGTAGCCGACGTGGAAGTCCTGCATCCATTTCATGCCGGAATTCTTTTCCAGGATCGGGATGCAAACCTCTTCGGTGGCGCCGGGGTAGACTGTGGATTCGTAGATGACGGTGGCGCCCTTCTTCATGTGTTTGCCGACGGTGGTGGAGGATCCGACCAGCGGCGAAAAATCGGGAATGTGCCCCTCGTCGACCGGAGTGGGCACGGCGATAATGATGAAATCGGCTTGCGCCAGGTCGGCGGGGTCCGTGGTCACCTTCAACTGCGCCGCCGCCTTCAGGTCGTCCGTCGATACTTCGCCGGTGGGGTCGCAGAATCGACGGTAATGCTCGATTTTTTCAACCGAGAGGTCATAGCCGATAGTGGTCATCTTCTTGCCGAATTCCACCGCCAACGGCAGGCCTACGTAGCCCAGCCCGACAACCGCAACAACGCTCATGCTTGGATTCCCCTATGAATAGAAAGTCTTTGCCGCCGCCCGGATTGTATCGAATTTACAGGACGCTGCCCGGTCGTGGCCGTCGGCTGACACGCCGGATGGTCAGCAAGCTGCGTACCAGTTGGGCGTTGATCATTCTCGTTCTGGCCGCCCCCGCCCACGCCGACGTGGCCGACATGCTGCCCAGCATCAAGCCGGGCGTGGTCGGCGTCGGCACCTTCAACCCCACCGGCCGGCCACCCGCCAATCTGCAAGGCACGGGCTTCGCCGTGCTTGACGGGCACTATGTCGTATCGTGTGCCCATATCTTCGCCAAACCGCTGGATAGCGAGAAGAACGAAACGTACGTCGTGTTCGTCGCCCGCGACCGGCAGGTGTCGGTGCGCACTGCCGTGCTGGTCGCCAGCGACAAGTCGAGCGACCTGGCCTTGCTGAAAATCGCCGGCGATCCGCTGCCGGCACTCAAACTGGGCGACTCCAGCCATGCACGTGAAGGCTGGCAGCTCTATTTCACCGGCTATCCCATCGGCTCGATACTGGGACTCAACCCCTCCACGCATCGTGCCGGACTGGCGGCCATCATTCCCATTTTCACGCCTGTTGCCGCCGCCTCCCAATTGAACGCGCGCGCGATCAAGCAGGCGGCCTCCCCCTATGAAGTATTCGAGCTCGACGCAGTGGCCTACCCCGGCAACAGCGGCAGCCCGGTGTGGCATCCCGACACCGGAGAGGTGCTGGGGGTGGTCAATTCCGTGTATGTGAAAGGGTCCAAGGAGGCGGCCCTGACCGCCCCCAGCGGAATCAGCTACGCCATTCCGGTGAAATACGTGCACCGACTGCTGGAGCGGGCGTTGCCGAAAACGCAATAGCGTTTACATGCCCTCGGTCAGGCTGACGCCGACGCCCAGAGACTGCTGCCTGTAGTTGTAGTCGATCAGCGATTCGCCGTAGCCGTTGAAATACTGCACATAGCCTTTCAGCCGTCCATACAGCGGGAAGCTCCAGTTGAGTTTCAGCGCGCCGCGGTTGTCCGGGCGCTTGAAATTGTTGCGCAACAAGAGTGAGTAGGCGTTGCGGCCCTTGCGGTAGACCACCTGCAGGTCGCCGTGGCCCATGTAATCCTGGATGTCGGGGTTGTCGTCGACCTTGTGGTTTTCGGGAATGCGGTACCAGGGCCGGATCAACAGCGCCAGATTGTCGCGTTCGAAGCCGAACTGCGCGTAGACCCGGTTCCAGTTGCGCGACAGACCTTCGCCACGGCCATTCGACTGGTGCGACAGCCCGAGGTTGATGAAGCGCCCCCGGAAACCGGCAATCTCGAAATTCGTGCGAAAAACCAGCATCGCTTCCGGTTCGTAGTTGGTTTCCCGGAATGGCGAGGAAATGCTGCGGTTGTACGCCTGCCAGAACGAGGTGGCGGTGTAGCCGAACCACAGGTCGACATTGTCATGGCCGAACACGCCCTCCATGCCCTTGATCTTGAAGCTCAGCTGCAGTTCGGTCTCGAGGGGGTCGAGTCCGAGATCAGGCTGGGTGAATGTCGACTGGAACGGCGTGTTGTTGGGCGCGTCACTGTATTTGACGGGCAGGAAATAGTTGGGGTGGTGCGGCCTGAACAGGAAGGCGCCCTGCTTGGCCTCGTCGTCCAGCTCCCAGTGGCGCGACAGCGCCGACAGCAGCTTCGGTTCCTGCGGTGCGGCTTGCGCCGCGACGGATGGCGGAACCGGCTGCGACGCGGCCGGGATATCGGCCCCGGGCGCTGCTTGCGCCTCGGGCTGCGAACGCCCCGAAACGCGGTCGTAGCACGCCAGGCGATCGGCATCCGCCGGAATCGAACTGCAGCCCTCCCAGTCGGCAATCGCGGCTGCCTGCGCGTGACCCAGCAGGCCGGCACTCAACCAGGCCAGCAGTACGCCTGCGTACGAATATCGACTGAACGCCATCTGCAAGGGCCTAGTCGAGGATGACGCTGTGGCCAGGCATCGGCGCCGTCACGTCCCAGCCGAACCGCGTCTGCAGTTCGGTGGCGAAGCCGGTCGCCACCGTGTCCTCGCCGTGCACCACGAACACCTGGCGCGGCTTGCTGCGGAAGTTCCCCAGCCAGCCGAGCAGCGCGGTGCGGTCGGCGTGCGCCGACAACCCGCCCAGGGTGTAGAGATCGGCGCGCACCGGAATGTCCTCGCCCAGCAGGCGCACCCGCTTGGCGCCGTCGACGAGGCGGCGGCCGAAGGTGCCGGCGGCCTGGAAGCCGGTGATGAGGATGGTCGATTCGCGGCGACCGAGGTTGGCGCGCAGGTGGAACTTGATGCGGCCGGCCTCGCACATGCCGCTGGCCGAGATGATGACGGCGCCGCCCTTGATGCGGTCGAGCGCCTTCGATTCCTCGACATCCTCGACGAAATCGAGCTTGCGGAAATATTGCGCGCCGCCGTGTCGGCCCATCAGCGCGTGGGTTTCGGCATCGAGCAGTTCCATGTGCTTGTAGGTGATCTCGGTGGCGGCGGTGGCCATCGGCGAATCGACGAACACCGAGAGCTTGGGCAGCCGCGCCTGACGGGTCAGGTCGGCCAGCAGATAGAGCATGTCCTGGGTGCGCCCCACCGCAAACGCGGGAATGATGACGTTGCCACCCTTCCTTTCGATCGTGTCGGTGATCGCTTCCACCAGTTCGTCCTGGGTCGCCTCCATGCTCTTGTGATCACGGTCGCCGTAGGTCGACTCGACCAGCAGGTAGTCGGCGTCATGGATGGGCGTGGGATCGCGCAACAGCGGCCGCGCGGGCTGGCCGAGGTCGCCGGAAAACACGAGCTTGCGCCGGCGCCCCCCCTCGTCCACCCACACCTCGACGATCGCCGAGCCGAGGATGTGGCCGGCGTCGCGGAAGGTGCAGCGCACCTGCGGGTGCGGCGCGATTTCCAGATCGTAGTCGACCGGGTTCAGACGCTTCAGCGAGGCCTGCGCCTGCGCCACGGTGTAGAGCGGCGCAATGTCGCGCGGCGGCAGTCCGCGTGCCTTGTCGCGACGATCCATGTCCTGGCGGAAGCGGTTGAGGTTGGCGTATTCGGCTTCCTTTTCCTGGATGTGCGCGGAGTCAGGCAGCATCACCGCCAGCAGGTCGCAGGTGGCACGGGTCGTGTGGATCGCGCCCCTGAAGCCCATCGCCACCAGCCGTGGCAACAGCCCGGAGTGGTCGATGTGGGCGTGGGTGAGGATGACGAAATCGATGCTGCGCGGGTCGAAAGGAAAAGCGCGCTGGTTCTTGGCACGCGTTTCGCGGCCGCCCTGGAACATGCCGCAATCGACCAGAAAACGTACGCCGTCCGCTTCCACCAGATAGCTGGAGCCGGTCACTTCGCGCGCCGCGCCGAGAAAGGTCAGTTTCATAGAGGTCTTCCTTCGCCTGTTTCTTCGTAGGTTCTGCCGTCGCGGATATGGTAAATGCGTTTGAAGGTTGGAATGATCTTTTCGTCGTGGGTGACGACGATGATCGCGGTCCGGAATTCCTGCGCCAGGCGGTTGAGGATCTTCACCACGGTAAGCGCGCGTTCGCTGTCGAGCGGCGCGGTCGGCTCGTCGGCGAGGATGATCGGCGGCTTGTTGGCGAGCGCGCGCGCAATCGCCACGCGCTGCTGCTCGCCGCCGGAGAGCTCTGCGATGCGTGCCTGCGCGCGATGCTGCACGTCGAGCGCGGTGAGCATCTCCAGCGCCGTCGCGCGCGCCTCGGCGTTCGGCACGCCGGCGAGCATGGGTAGCAGCGCGACGTTGTCGGTGGCGTCGAGAAACGGAATCAGGTAGGGCGCCTGGAATACGAAGCCGATGCGATCCCGGCGCAGCGCGCGCAGGTCGCCGGTCTTCCAGCCATTGTCGTAGATCACCTCGCCGCCGAGCGTGAATCGGCCGGCGGTCGGCTCGATCACCGCGCCCAGGCATTTCAGCAGCGTGGTCTTCCCTGAACCCGACGGCCCGATCAGCCCGACGACCTCGCCGGGCCAGACCGTCATGTCCACGCCCTTCAGCGCGTCGACAGCCGCGGTGCCGCTGCCGTAGCGCTTGGTGATGCCTTCGATCAGGATCGCGGGCTGGATTAAAGCAGCGTCAGCCACCGATCGCCTCCGCCGGGTCGATTTTGAGCGCGGCACGGATCGCCAGCACCGAGGCCAGCGCGCACACCACCAGGGTCAGCACGAAAGCGCGCGCGGCGTCGCCGGTTTCGAGCAATACATATTTTGGAAAGGCTGGCGCCCACAGGGTGGCGGCGAACTTGCCGACGAAGAAGCCGATCACCCCTAGCCCCAGCGCTTCCTGCATGATCATCGCGGCGATGGTGCGGTTTTTGGTGCCGATGAGCTTCAGCACGGCGATTTCCTTGATCTTGCCGAGCGTCATCGTATAGATGATGAAGGCGACGATGGCCGCGCTCACCACCGCCAGGATCATCAGGAACAGGCCGATCTGCTTGGCGGCGGTGGCGATCAGCTTGGCCACCAGAATCTCTTCCATGTCGTCGCGGGTGTAGGCCGTGAACCGCTGCCAGCGCGCAATCGTGCCGGCCACGGCGCGCGCATCGACGCCCGGTTGCAGCCGCAGCAGTACGGCATTGACCTTGTGGCTGGAGGTCTGGATCGCCTGCACCGCCTCCAGCACGCCGGGCTGGCCGGGACGGTTGACCGCGGGGTTGGCGGCGAGCCGTTTGCGGTCCTCGACGATGGCGTCGTTGTCCTTGAGGAACTGCGCTTCCTGCGCGTCCTTCAGCGGAATGAACAGCATCGGATCGCCGCCGGACGACACCATGCGCCGGGTCAGCCCGACCACGGTGTAGTCGTTGCGGCGGATGCGCACCACGTCGCCGACCGCAAAGCCGGTCTTGGCGTCGGCCACTGCCTCGTAATGTGATCGGGCGATGGGACGCCCGGCTACCAGAAACGCCGGCCCGCCCGGCTTGCCGGGCTCGAAGCCCGCCACCATCACACGCTGGGATGTGCCCTGATGCGACACCTGCATGGTGAGGTAGGCGACGTTGCCGGCCTGCGCCACACCCTTCAGCCCCAGCAATGCGCGGTAAAGGTCGTCCGGCACGCTCGACGGTTCGGCAAACGGGCCGAGGGTGGCCTGCTGCACTACCCAGACGTCGGCATCGACTGCACGCAGCAGCACCTTGGCGTCGTCGACCATGCCGCGATAGACGCCGGCCATGGTCAGCGTCACCCCGATCAGCAGACCCAGGCCCAGCCCGGTCAGCAGATAGCTTTTCAGATGGTGGACGATGTCGCGCCTGGCTAGGTTAATCATGGCCGAGATTGATCATGGCGATTGTGGCCGCTCAGCGCGGCGTCAGCCGCTGTTCGTGCACCCGCACGCCGTCGTCGAGTTGTTTCGCGCTGTAAACGATCAGGCGGTCGCCGGCCTGCAGACCCGCAACGATCTGGACCCGCTCCGCCGTCTGCACGCCAGACTGCACCGGCTTGAATCGGGCACGGCCGTCCACCGCCTGCCACACGCCGGTCTGGTTGCCCAGGGAAGTGAGGGCGGCGCGCGGCACCGTCAGCACGTCGCGCGCGCCGGGCAGGCGGATGGTCACCTCCGCCAGTTCGCCCAGATACAACTGTGAGGGTGGTGGATCGAAGGCCACATCGATGATGCGTTCCTCGGTCACCGCATCGCTCTGCTGCTCGATGCGTACCACCTTCCCCGGCAGGGCCGTGCCAGGCGACGAACGCAGCACGATGCTCGCCATCTGCCCCACCTGAACACCCTCGGCGCGCGCCTGGTCGACGCGGGCGCGTACCCATAATTGAGCCGGGTCGACGAGCCGGACCACCGCCTGTCCGGCCACCACGGTGGTGCCGGCCTCGGCTTCGCGCGCGGTCACCACGCCCTCGACCGGGCTCACCAATCGGAGGCTGTTGCGCAACTGGTCGACCCCCTGCAGGTCGGCCTCGGCACGGCCAATCTCGCGCCGCGCCCCGGCGGCGTTGGCGCGTGCCGCCGCCAGCGCGGCGTCGGCGGCCGCGGCTTCGTGGTTGCGGCTGTCGGCCATTTCCCTGGCGACGAAATTCTGCCGGTAGAGCGCCTGATAGCGCGCGCTGTTGGCCTGGGCGAGGCGCGCGCGGCTCGCGGCCTCATCCACCTGCGCGTGGGCGGCCTGCGCGGCCTGCCGGGTACGCGCGACGGCGCTTGCTGCCGCCTCGGCACGCTGCCGCAAGTCCACCGGATCGATTTCGGCCAGCAACTGGCCTGCCTTGACGCGGTCCCCCTGATCGACCACCACCCGCAACAGCCGCCCCGCCTGGATCGGGCCGACGGCATAGGCGTGCTGCGCGTCCACCGTGCCGATGCCATACACGTCGGGGCTGAGGTCGGCCCGTGTGGCCGTGGCGATCTCCACCCCTACCGGCGCCAGCGGCCCACGCGTGGCGAGCAGCCAGACAAAGGCGGAAAAAAACGCCAGGGCGCCGAGGATCAGGAACAGGTTGCGTGTGCGGGGCTTCATGCAGTTTCAGGTCAATGTTTGTCGTTGAGAACAGGCGCCTGGATCTGGAAGCGTGCATGACAGCTCACGCACTTCTGCAATGTTGCAGACAACTGGTTGAGGCTGTAGCTCACATCCTTCAGTCCCTCGGCATCCAGCGCGATCTGGTCGAATTCGCGATGCACCGAAAACCCCAGTTGCCGGAATTCCAGCGGCAATTTGTCACGCAGCGCGGGCGGCACCTCGTGCACCATTTTCATCCCCATGCCGCGCGCTGCGTCAGCCGTTCCCTGCATGTCCTGCCGGCCGAGCGCAGCAGTCATGTTCTGCACCCCGTCGAGAAACATGCGCATTTCCTCCAGAATCATGACGCGTTCGGCAGGGTCCAATTCCAGCACGGCGCGACCGTCGCGGCCGGGGGCGTGCGCGGCGTCGTGGAGATGTGCATCCTGCGCGAAGGCAGTCGCCGTGTTCAGACAAAGCAGGACGGCGAGAAGGCGGGAAGTGCGTTTCATGGATGGGTTCCTTGGGTGGGATGAATGGCCTGCAGAAAGACCGGAAAGGTGCGCGCGGCTTCCGCCGCCAGCGTGCGCTGAGTGCGCAGGATCGAGGTTTGCAGCACCAGCCCCTGGATCATGCCGATATACAGCGTGGCGGCGGCATGGGCGTCGAGGTCGGTGCGGGCCAGACCCAGCGTCTGGGCGTCGCGGATCAGGCCGGCAATTCTGGCTTCGTAGCCCAGCATGATCTCGGTCACCAACTGGCGCAGCGCGGGACTGCGGCCATGCAGGTGCTCGGACATCAGGACGCGCGGGATGGCCGGGTGGCCGGCGATGAAATCGATGTGGGCGAAGAACATGCGCTGCAGCGCGTCGAGCGGGTCGCGTCCCTGCGCGGCGGCCTGCCCCAGCACGCCCAACAGTCGTTCGCGTACCCACTGCATCACCGCCAGCCAGATCGCGTCCTTGCTGGGAAAGTGGCGGAACACCGCGCCCTGCGTCAGCCCCATCGCCTGCGCCATGTCCTGGGTCGTGATGTCGTCGACGCGCTGCCTGGCGGCGAGCTCCAGCGTCACGCGGATGATTTCCTCGCGCCGCTCGTCTGCGCCCAACCGCTTGCGGTGAGGTTCGTCGGACATGCTTCGGCCCCGATAAGATAGTAATCAGTCACTATCTTGGTCGGACAAGCGGCCGCCGTCAAGCCCCGACGCTCCAGAGGCTCAGATTCGCGGATCGGCGAGGCAGACCCGTATCGTATCCGCCAGCGAGCGCATCTCGTCAGCGTTCGTCACATAGGGCGGCATGACATAGACCGTGCCGCCGATGGGCCGGATGAACGCGCCCTGCGCCAGCGCCGCCTGATGGAAGCGTGATGAGAAACCCGGGCCGGCGTCCGTCACGTCGAACGCCCAGATCATTCCGAGATGACGGAAGTGCCGCACCCGGGGGTGTGCGGCCGCTTCTGCCAGGACTCCCGTAAATTCGGCGGATTTGACCCGATTGGCGGCGATCACGTTGTCGTGCTCGAAGATGTCCAGCACCGCCAGCGCGGCGCGGCAGGCGAGCGGGTTGCCGGTGTAGGAATGCGAATGCAGGAAGCCGCGCGCAGTAGCGTCGCCATAAAAGGCCGCGTAGACCTCGTCGGTCGTCAACACGGCCGACAGCGGCAGGTAACCGCCGGTGATGCCCTTGGAGACGCAGATGAAATCCGGCCTGATGCCGGCCTGCTCGCAGGCGAACATCGTGCCGGTGCGGCCAAACCCGACGGCGATCTCGTCTGCAATCAGGTGCACCCGATATTGCGTGCACAGCTCGCGTGCCCGCTTGAGATAGGCCGGGTGATACATCGCCATGCCCGCCGCACCCTGCACCAGCGGTTCGACGATGAAGGCTGCGGTGGTGGCGGCGTGGCCGGCGAGGTGCGCCTCCAGCGCGTCGGCGCAGCGCAGGGCGAATGCCTCGGCCGACTCCCCCGGCTCGGCCAGACGTGCGTCCGGCGTGGGCACCTGCACCGTGTGCCGCAGCAGCGGTGCGTAGGTGCATTTGAACAGGGGAATGTCGGTCACCGACAGCGCGCCGACGGTCTCGCCGTGGTAGCCGTTCTTCAGGCTGATGAAACCGTTCTTCTCCGGCTGGCCTGCGTTGCGCCAGAAGTGAGCGCTCATTTTCAGCGCGATTTCGGTAGCCGAGGCGCCGTCCGAACCATAGAAGGCGTGGCCCAGCCCCGTCAGCTTCGCCAGCCGTTCCGACAGCGCCACCACCGGTTCGTGGGTGGCGCCGGCCAGCATCACGTGCTCGATCCTGCCGAGCTGGTCGGTGATGGCGGCGTTGATGCGCGGGTTGCAATGCCCGAACAGGTTGACCCACCAGCTGGAAATCGCGTCGAGGTAACGCCGTCCCTCCGTATCGATCAGCCACGGCCCCTCGCCACGCGCGATCGCCAGCGGCGGTGTGGCTTCCAGCGCTTTCATCTGGGTGCAGGGGTGCCAGACGGCGGCCCGGGTACGACTTAAAAGATCATCCATGGGGTTGAAATTGTCACAATGCGCCCCTACTATTAGCACTCTATGGCGGCGAGTGCTAACAACATGTTCGCCGCTTCCTTATTTTCGGGCAGCCACGGCTGCCGGTTATCAACGTTACGCAATGGAGACTTTGCAATGAAAATCCGTCCTCTGCACGACCGAGTGATTGTCAAGCGCATGGAAGAAGAGCGCAAGACCGCTTCCGGGATCGTGATCCCCGACACCGCCACCGAGAAGCCCGACCAGGGTGAAGTGATCGCCGTCGGCGCCGGCAAGAAAGACGACCAGGGCAAGCTGATTCCGCTGGACGTGAAAGTCGGCGACCGCGTGCTGTTCGGCAAGTACGCTGGCCAGACCGTCAAGGTCGAGGGCGACGAACTGCTGGTGATGCGCGAAGAAGACATCATGGGCGTGGTCGAGCAGTAAGCCGCCACGCGCACGCAATCCAACCGAATTCAAATTAGGAGTTAAGCAATGGCTGCAAAAGACGTACGTTTTGGCGATTCCGCGCGTCACCGCATGGTGGCTGGCGTCAACATTCTGGCTGACGCCGTCAAGGTGACCCTGGGCCCGAAAGGCCGCAACGTGGTGCTCGACCGTTCCTTCGGCGCCCCCACCGTGACCAAGGACGGCGTGTCGGTCGCCAAGGAAATCGAACTGAAGGACAAGCTGGAGAACATGGGCGCGCAGATGGTCAAGGAAGTCGCTTCCAAGACTTCCGACGTCGCCGGTGACGGCACCACCACCGCCACCGTGCTGGCCCAGTCCATCGTCAACGAAGGCATGAAGTTCGTCGCCGCCGGCATGAACCCGATGGACCTGAAGCGCGGCATCGACAAGGCCGTGATCGCCATCACCGCCGAACTGAAGAAGATTTCGCAGCCCTGCAAGACTTCCAAGGAAATCGCCCAGGTCGGCTCCATTTCCGCCAACTCCGATTCCTCGATCGGCGACATCATCGCCGCCGCGATGGACAAGGTCGGCAAGGAAGGCGTCATCACCGTTGAAGACAGCTCGGGCCTGGAAAACGAGCTCGACGTCGTCGAAGGCATGCAGTTCGACCGCG
>JAJXTE010000125.1 GCA_021784115.1 Pseudomonadota bacterium | reverse complement strand
GACGTGCTCGAATCCATGCCGGAGCTGAAAGATCCGTACACGGGCCGCCCGCTGATGGAGCGCACGCTGCTGGTGGCCAACACCTCCAACATGCCGGTGGTGGCACGCGAGGCCTCGATCTACGTCGGCATCACGCTGGCCGAATATTTCCGCGACCAGGGCTACGACGTGGTGATGGTGGCCGACTCCACCAGCCGCTGGGCCGAGGCCTTGCGCGAGGTGTCCGGGCGCCTGGGACAGATGCCGGTTGAGGAGGGCTATCCGGCCTATCTCGGCTCGCGCCTGGCCGCCTTCTACGAACGCGCCGGACGGGTGGAAACCTTCGCCGGCGACCACGGATCGGTGACGATCATCGGCGCCGTGTCGCCGCCCGGCGGCGATTTCTCCGAGCCGGTCACCAGCCACACCAAGGAAATCATCCAGACCTTCTGGGCGCTGTCGAAGGATCTGGCCGACGCACGCCATTACCCGGCGGTCGACTGGATGGAAAGCTTCTCCGGCTACGTGAGTTCCGCTGCGAAGTGGTGGGCGGAACACGTTGATCCGAATTGGGAATCCGCTCGTTCAGACGCGCTGGATCTGCTCGCCGCGTCGGAGGAATTGCAGCGCATCGTCAACCTGGTCGGTGTCGAGGCACTGTCGTCCGAGCAGCGCTGGACGCTGGAGGCAGCGAGCCTGATCAAGGAGGGCCTGCTGCAGCAGGCGGCCACTGATGAAGTGGACAGTTTCGCTTCTCCGGAGAAGCAGTACGCGCTGCTGGCGGCATTGCTGGACATCCATCGCCAGGGCATGGTCCTGGTGAAGCTTGGCGCGCCGGCCCTGCGCCTGATCCGGATGCCGCTGCTGGCCCAGGCACGGCGCTGGAAAAGCCAGCACGGCTCGGAGGACCTGGCTGCGTTGAGAGCGAAAATCGACGCCATCCCGCAAGCCTTCGAGCCGCTGTTGCTGGAATACGCGTCCACGGCCACGCCCCTGACGACGGGACGCGCCTGACCATGAAGAACGTCGAATTCCGCACCGCCACTTCCGCCCAGGGTGGGCTCGTCGTCATGGCCGGCGTACCCGGTGTGGCGGCGGGCTCGCGCGTGCAGTTGCGCGACCACGCCGGCCGCATTCGGTCCGGCCTGGTCATCCGCACGGCCGACGACGCGGTGCTGGTGGAAGTGTTCGAGGGCACTGACGCGCTCGATCTGGAACGCACCTGGGTACGCTTTCTGGACGAGCCTTTCAAGCTGCCGGTGTCGCGCGACATTCTCGGCCGTGTGTTCAACGGGTCCGGGCGGCCGAGCGACGGCCGCCCGCCCGTCATTACCGCCGACCGCCGCGACATCAACGGCGAGCCGCTCAACCCTGCGGCGCGCGCCTATCCGCGCGAATTCATCCAGACCGGCATTTCCGCCATTGACGGCATGAATTCGCTGACGCGCGGACAGAAGCTGCCGATCTTCTCCGGCGGCGGCCTGCCGCACAACCGGGTGGCGGCGCAGATCGTGCGCCAGGCCAAGCTGCTGGGCGAGGAAGCCGCCGAGTTCGTGGTGGTGTTCGCGGCCTTCGGCGCGTCGCACGCCGATGCGCGCTTCTTCCAGGAAAGCTTCGAGGAAAGCGGGGTGCTGAACAAGGTGGTGATGTTCCTCAACCTTGCCGACGAGCCGGTGATCGAGCGCCTGCTGACACCGCGTGCCGCGCTGACCGCCGCCGAATACCTGGCCTTCGACCTCGACTACCATGTGCTGGTGGTGATGACCGACATGACCGCCTACGCCGAGGCGCTGCGCGAAGTGGCGGTGCTGCGCGGCGACGTGCCGGCGCGCAAGGGCTATCCCGGCTATCTGTATTCCGATCTCGCCGAACTCTACGAGCGGGCAGGGCGCATCAAGAACCGGCGCGGCTCCATCACCATGATCCCGGTGCTGTCGATGCCGTCCGACGACATCACCCACCCGATTCCCGACCTCACCGGCTACATCACCGAAGGCCAGATCGTGCTCGGGCGCGAACTCGCCAACCAGGGCGTGTACCCGCCGGTGACCGTGTTGCCGTCGCTTTCCCGATTGATGAAGGACGGCGTCGGCAAGAATTTCACCCGCGAGGACCACCCCCACGTCGCCAGCCAGCTGTTCGCCAGCTATGCCAAGGCGCTCGAAGTACGCGGGCTGGCCGCCATCATCGGCGCCGAGGAACTGTCCGACGGCGACCGCCGCACCCTGGCGTTCGCCGACGCCTTCGAACGCCGCTTCATCGGCCAGGGCGAGGACGAGGAGCGCAGCATCCACGAAACCCTCAACCTCGCATGGGACCTGCTCTCGATGCTGCCGCCGGAAGCCTTGATCCGCGTCTCGGAGGAGGAACTGGCGAAGTATCACAAGGGCGCAGCATGATGAAACGGGTGAGCAGTGAGCGGGTAGCGGTGAGCGGAAATCCCCATCTCGCTCCCATCCTTACCACTTACCGCTCACCACTCACCGCTTACCAATCATGAAAAAACGCCTCCCCGTCCCGCCCACGAAAAGCGCGCTGCTTCAGGTCGGCCGGCAGGCGCGCTTTCTGGAGCAGGGCAGGCAGATGCTGGAAAAGAAACGCGACCTGCTGACCCGTCTCGTCTACGAGCGGCTGGCGCAATACCGTGAGTTGCGCGCGCAGACCCAGCGCGAGCTCGCCGAGGCCTATCGCTGGCTCGGCATCGTGCAGATGCGCATGGGCGAACAGATGCTGCGGCAGGCGTCGGTCGGGCTGAAGCCGGCAGTGGCCATCAAGGTGGTGGCGCGTTCAAGCGTCGGCGTCGAATATCCCAGCGTGTCGGCCGAACCGCTGCCGCTGCAACCGGTGGGCCTGATGTGGACCGACGTCAGTTTCGACGAGGCGCGACTGCGGCTAAGGGAATTGACGGTGACGCTGGCGCGGCTGGGGGAGGCGGAAAACGGGCTGTGGCGATTGCTGGCTGCCAGCCGCAAAACGCAGAAGCGGGTCAATGCCCTCAAGTACAACATCATTCCACGCTACGAGGCGACGGTGCAGCACATCCGCGCCGCGCTGGAAGAGGACGAGCGCAACACGCTCTTCCAGATCAAGGTGCTGCGCGCGCGCCAGTCAGCCGGATGAGCACTTGCTGATTCCTGTTTGATGAAGCCATCCGCGCCGTTTCCTGTCCTGATCATGGCTGGCTCAGCCGAGCTCATGATCACGCCCCGCGATGGAGGTGCCCGCCCCCTCGCCCGGGACCTTCATCGTGCTGCAGGCGGAATTCGAAGGCAGCCGCCTCTGCGCCTTCGCGCTCGGTGCGCGGCACAAGCCGGCCGAGAAGGTGGCGGACGAGGCGGTGGAGGAACTGCGCGCGGACATGGAAGCGGGGGGTGCCATCGACGCCTGGCTGGCTGACCAGTTGCTGCTGCCGCTGGCCTTCGTTCCTGACAGATCGGAATTTTCCGTTTGTCGCATCAGCCGGCATCTGCGCACCAATGCCGAACTGCTTGCCTACTTCCTGCCCGTTTCCGTCGACATCGATGGCGAGACCGACCAGCCGGGGACGGTGCGTCTTCTGGGCACGCGGGCCCCGACGTCCCGGTGAAAGCAAGATTCGCACGGACTGCCATCCATAGGCATCAGGCTGCTACCGAGTTTCCCCTGACATGATCCCGATCCATGAACTCTTGTCGCGCATCCGCTGGGACGCAGAATTCGCCCGTGGCCGCTATGTCATCGGCTACTGGGATCGGGTAAAAGGCAGGGTGCTGCATGCCGATCTGCGCGAAATCACCTGGGACGCCGACAACGCGACCTTCTTCGATCTGGTGGATGAGGAGGGGACGGCACACAGCATACCCTTCCATCGGGTGAGGGAGGTCTGGCGCGACGGCAGCCTGATCTGGCAGCGCAACCCTCCCGGCGACCACCCGGCGTAGGCCAGCCACTACGTCTTGGGCGGCTCGACCGGTTTTTGGCTCAGAACCCATTCGACCATGACCTTGATCTCCTGGTCGGAAAGCTGGGGATGCGCCGGCATGGGAACGCCACCCGTATAGGCAGTCCACAGCCCCGAGCTGCCGTTCTTGACGGCGGCGGCCAGCTTGTCAACCGCACCCTTGTCATCCTTGAAACGGAAGGCGACCCAGGAATAGGCGGGGCCGACCAGTTTCTTGTCCACGGCATGGCAGGCGAGGCAATCGCTTTTCTTCATCAGCGACTCGGCGTCGGCCATGGTGGGCGCTGCGGCTGTGGCCTCGACCGGCGGCGCTGCCTGTGTCATCGGTTCGCTTGCGGGCGGCGCGGCTGGCTCTGCGGACGGCGGCGCAGCGGGCGCCATCTCCGAAGCGGGGGCGGGAGGCGCCTCCTTTTTGCCACACGCACTCATAAGCGGGAGGGTAGCCAGGGTAGCGAGCGCCAGTGCGGACAGGGTCAATCGGTGAGCGATCACGGTGTACTTTCTCCTTCAGAGGGTGAGGGGGGACCTGCAACTGCCATCCATCAACATAGACCATCCGCGCGCAAGACGAAGCTCACTCGTCACGGCATGCAAAAAGGGGCGCGACTGCGCCCCTATCCTGGCGTGGAATCCTGCTGCCGCTATTTCTCGAGGCGCTTTCCCTTGAATTGGATGCTTGCGCCCGGCTTCATCACCAACGGTTTGATGCGGGCCTTCTCGACTGCTTTCGCCCAGCCGCCCGGATTCTGGGCCAGGATGGGAAAGGTGGCGAAATGCTGCGGGATGGCCAGTTTCACGCCGACAGCTTTCGCGGCGAGTGCGGCCATGTCGGGTTCCATGCCGAAGTGGCCTCCGATGTTGATGAGGCCGACGTCGGGGTGATATTGCTCGCGGATCAGCTTCATGTCGCTGAAATAGGCCGTATCGCCGCTGTCGTAGATCGTCGGCCCGTCCTTGATGACAAGCACGAAGCCGGCCGGGTTGCCGCCGTAGACCATGTCGGGCGCATCGGGACCGGCGTGGGGATCCTGCAGGCCGCTGGAATGGATGGCCGGCACCATGGCAACGGTGACCTCGCCGTCGGCGATCCTGATTTCCCCGCCCACGTTCATCAGCGTGTCGAAGCCCATCTGCGTTTTCGGATAGCCGAGCAGCCTGGCCATGTTGCTGCCGAGTTCGAAGTTGGTGACTAGACGCGCGCCGGTCTTCTTCGCCAGCGCGACGGCATCGCCCACGTGGTCGAAGTGTCCGTGGGTGATCAGGATGTAATCGGCCTTGTCGATTCCCGCGACTGCATCCTTGTCCTTGCCGGCGGCGG
>JAJXTE010000124.1 GCA_021784115.1 Pseudomonadota bacterium | reverse complement strand
CTCACCCCTATATAATTCCCCCATGCTCAACGACCGCGCCCGCATCCTGCTGAAAACCCTGGTGGAACGCTACATCAGCGAGGGGGAACCCGTCGGCTCGCGCACCCTGTCGAAGCATGCCGGGCTGGACCTGTCGCCCGCCAGCATCCGCAACATCATGGCCGATCTCGAGGACATGGGCTTCGTCGCCAGCCCGCACACCTCGGCCGGGCGCGTGCCGACGCCGCGTGGCTACCGCTTCTTCGTCGACACGCTGCTGACCGTGCGACCGCTGGCGCAGGTCGAGGTCAGCCAACTCGAACACAGCCTGACGGCGTCCGACCCCCAACGGCTGATGACGGCCGCCTCCACCCTGCTGTCCGACCTCAGCCAGTTCGCCGGGCTGGTGATGACGCCGCGCCGCAGCCCGGCGTTCCGGCAGGTCGAATTCATCAGCCTGTCGGACAAGCGCATCCTGCTCATCATCGTGACCATGGAAGGCGAGGTCGAGAACCGCGTCATCCTCACCGACAAGCCGTACAGCGCCTCCGCGCTGACCGAGGCGGCCAACTACTTCAACCAGAACTTCGCCGGCCATAGCTTCGATCAGGTGCGCGCGAAACTGCGCGACGAACTGGGCCGCATGCGCGACGACATCACCCACCTGATGTCCGCCGCGGTGGACGCCGGCAGCCAGGCTGCCAGCCAGGAAAACGTGGTGGTGTCGGGCAGCCGCAAGCTGCTCGACGTGCAGGACCTCTCCAGCAACATGGGCAACCTGCGCCGCCTGTTCGATGCCTTCGAGCAGAAGACCGGCCTGCTGCAGCTGCTCGATCAGTCGCGCACCGCCGCCGGCGTGCAGATCTTCATCGGCGGCGAATCGGACCTGCTGCCGCTCGACGAATGCAGCCTGGTCACGGCGCCCTATTCCGTCGACGGCCAGGTGGTCGGCACCCTCGGCGTCGTCGGCCCCACCCGCATGGCCTACGAACGCGTCGTGCCGATCGTCGACGTCACCGCCAAACTGTTATCGAGCGCGCTGTCGCACCACTGATGTCCTATCTGAAAGAACCCGAGTACGCCCACGGCCAGCAAGCGAAGACCGGCATCCTACTGGTCAACCTCGGCACCCCCGAGGCGCCCACCGCCCAGGCGCTGCGGCCGTACCTCAAGGAATTCCTGTCCGACCCGCGCGTGGTGGAGATCCCGCGCGCCGTGTGGTGGCTAATCCTCAACGGCATCATCCTCAACACCCGGCCAAAGAAATCGGCGGAGAAATATGCCGCGATCTGGACCCCCGACGGCTCGCCGCTGAAGGTCCACACGGAGAAGCAGGCCAAGCTGCTGAAGGGCTGGCTTGGCCAACGAGTCGCCACCCCGTTCATGGTCGACTACGCCATGCGCTACGGCAATCCGTCGATCGCCGACACGCTGGCCAAAATGAAAGCCGCCGGCTGCGACCGCATCCTGATCCTGCCCGCCTACCCGCAATACGCTGCGTCCAGCACCGCCACCGCCTTCGACGCCGCGTTTGCCTGGCTGCGGCAAATCCGCACCCAGCCGGCACTGCGTACGCTCAAGCACTACCACGACCACCCCGGCTACATCCACGCGCTGGCCGCCAACATCCGCGACTACTGGCAGATGCACGGCCGCCCCAACTTGCTGCTGATGAGCTTTCACGGCGTGCCGCGCTACACGCTGGACAAGGGCGACCCCTACCACTGCGAATGCCAGAAGACCGGGCGCCTGCTGGCCGAAGCGCTCGGACTCGAACCGAAGCAGTATCGCCTCACCTTCCAGTCGCGCTTCGGCCGCGCCGAATGGATCAAGCCCTATACCGACAAGACGCTGGACGAACTCGGCCGCGCCGGCACCGGCCGCGTCGACGTGGTCGCGCCGGGCTTCACCGCCGACTGCCTGGAGACCCTGGAAGAACTGGCGATGGAGGGCCGCGCGACGTTTCTCGCGGCGGGCGGCAAGGAATTCCACTACATCCCCGCGCTCAACGAACACCCGCAATGGATCGATGCGCTCGGCCGGATCGCACTGGAAAACCTGGGCGGCTGGGTGAGCGACACCTGGGACCGTGACGCCGACGAGCGGGCCCGGCAGGGCAGCAAGAACCGCGCGCTGGCGATGGGCGCACGCAGCTAGACCGAACGTTTGACGCGCATGAACACGAACGGGGCCGCAGCCCCGTTTTTTATTGCGCACCAGCCCCTTCTAGCTCCTGGCCGGATAGAACCGCGTTCCGGAATCAAACACGATGGTTGTCGTCGAACGGATTGATGACTACCTTTAAGTCATCCAGGCAACAGCATTTTTTCATTGCAGGAGAACCGGAAATGACTGAAACGCCCAAAATGAATCATCTGATCCAGCAACATATCCTCGAACATGAAATGCGCCTGAAGCATGTGGACACCCTGCTCGAACGGGCCCAGCATGGCATTGCGCAAGCGGGCGGCGGCGACACGGCGGAGCAGCTGGCGCGGGCAAAGTCGGCGCGCGACAAACTCTCCAGCCAGGTCGCGCAATACAAGCAGCGTCCCCCCGAGCAGTGGTCCGAAGCGGAATTCGAAAACAAAGGGCCCATGATCGTCTGGGACAACCTGGCCCAGCAGCTGGAAAAGCTGGTCGAGCGCATGGAGCACTAGGCATTCATTCACGCTGAACCGGGTCGAAAGCCATTCGTGCCGAGGTGCGCGTGGCCGCTCCATAGAGAAACGGGGCCGCGGCCCCGTTTTCGTCGGTCAGGCGAAGGAAGCCAGGCGCCCTACACTTTCTTCACGAACTCCGATTTCAGCTGCATCGCTCCGATGCCATCGATCTTGCAGTCGATGTCGTGATCGCCTTCGACGAGGCGGATGTTCTTGACCTTGGTTCCGACCTTCACCACCAGCGACGAGCCCTTGACCTTAAGGTCCTTGATCACCGTCACCGTGTCGCCGTCCGCAAGCACATTGCCGTTGGAGTCCCGCACGACCCTTGCCTCATCGGTCGCCGCTGGCGCACCCTTGGCCCATTCATGCGCGCATTCCGGGCACACGTACATGGTGCCGTCCTCGTAGGCGAATTCCGAACCGCACTGAGGGCACTTGGGCAAACCGCTCATGCCATGCATCGCTGCGTGGCTTCGTTGCGATCTTTCATATCCATTTCATTTTCCCTGGGTTTTCAATTGATCGGGGGTTCAGGCGGTCTTATCCGCATCCGCTGCCTCACTCCATATGTCGTAAGGCCCTTTTGGCCGGGGGACCAGCGTCAGCAGCAAGGACAAGTCGGAGTAGACGTCTTCAGGAAACCCTTGGCGGCTGCCCCGGCTGTCCACCAGCAAGCCTTGCAATTTCTCGAAGCAGTCAGGCGAACCCCAGAACGCCACGATCTCGTGTACCAGGCGAGGAAAATGTTCTTCAAGCGGACTCAGATCGGACATGGCTTCTCCCTTTTCGTTGACGCAACGCTCACCACATGAGGCTCGACGACAGAAGCGGGGATGACACCGGCTTCCGCCTAGACCCGCTCGTACACCACAAAATCGAACCGCAGCGCGTCGCCCTTCTCCCCTGCGTGCGACTCGCGCGAGACTTCCCTGAACGCGCTGCGGTCGAAATCGGGGAACCAGGCGTCGCCCTCGGCTTCGATGTCGACTTCGGTCAGATATAAACGGTCGGCGAGCGGGATGGCTTGAGCGTAGAGATCGGCGCCACCGATGAAGAAGACTTCTTCGGCGTCCTTGCACAGGGCAATGGCTGCAGGGATGGAGTCGGCGGCCAGGCAGCCGTCACTGCAGTAGCCGGGATTGCGGGTGATGACGATGTTGGTGCGCCCGGGCAGCGGGCGGCCGAGCGACTCGAAGGTCTTGCGGCCCATCAGGATGGGGTGGTTAAGGGTCAGTGCCTTGAAGTGGGCGAGGTCTTCCGGCAGCCGCCAGGGCAGGCGGTTTTCGATGCCGATGACGCGGTTTCTGGCGAGCGCGGCGATGACGCTGATGCGGGGTTTGTGCTGGGTCATGATGGATTCGCGGCTTTCGACAAACCACGCCTGTCGAAGGATCTTCCCACGCAGCCCTTCGGCGAGCTCAGGGCAAACGGTGGTGAGGGTGTCGGTTGATTCAACGCTTACTCTTTATCACACCGCTACCGGGGCCTTGATTGCAGGGTGCGGGTCGTAGCCGCTGAGTGTGAAGTCTTCAAAACGAAATTCGAAAATGTCCTTCACCTCCGGATTCAGCGTCATCGTCGGCAAGGGGCGCGGCTCGCGGCTCAACTGCTCGCGCGTCTGCTCGAGGTGGTTGAGATAGAGGTGGGCGTCGCCCAGGGTATGGACGAAGTCGCCCGGCTTCAGGCCCGTGACCTGCGCCATCATCAGCGTCAGCAGGGCATAGCTGGCGATGTTGAAGGGCACGCCGAGGAAGATGTCGGCGCTGCGCTGGTAGAGCTGGCACGAGAGTTTGCCATCGGCGACATAGAACTGGAAGAAGGCGTGGCACGGCGCCAGCGCCATCTTGTCGAGGTCGGCCACGTTCCACGCCGAGACGATGATGCGGCGCGAATCGGGGTTGGTCCTGAGCGTCTTCACCACTTCGCTGATCTGGTCGATGGTGCCGCCGTCGGGCTTGGGCCAGTTGCGCCACTGGTGGCCGTACACCGGTCCGAGGTTGCCGTGCTCGTCGGCCCATTCGTCCCAGATCGAGACGCCGTTTTCCTTCAGGTACCGGATGTTGGTGTCGCCCTGCAGGAACCACAGCAGTTCGTGGATGATGGAGCGCAGGTGGCATTTCTTGGTGGTGACGAGCGGGAAGCCTTCGGCGAGGTTGTAGCGCATCTGCCAGCCGAACACGGACAGGGTTCCGGTGCCGGTGCGGTCGTCTTTTCGGGTGCCGTGTTCGAGCACGTGACGCATCAGGTCGAGATAGGGTTTCATCGTGAAGTGACTTTAAGGTTTTGCGGGTGCGGCCTGGATCGACGCATTATCGTTTAATCCGGGTTCGCCTGGCACGCCCTCGTAAAAACCGGCCAGCCGGGTAGCGGGCGACTGGCCGTAGATGTCCCAGAAGGCGATCTCGAAGTCGGTGTTGGCCTGCACGGCCAGGGCCAACTGGCGAAAACGCGCTTCGTCCTGCGCCTTTAGCCAGCCGACCAGCAGCATCGACTCGCGGTAGAACTCGAAGATGTTGAGCCTGAACGCCCCCGCGCGGTGACGCTTGTCGGGGGTGTCGCGCGCGACGGGGTCGACCCTGCGTCCGGCGCGGATCGCGGCATA
>JAJXTE010000026.1 GCA_021784115.1 Pseudomonadota bacterium | reverse complement strand
GTTTTCGAAGTTCTATGCCTACGGCAGCGGCAGCCCCTATGCACTGGGCGCGATGTACGCGGCCTACCGCGCACCTTCGCTCGATGCCGAGGCGGTGGCGCGGCTGGGCGTGATGGCCGCGGCCGAATTCCACGATGAAACGGGGCTGCCGGCGCAGTCGTTTGTCATTGATGCTGAGGAGTAATCAACGTGCCGAGTTTTGACATCGTGTCCGAAGTCGACAAGCAGGAAGTGCGCAACGCCGTCGACCAGGTCAACAAGGAAGTGTCCACCCGCTTTGACTTCAAGGGCTCCGACGCGCGTGTCGAGCAGGCCGACTATGTGCTCACGATCTACGCAGACACCGAGTTCCAGCTCGACCAGGTGCACGACATCCTGGCGCAGAAGCTCGCCAAGCGCAGCATCGACGTGAAATGCCTGGATATCGGCAGCGTCGAGAAGGTGTCGGGCAACAAGGTCAAGCGCAGCGTGACGGTGAAGACCGGCGTCGAGACCGAGCTGGCAAAAAAGATCGTCAAGGTCATCAAGGACAGCAAGCTCAAGGTGCAGGCCAGCATCCAGGGCGACACGGTGCGCGTCTCGGGCGCCAAGCGCGACGTGCTGCAGGACACGATCGCGCTGGTGCGCAAGTCCATCACCGATTTTCCGCTGCAGTACCAGAATTTCCGCGACTGACGCGAGGAGGCTGACATGGCCAAAGTGCTGGTTCCGCTGGCTGACGGCTGCGAAGAGCTCGAAGCCGTCACCATCGTCGACCTGCTGCGCCGCGCCGGCGTCGAGGTAGTGACGGCAGGCCTGAAGCCCGGCGTCGTCAAGGCCAGCCGCGGCGTGCAACTGGTGCCGGACGTCGCGCTGGATGCGGTGCTGCAGGACGACTTCGACATGGTGGTGCTGCCCGGCGGCATGCCGGGCGCGGCGCACCTGAAGGACGATGCGCGCATCGTCGAACTGCTGAAAAGGATGGCGGCAGCGGGAAAATACACCGCTGCCATTTGCGCCGCGCCGATGGTGCTGGCCGAGGCGGGCGTGCTGAATGGCAGGCAGGCGACCAGCTACCCCGGCTTTCTCGACGGGCTGCCCGGCGTCACGATTAGCGGGGCGGCAGTGGTGCAGGACGGCAAGGTGCTGACCTCGCGCGGTCCCGGCACGGCGATGGACTTTGCACTGGCGCTGGTGGAGGCCCTGACAGGGGCCGACAAGCGCCGGCAGGTCGAAGCGGCCCTCGTCAGATCGTAGCCGGCCATGCGTCGTCGTTGTTATCATTAGACCCATACCAAGTAACGAGCCGACCCGGAGACCACCATGCAGATTCGCGAAATCCTCACGCTCAAGAGCGACACCATCTACAGCATCGCGCCGACGGATTCGGTGGCAAGCGCCGTCGACAAGCTGGTGAGCCTGGGCGTCGGTTCGCTGGTGGTGCTGAAGAACGGCGAGATGGTGGG
Organism: Pseudomonadota bacterium; assembly: GCA_021784115.1. Classification (GTDB taxonomy): domain Bacteria; phylum Pseudomonadota; class Gammaproteobacteria; order Burkholderiales; family Thiobacillaceae; genus Thiobacillus. The sequence continues at coordinate 20,960 of JAJXTE010000026.1, read as the reverse complement.
GCTCCTGACCGAGCGTGACGTAGTGCAGGGGATGGTCAGGCAGGGCTGCGATCTCAAGGATGCCGAGGTCAGCACCATCATGGTCACCGAGCCGGTGGTGGCCAATGCCGACGATTCGGTCGACTATGCGCGCGACGTGATGACCAAGTCGCACATCGGACACCTGCCGATACTCGACGGCAACACGCTGCTCGGCATCATTTCGTTCCACGACGTGGCGCGCGCCTGTCTGAAGGAAGCCAAGTTCGAGAACAGCCTGTTGAAGCGCTACATCAAGCACTGGCCTGAATAGGCGGGCCGCCCGCACGGGTTAGCGGATCGAGTCGATGTCGGTCGTTTTTTCCATGATCTGCGGCACGATCAGCGCATATCCCAGCTGCTGCCAGTGCGCCAGTTCGGTGATGGCGTTGGGCACCACCTCGATGAAGTCCTGGAAATCTTCCAGCCTGTAGCCGAAATCGGCAGCGGCCTGTCCGCACACCTTGAACTTCACACCCAGGTCGGCGTAATAACGCATGCGATCGACCGCATCCTGGTATTTCGCCTCGTTCCTTTTGGCCACCGTCACGATCTCGTTGCCGTGGATCACGACGACGATGTCCAGGTCTTCGGGCGAGTAGTTGTAAGGTGCCTCCTGCAAGGGATTCATCAGCGAGCGCACCCAATACAGCGCGCTGCCGATTTTATGCGGGTTGTCGAGATAGAACTCGAACACGACCCTGGCCGGTGCGTAGGGGGTGGCCACCCATTTTCCGGCCGCATGCACGGGCGCAGCCATGCCCAGCCACAGCAGCATCAACAAGGTCAGTGCAGGTTTCATGGCACGCCCCCAACAGCCGATCAATGCCTGTTTTATAGGCGCTGGGCCGCGTTTTGCTGGAGGCGGCGGAGGGTCTGGAAAAGCTGCAGTCGCCCCGCATCGATGTCGCCGGCGGCGACCGCCTCGTGCAGCCTGCAGCCCGGCTCGGTCTGGTGCTTGCAGTCACGGAAACGGCATTGCCCCAGAAACGGGCGGAACTCGACGAAAGCCTGCGCCAGGGCGTCGCCATCCAGGTGCTGCAGGGCGAATTCCTGCAGGCCGGGCGAGTCGATCACCGCCGACTCGGCGTCCAGCCGGTGGAGGCGGGTGTGGGTGGTGGTGTGGCGACCGCTGTCGAGTGCCTCGGAATACTCGGCGGTCACGACGTCGGCACCCGGAAACAGCGCGTTGATGAGCGTGGATTTGCCCATCCCGGACTGGCCGATCAGCAGTGTGGTGTGGCCGTGCAGGGCCGGCCTCAGCGGATCGACGTCGGTCAGCGCCGACAGTGTGACGAGCGGGTAGCCGAGGCGGGTGAGCAGATTAAGGCGTTCGCGCGCGGCCCCCGTTTCCGGCAGGTCGGCCTTGTTGAGGATCAGCAGGCTCGCGATCCCCTGGTCTTCGGCGGCGAGGATGCAGCGCTGCACCAGTTCCATTGAAAAACTCGGGCGCGCCGCGACCACCACCGCCAGCTGGGTGACGTTGGCGGCAATGGCCTTGGACTTGAAGGCATCGGAGCGGTAGAGCAGGCTGGCGCGCGGAAGGACCGCCTCGATGACGCCGGCATCGCCGTCGCGCCGGACTTCGACCCGGTCGCCGCATACCACGCGCAGATGGCGGCCCTTTACCTGACAGGGCAGAACACCATCGGCGGTCGCGACGATGAACCGGCGGCTGAATGCGGCGATGACCTGGCCGGTCTGGATGCTCAGAATCGCGGGATTCCGTCGCTGGCCGCCTTGACCTGGCTGGACAGGCCGATCAGTCGGTGTTTGAGTTTCTCGGACAGCCTGGAGTAGTCGCCCAGCAGCAGGCTCTCGGCCTCGGCGGTCTTTCCGGCCAGATGCAGGCGCACCACATCCGCTGCGTATTGGTGGAACTGCGCGTGCAAGCCGCGCACTTCCTCGTATCGGGGCAATTCGGACATGGCCTTGCCTTCGCCGTATATCCATTTCCCCAGGGCACACCGGTCGTCCAGGCCCATAGTGTCAGGATCGAGCTGTTCCGTGCTGGTGCCTGCCAAGAACGCGGTCAGGCGCTGTTTCCACATGACATGGGCGCCGATGATCTCCATCCAGTTCATGATCGCGTCGGCCTTGTATCAATAAAGAATTGAATACTAAACGGATGAAATGCGGGGCAACTTGAACTCACAACTCAAGCAGGCTGTCGACCTTCGCCGCGCAGATGAAATCGTTCTCGGACAGGCCACCGATGGCGTGGGTCCAGAATTCGACCTTGACGGTGTTGTAGCCGACGATCAGATAGGGATGGTGATCTTCACGATGCGATACCCACATCACCGCATTGGTGAAGGCCTGTGCCTGGTAGTGGTCCTTGAATTTGTATTCCTTGACGATCTTCACGCCATCGCGCTGCCAGCCGGGCAGGCCTTTCAGAAGCGGCGTGATCTGCGCGTCGGTCAGCGGAGCGACCCCGCCTTCGCAGGGCGCACATTTCTTGCGGACAAGTTCTTCGACAACAGTGGTCATGACGGGTAATCCTTACTTGAATTTGTAGTACTGCTGATTGAGGTAGGCGCCGACGTGCGCCTCGTCTTCCGGGAACCAGCCGGCGCCGGTATTGGCGTTGCAGCCGGAAATGCGGGCGGCGAGTTGCTGCGCGTTCTTGACCTTGCGGTCGGCGCGCGTATAGATCTTGCTGCCGTCGCCGCCGTACATATTGGCGTGGCAGCTGATGCAGGCCTTGTCGTGCAGGGCCTTGCCTTTCACGGGGTCGCCCTTGGCGAAGGGGGCGGCGTGGGCGCCGCTGGCCAGCAGCGCGCCACAAAAAAGGGCGGTCAGGATTTTCATGCGGGTCTCCTTTCGGGGAATGTCTGCCCATTATCGTCACAGGTCCGCAATTGCGCCAGCGCCGGACGCGGCGTATGCGAAAATGGCGGCCTGTTTTTCGAAGGAACGCTGATATGGCCCTGAACCCCACGCATCTGCTCTGGCTCGACATGGAAATGACCGGGCTGTCGCCCGACACCGACCGCATCATCGAGCTCGCCATCGTGGTCACTGATGCCGAGCTCAATACCGTGGCCGAAGGCCCGGTTCTGGTAGTGCACCAGCCCGAGGCGGTGATGGATGCCATGGACAGCTGGAACAAGGGCACGCATGGCAAGTCGGGGCTGATCGACCGCGTCAAGGCTTCGCAACTGAACGAAGCCGAGGTCGAGGCGCAGATGCTGGAATTCGTGAAACAGCACGTGCCGGCCCGGACCTCGCCGATGTGCGGCAACTCGATCTGCCAGGACCGCCGCTTCATGGCGCGCTACATGCCGCAGCTGGAAGCGTTTTTCCACTATCGCAACCTCGACGTCAGCACCCTGAAGGAACTCGCCAAGCGCTGGCAGCCCGGCCTGGCCGAAGCCTTCAAGAAGTCCAACAGGCACGAGGCGCTGGCCGACATCTACGAATCCATCGACGAGATGAAGTACTACCGCGAGCACTTCATCCGCACCGCATAAAAAAACAGCGGCCGGGTGGCCGCTGCAGGAGGAGACTACGGTGAGCCGGAAAGTTCGTTCAGTGTCTATCCGGCAAGAAAAAACGTTCGTGTTGTAAGAAGCCGCCGCGATCGACGGCTGTTCAGTCGGGTCAGGGCTTGACGTAGACGTAGCCTTCCGTCGCCTGGAGTCGGGTGATTTCCGCCACGCCGGACGGCACCACCTTGGCTTCCATGATGACGGCGTCAGGGCCCAGTTTGCGGGACTGGAGTGTGTTGTTGCAGACGCGGAAGTCGACGCCGCGATTCTTCAGTGCGGCGACCTGGGGCTCGAAGGCGCCCTTGTCGTCCTTGGCGTCGTTGAGCAGGAAATCGATGCCCTTGCCGTGCGTCACGACGACGATCTTGTCGCCCGGGCTGGCGTTGAGTTCGTTGTTGACGTTGTTCATTGCGGCGCGCGCGACGGAGGCGTCGTTGATATGGTAGACGACCTTGATTTCCTTGGCGGCGGCCGGGGCAGCGGCTTCGGCCTGTTGAGCGGCATGGGCCATGGGGGCGGACGCGAGCAGCAGGGCGGCAAGCAGCGGGGTGAGGGTGCGGATCATGTGGGGTCTCCTGATATTGATATGGAATTAAGCCGGCTTATGCAAACGCCGGACTTAATGATAGGACGGCCTGAGTGGAACGGTTATTCCATTCCGCAAGGCGGTTTTTTCTGGAATAAATGGACTATCTCCCCCGTCAACCGGACATGATCATGCTGAGCCGCCTCTTCTTCGGCCCGACCCGCCCCGGCATCGAAGCCCTGCGCCCGGTGCTCTACCGGATTGCCTTTGCCTGGTGCCACGACGCCACGCTGGCCGACGACCTGGTGCAGGATGCGCTCTCCAAGGCGTGGGCGCGGCGTGCCCAATTGCGCGACGAGGCGGCGCTGAAGGCGTGGATGGTGGCGATCATGAATCACTGCTGGCTTGATCACCTGCGCGGCCGGCGCGACTTCGACGACGTCGAGGACTGGCAGGACGAACTTGAATCCGCTGCCGACACCCCCGAGGTATGCTGCGATCGCGAGCAGGTGATCGCCTGCGTGCGGGCGGCCGTGGCGCGCCTGCCGGTGGGGCAGCGCCAGGTGCTGACGCTGGTCGACCTCGAGGAATTCGGCTATGCCGAAGTGGCAGCGATCCTCGACATACCGGTCGGCACCGTGATGAGCCGACTGTCGCGCGCGCGCGCGACGCTGAAGAACCTGCTGGGTACCGCAATGCAACACTCGGCGGCGCAGACGAGACTGAGGAGAATCAAATGAACACCGCTGTTTCGGACGAAATGCTGCATGCTTTCATTGATGGCGAACTCGACGTCACGGAGAGCGAGAAGCTGATCGCGCAGATGCAGGAGGACGAGACGCTGTCGCAACGCGTCTGTGTGTTGCGCAGCCTGCGCACCATGGTGCGGCTGGCGTACGCCGAACCTCCGCTTCCCGAGACTGGACGGCCCGCTGTGCGTCGCCGCCAGCTGGTGCAGCGCTGCGCATTCGGGTGTCTCATCCTGCTTGCCGGCTTGGGAAGCGGCTGGGTCTTGCGCGGGCTGGAGTCGCAGACGGTCGCTGCGCTTCCTCCCGCCGTCTCCGGTGGCTATCAGGCAGTCAGCCTGGCGCGCGAGGCCGATCCGAACCGGATCATTCTGCATCTCGACAGTGCCGCGCGCGACAAGATGCAGGCGGCGCTGGATGAGGCCGACCGGCTGCTGGACCAGGCGCAGCGGCAGGGGCGCGTGATGCAGCTTGAGATCATCGCCAACAGCCGCGGAATCGAGCTTTTGCGTGCAGGTCACAGCCCGTACGCGGGACGCATCGCGCGCATGCAGCAGCGTTATCCCAACCTCAACTGGGTGGCGTGCGGCCAGTCCATCGCCCGCTTGACGAGCGAGGGAGAAAAGGTCGAGTTGCTGCCTGTCACCCGGACGGCGCCGACCGCCGTCGGCGAGATCGTGTCCCGGCTCCAGCAAGGCTGGACCTATGTCCGGGTTTGAGCGCGGGACCGCTTTTTCGACCCTGCTTCTGATGCTGCTGCTGCCTGTTGTGGCAGGCGCGGCTCCCCTGGCCAATCAGCTCGCCAATCATCCGTCTCCCTACCTCGCCCTGCACGGCCACGACCCGGTGGCCTGGCAGGAATGGAACGCCGCCACGATCACGCGTGCGCGGCGGGAAAACAAGCTGCTGTTCGTGTCGGTCGGCTATTTCGCGTGCCACTGGTGCCACGTCATGCAGCGCGAGAGCTACAGGAACCCGCGGATTGCTGCGCTGCTCAACCGCCATTTCATACCGGTCAAGGTCGACCGTGAGCTCAATACCGGGCTGGACGAGGCCCTGCAAGGCTTTTCGGCGCGCCTCCGGGGCGCTGCGGGCTGGCCGCTTAATGCCTTCGTCACGCCGGAAGGCTATCCCGCCTATGTGGTGCTGTACGAGCCACCCGATGCGCTCCAGACGTTGCTCACCCAGCTCTCCGCGCGCTGGCTGTCGGATCCGGCCGGCATTCGGCACCTTGCCGCGCAGGCCGCCCCGCCGCCCGTCATGCGGCCGGTGGATGCGCCGCTGACGGCGGCGCGTCGCGCACGGGCCTGGGAAGGCTTCCTGGCCGGCGTCTGGCAGGAAGCCGACATCCTGCACGGCGGGTTCGGTCAGGTCAGCAAGTTTCCCATGGCCCCGCAGCTGAGCGCCTTGCTGGATCGCCAGGCGCAGCAGCCCGATGCCAGACTGGCCGAGTTTTTGCGCCTGACGTTCGACCAGATGGCGGCGCGCGGCCTCCGCGATGCGGTCGGCGGCGGATTTTTCCGCTATACCGTCGATCCTGGCTGGGACACCCCGCATTTCGAAAAAATGCTGTACGACAACTCGCACCTGGCCATGCTCTACCTGCGCGCCGCCACGGTACTGGATCGGCCCCGTTATCGCGACATAGCCCGCAGCACGCTCGGCTTCATGCAGGACGAATTGCGGGATGCGAGCGGCGGCTTCTACAGCAGCACGTCGGCGGTCGACGCGTCCGGGCGGGAAGGGGCCACCTATCTGTGGGAGCCCGATGATCTGAAGCGGCGCCTGTCGCCCGAGGTTTACGCCGCCGTGCGCCGGGTGTGGCGCCTCGACGCGCCGCGCAACTTCGACGCGGGTTACCTGCCTGCCGAATACGTTCCGCCGACGGCGGACGACCGTCGCTTGCTGGCCGACGCGGCTCGCGTCCTCTACCCCGTGAGGCGGGCGCGCAGCCTGCCCAAGGACGACAAGCTGAATGCCGGCCTGAATGGCCTCGCGCTCTCGGCCTTCAGCCAGGCCATCTCCCTCGATCCGGCCTACCGCCGCGACGCCGACCGTCTGCAGCGATTCCTGCTGACGCGTCTGGCGCAGGATGGGCACCTGATGAAGGCAACGGCGCGCGGTCGGATCCTGCCGCATGCCGAACTCGAGGATTACGCCTATGGGGTGCAGGGCCTGCTGGATCACGCCGACGCCACGGGCAACGGACAGTCGCGCGAGCGTGCACGCCAATTTGCGCACACCGCATGGCAACTGTTCTGGAGTGCCCAGGGCTGGAAACGCGAGGCGCAGCCCTTGCTAGCCACGCTGCAGCCCGAGCCGGCGCTGGACGATGGCACGCTGTATTCGCCGTCCGACGTGCTCATCCTGGCCAGCCTGCGCCTGCAGGATCCGGCATTGAACCGGATGGCGCGCAGCGCTGCGCGCTGGCGGGTGCCGGACATGGAGCGGAACGCCTACTACTACCCCACGCGTGTGCGCGTGCTGGCGCAGGTGCAGCCGGACTAGACTCCGGCCTAGTTGAGCTCGGGCTCCTGCGCCGGCTCCGTCGTGCGTTGCAGGGGACGACGCCCGACCTGGATGTTCAGGTCCATCGATTGCTGCTTGCGCGCCACCGTCAGCCGCGCGTTTGCGCCCGGTTTCAGGGCGGCAATGAGGTTGAGCAGCGAGGCCGAATCGGACACCCTGTTGCCGTTGACCGCCAGCAGAATGTCGCCTGGGCGCACGCCGCCGGCATCGGCCGGGCCGCCTTTCAACACCCCGGCGATCAACGCGCCCTCCGCGCTTTTCAGGCTGAACGATTCCGCCAGCTCGGGGCTCAGATCCTGTACCTCGACGCCGACCCAGCCGCGCGTCACGCTGCCGGACTTGATGATCTGCTCCATCACCTGGCGCGCAATGCTGACCGGAATGGCAAAGCCGATGCCTTGCGACCCGCCCGTGCGCGAATAGATCGCGCTGTTGACCCCGACCAGGTTGCCCGAAGAATCGACCAGCGCACCGCCCGAATTGCCCGGATTGATGGCGGCGTCGGTCTGGATGAAATTCTCGAAGGTGTTGATGCCCAGGTGGGTTCGGCCGAGCGCGCTCACGATGCCGGCGGTGACGGTCTGGCCGACGCCGAACGGATTGCCCACCGCCAGCACCCAGTCGCCGACCTTGAGGCTGTCCGGCTCGGCAAACGTGATCGCAGGCAGGTCGACCGCGTCGATTTTCAGGACCGCCAGATCCGTTTCCGGATCGGCGCCGACCACGCGAGCCGGCACCGTCTTGCCGTTTGCCAGCGCCACCTGGATTTCGTCGGCGGCCTCGACCACGTGCTGGTTGGTGAGAATGTAGCCGTTCGGGCTGACGATCACCCCCGAACCCAGGTTGGATACCTCGCGTGGGCGCGCATCCAGCCGGTCGCCAAAAAAGTACCGGAAGATCGGATCCTGCAGCGCGGGGTGGGTCGGGTTGCTGATCTTCTGCTGCGTAAAGACGTTGACCACCGCCGGAATCACTTTCTGCGCCGCCGGGGCGAACGATTCGACGGGCGCGAGCGTGCGGCCAGCCGTCTGCGCGGCCTGCCGGATGGTGAGGCTTGGCGCCTCCCTCTGCCAGTGCAGGATTTCGGGTTTGAACAGGGCAATGATGAACAGCACGCCAAGCGCCACGGTGGTGGATTGGGCGAAGAGCAACCAGTATTTGCGCATTTGCATTTTGATTAAATTCAGAGACTTGGCGTGGTTTTGCGACCCGGCGATTATAGCCCAGCGCGGTTCGCGATTGCGTGCCTGCCAAGACGGGCTTCCGGTGAGGGCTGCAATTTGGTTAGAATGCCGGTTTTATCGCAACACGTTCAGGTTAGGGAAACATGAGCCAGGAAGCCGATGGGCAAAAAGTGGACACACGTAAACGAAAATTCCTGATCGCCGCGACCAGCGCCGTTGGCGGGGTTGCAGCGGCGGGAGTGGCCGTGCCGCTGCTGATGAGCATGATGCCGAGCGCACGCGCCAAGGCGGCGGGCGCGCCGGTGGAGGTCGACATCAGCAAGGTCGAGCCGGGCATGCTGCTGACGGCTGAGTGGCGCGGCAAGCCGGTGTGGATCGTCAACCGCACCAAGGAAATGCTCGATCTGCTCGGCAAACACGACGACAAGCTGGTCGACCCGAACAGCGAGCAGCCGCAACAGCCCCCGTCCTGCAAGAACCCCACGCGCTCGATCAAGCCCGAGTACCTGGTGGCAGTCGGCATCTGCACCCACCTCGGTTGTTCGCCCACCTTCCGCAAGGAAGTCGGCGCGGCCGACCTGGGCGCAGACTGGCCGGGCGGCTTCTTCTGCCCCTGCCACGGTTCGCGTTTCGACCTGGCCGCGCGCGTGTTCAAGAACGTGCCGGCCCCGATCAATCTGCTGATCCCGCCTCATCAATACCTCAGCGACGCCAGGTTGCTGATCGGTGTAGACGCAAAAGGAGCCTGAATAAATGTCTGCCCTGCAAAAAATGATGGGTTGGATCGACGACCGATTCCCGCTCACCGCAACCTACAAGGCGCACCTGTCCGAGTACTACGCGCCCAAGAACTTCAACTTCTGGTACTTCTTCGGCTCGCTGGCGCTGCTGGTGCTGGTGATGCAGATCGTCACCGGCATTTTCCTCACCATGAACTACAAGCCGGACTCGGAGCTCGCCTTCGCATCCGTCGAGTACATCATGCGCGACGTCGACTGGGGCTGGCTGATCCGCTACATGCACTCCACCGGCGCCTCGATGTTCTTCGTCGTCGTCTACCTGCACATGTTCCGCGGCCTGATGTACGGTTCCTACCGCAAGCCGCGCGAGCTGATCTGGATCTTCGGCGTGCTGATCTATCTGGCGCTGATGGCCGAAGCCTTCCTCGGCTACCTGCTGCCGTGGGGCCAGATGTCGTTCTGGGGCGCGCAGGTGATCGTCAACCTGTTTGCCGCCGTGCCCTTCATCGGAGACGACCTGTCGATCTGGATTCGCGGCGACTACGTCATTTCGGACGCCACCCTGAACCGCTTCTTCGCGTTCCACGTCATTGCCCTGCCGCTGGTGCTGATCGCGCTGGTCGCGGTGCACCTGGTCGCGCTGCACGAAGTCGGCTCCAACAACCCCGACGGCATCGAGATCAAGAAGAAGAAAGACCCGGTCACGCACATTCCGCTCGACGGCATCCCCTTCCACCCCTATTACACGGTGAAGGACATCGTCGGCGTGATCGTCTTCCTGATGGTCTTCTCGGCGATCGTGTTCTTTGGTCCGGAGATGGGCGGCTACTTCCTCGAAGCCAACAACTTCATCCCGGCCGACCCGCTGAAGACGCCGCCCCATATCGCGCCGCTGTGGTACTTCACCCCGTTCTACGCGATTCTGCGTGCGGTGCCGCCGATGTTCGGCTCGCAGTTCCCCGGCGTCGTGGCGATGGGCATGTCCATCGTGCTGATGTTCTTCCTGCCCTGGCTCGATCGCGGCAAGGTCAAGTCGATCCGCTATCGCGGGCCGATCTACAAGATCATGCTGGCGCTGTTCATCGTGTCCTTCGTCGGGCTGGGCTATCTTGGCCTGCTGCCGTCCACCCCGGTGGCGACCATGTTTGCCCAGGGCTTCTCAGTGATCTACTTCCTGTTTTTCCTGTTGATGCCCTGGTATACCTCGATTGACAAAACGAAACCCGAACCGGAAAGGGTGACTGGCTAAAATGAAACGCTTGAAGAATTTTCTTTTCCTGCTGGCGGCAGTCCCCGTCCTCGCCTTGGCGGCGGAAGCCGGCCCTCCACTGGACAAGGCGCCGGTCAATCTGGCTGACCAGGAGTCCCTGCAGCGCGGCGCCCGCATCTTCGTGAACTACTGCCTCAACTGCCACAGTGCCGCTTCCATGCGTTACTCGCGCATGGAGGACCTGGGTCTGACCGAAGAGCAGATCAAGGAAAACCTGATGTTCGCCGCCGACAAGCCGGGCGAAACCATGACGGTTGGCATGGGCAAGAAGGACGCCAAGGCCTGGCTCGGCGCCGCCCCGCCCGATCTCAGCGTGGTCGCGCGTTCGCGCAGCCCCGACTGGCTGTACACCTACCTGCGCAGCTTCTATCGTGACGACTCGCGTCCCACCGGCTGGAACAACGTGGTGTTCGACAAGGTCGGCATGCCGCACGTGCTGTGGAGCCTGCAGGGCGAAATGGTCCCGGTCATGAAGAAGGAAGGCGAGCACGAAGTGGTCGACCACCTCGAGCTGGCCAAGCCCGGCAGCGTGACCCTGGCCGAATACGATGCGATGGTCGGCGACCTCGTCAACTACCTGACGTGGATGGGTGAACCTGCCCAGCTCGAACGCAAGAAGCTCGGGCTGTTCGTCCTGGCGTTCCTGGCGTTCTTCTTCGTGGTGGCCTATTACCTGAAGAAAGAGTTCTGGAAAGACATTCACTGACCCCGGCCTCGCCGTTCGCCAACAGCCGGACTGTGTCCGGCTGTTGGCGTTTTAAGAATCAAACACACGCAACACGATAGGGAGCCCCCGCCATGATGACCCTGTATTCCGGCAGTACCGACCCATACAGCCATCGCTGCCGCATCGTCCTGTTCGAAAAGGACATGGACTTCGAAGTCATCGATGTGGACATGCACAACAAGCCGGAAGAAATCGCCAGCATCAGCCCCAGCGGCAAGATGCCGGTGCTGGTCGAACGCGACCTGATCCTGACCGAGTCCAACATCATCAACGAATACATCGACGAGCGTTTTCCGCATCCGCAGCTGATGCCGCCGGACCCCGTCATGCGCGCCCGCGCCCGTCTGGTGCTGTTCAATTTCGAGCACGACCTGTTCTCCCACGTCAACACGCTGGAGCACAGCCTCAGCAAGTCGTCGGACAAGGCGCGCCAGGAAATCCGCGACAGCCTGTCGCAGCTCACGCCCATCCTCACCAAGCAGAAGTACCTGATGAACGACGAGTTCTCCATGCTGGATGTGGCGATCGCCCCGCTGCTGTGGCGACTCGAGCACTACGGCATCGAGCTGCCGAAGGTGGCGGCGCCCGTGCTCAAGTACCGCGAGCGCCTGTTCAGCCGTCCTGCCTTCATCAACGCGCTGACGCCTACCGAGAAGGCGCTGCGCAAGTAAGCGCAAAAGAAGCCAGGGGCAGCGCAGGTGGCCGAGATTTCAACCAAGCCCTACCTGATCCGCGCATTGTACGAATGGTGTGCAGATTCGGGCTACACTCCGCAACTGCTGGTTGCGGTGGACGGTCGCACGCGCGTGCCGCCGGGTTTCGTCAAGGACGGCCAGATCGTGCTCAACATCAGCGCCGGCGCGACGCGAAATCTCACCCTGGACAACGACTGGATCCAGTTTTCCGCGCGCTTCGGCGGTGTATCGCACGAGATATCCGTTCCCGTTGATCGGGTGGCCGCAATCTTTGCGCGGGAGAACGGGCAGGGGCTGCATTTCGAACCCGTCAACACGCCCGAGCCGCCCGAGCAGACCCCGCCGCCCGCACCCGGCGAGGCGCCTGCGCCCCCCAGAGGCAAGCCCTCGCTAAAAGTCGTCAAGTAGCCGCGCAACCCATCGCGCGGCATCGCTATAATGTCGCCCGTCGCCGCTTTAGCTCAGTTGGTAGAGCAACCGCCTTGTAAGCGGTAGGTCGTCAGTTCGATTCCGACAAGCGGCACCACCCCACGCAAAACCCGCGTCCATGAGGATGCGGGTTTTTTTACGCGGGTTCGGCTACTCGATCCCCAGCCGCTCAAGCCGATAGCGCAGGCTGCGGAAGGTGACGCCGAGCACGCGGGCGGCTGCGGTCTTGTTGAAGCGCGTCTGCTCCAGCGCCTCGAGAATGGCGGCGCGTTCCATCTGGTCGAGATAGTCCTGCAGCGGGTATTTGCTGCCGGGCGTCGGACCGGTCGCGGGAAGGGCAGGGGACAGATTGAGTTCGGCGGCCGTGATGTGCTGGTCTTCGCACAGCGCCAGCGCGCGCTCCAGCGTGTTTTCCAGTTCGCGCACGTTGCCCGGAAAGGCATAGGCGCAGAGCGCCTTTTCGGCGTCTCGATCCAGCTTGACGTCGGTGCCGCCCAGCTTGTCGAGCAGGAAACGCGCCATCTCCGGGATGTCCCCGGCGCGGTCGCGCAGGCTGGGCATGACGAGATCGATCACGTTCAGCCGGTAATACAGGTCGCCGCGGAAGCGCCCGGCCTCCACCAGCGCGCCGAGATTCTGGTGGGTCGCGCTGATGATGCGCACATCCACCGGTTCTTCCACGGTGCCGCCGATCTTGCGCACCTTCTTTTCCTGCAGCACGCGCAAGAGCTTCACCTGCATCGACAACGGCAGGTCGGCCACCTCGTCGAGAAACAGGGTGCCGCCGTCGGCCGCCTGAAAAAAGCCGTCGCGGTCAGTTTCAGCGCCGGTGAAGGCGCCCTTGCGATAACCGAAAAATTCGCTTTCCATCAGCGTTTCGGGAATCGCGCCGCAGTTGACCGCGACGAAGGGCTTGTCGGCGCGGTTCCCGAGCCGGTGGATCAGCCGGGCCGCCAGTTCCTTGCCGCTGCCCGATTCACCGGCGATGTGCACCGGCGCCTGGGTGCGCGCGAGCTTGGCGATGCGCGCGCGGATGTCCTGCATGGCGGCGGATTGGCCGATGAGGTCGCGAGCGGGATTGTCGGCCTGGGCCGATTCGGGGACTTTCAGCGCTGACTTGACCAGCGCACGCAACTGGTCGAGCGCCACCGGCTTGGCCAGGTAATCGAACGCGCCAGCCTTCAGCGCGGCCACTGCGTTGCCGGCGTTGCCATACGCGGTGATGACCGCCACCGGAACCGGCGCGGGCAGCGCGCTGGCGCTGGCGATCACCTCCAGGCCGTCGCCGTCGGTCAGCCGCATGTCGGTGAGGCAAAGGTCGTAATGCGTTTGTCTAAGGCGGGTCCGGGCTTCGGCGACGCTGACGGCGCGGTCGGTTTCCAGCCCCAGCCGGACCAGGGTCAGCTCCATCAGGTCGAGCAGATCGGGTTCGTCGTCCACCAGCAGGATGCGCGGGGAAGCGGCCATGTTCACTCGCCTCCGCGCAGGCTCAGGCGAAAGCAGGCGCCGTCCGTACCGGGAACGTAGGCCAGCGTCGCATGGTTGGCCTCGGCCAGTTCTCGCGCAAGGAACAAACCCAGCCCGGTTCCCTGCGCATCGGTGGTGAAGAAAGGCTCGAACAGTTTGCCCTGGTGTTCGGGCGACAGCCCCGGGCCGTCATCCTTGATATCGAGTTGAACGCCGTCGCCCGGCGTCTGCGCGCTGAAGCGGAGGCTGCCCGCCTGCTTGCGGCTGTAACGCCAGGCGTTGCGCATGAGATTCCATACGATCTGGCGCAGGTGGTCGGGATCGAACTGAAAATGCAGGGTGTCGGGCATGCTGACTATGACGGCGTCCGGGGGGATTTCTTCAGTCTGGCGCAGTTCGTCGATCAGCGCGCCGAGCGTCGCGGCGTCGAAGCTGACCGGGTTGAGACGGTCGCGCCGGTTCAAGGTGAGCACTTCTTCCACCAGGCGGTCGAGCCGGCGCGCGTTGTTTTCGATGATGCCGGTCAGCCGGGCCTGCGCGGCGTCGTGCGTATCCTCGCCCAGCAGCTGCGCGGCGTGGCTGATTGCCGACAGCGGATTGCGGATTTCATGAGCGATGTTGGCCGTGAGCCGCCCCAGCGCCGCCAGCTTGAGACGCTGGGCCGCCTGCTCGGCCTGGCTTTGGTCCTCCAGCACCAGTACGCGGCTGTTGTCCGGGGTTTCCAGCGGAATGCAGCGCACCCGCAATTGCGCGGCCGCGGTGTTCAGGGTGGGGAGCATGCCGGGGCGCACCGCCTGCGACAATCGCGCCAGTTCCGGGGAGCAATCCTCCAGGCGGGTGATGCCCGGCGTCACCGGGGTCGTGACGCCGAGCAGCGTCAGCGCACGCGGGCTGGCGTGACGCACGACGCCGTCGCCGCGCACCGCCAACAGCCCGTCGGGCGAGTTCTCGATGGCCAGGGCGTTGATTCGATTCAACAGCGCCAGCTCGTCGGCCTGCTCCTGCGCCAGCGTTTCCGAACGCAGCGCGCGCTGCGTCAATGCGTGCGCCAGCAAGCCGATGGCGAAATACCCCGTGCACAGCAGGGCCACCTGAAACAGGCTGTCCGGGCCCTGGCTGCCGCCCAGAATGCTGAAGCCGCGCTGCAGCAGCACGGCGATCGATGCCATGGCGGCGTAGAGCAGGGTCAGCCGTCCGCTGCCGACCAGTCCGCCGGAAGCAATGGAAATCGCCAGCAGCAGGCCCATCCCGCCCGCCAGTCGTTCGCTGGTCGACATCATCAGCATGATCAGCAGGATGTCGGCGGTGATATGCGCGGTGAGCTGGATCTGGAACCCCGGCCAGCGCGCGCGTATCCCCAACACGAACAGCGCCGCGATCACCAGGTAGGTATAGGCATAGCCCCGAAAGGAGTCGCTCGCGCTCCCGCTGAACAATTCCGAGGTGCTGAACAGAATGCCGGTGAACACCAGCGCCACCGCCAGGGTGAGGCGGTACAGGTTGAAGTAATCGAGACTTCGCCAGTGCGACGCGAAGTAACCCTGCGTGGTCGGGCGCGGCATCGGTGCTGCCGCAGGTGTCATCGTTTACCGAGTTTCTGGTGCTCGGGCGTACAGAAAAATTCGCCGCCTGAATAAATGGCCTCGCTGCGCGGCAGGTTCACGCCGCAGTGCGCGCATTTCACCATGTCCTCGACCGTGTTTTCGCGCGCGGATGAGGACGGTTGGCCGAGCGAGCGCTGATACGCCCGGAAAATCGCCAGCACCACAAAACCGATCGCAATCAGCAGCAGAATCTTGACCACGCTATCTCCCACAAAATGGCGCTCAGCATAGCATGGCGGCGCCCTGGCAGGCCTGGGCGCCGGCTTGCCGCCTGGTCAGCGCAAGAGGGCTGGCGCGCTTCGGCCACGTCCCTTTGCGCATGCCGCGCGTGCGGGGTCGGGTGTCCTGGCACATCCCGGGCCTGTCCGAATCAAGCGCTGCAGACTGCCCTCGCGCCGGGGGATCGCGTGTCGGGATTCTTTACACCGCCTGCGCACGTGTCCCGGGGTTTTTGCACCGAGATATAAAAAACGCCCAAAAATACAAGTGTTTATTTATCAACAAAACAAGGTGGCATAGGTTCTGCTTATCCTGCCGTAGGTCATTCGGACTATAGATTCGAAGGCCGGGAAGCAAAAACGAGCTGTTAACAATAAAGCAACAAGCAGTGCGCGTGAAAAGCAGTGGACATCGGCAGTCCTGATGTCCGGGCGAGTTCTGTTCCGGAGCTTGCCGCATCCTGTGTTCGTTGGGCACGTTCCCAGCGAAATCTCATGCGCACGCCGAGATGGTGCTGCGCCGCATTTCCTATTGCAGCTTCCGTCTTGCCGTGCGCATGGGCCCGGGCTCCGATTCGTCGGCCCCCGGGCGGGATGAGATTGGCCGCAAGGCGAATATAACAAGCAGTAAACGAGAAAAGCAGCAGGGCCGGCAGGGCAAGGCGGACAACAGATCCGGCATCTTCCGGCCCAACGAACTGCAAAAAATATAAGTAGCAAGCAGTGCGCGTGAATGGCAGTGGGCGTCGGCAGCTTGACGCCAGGACGGGGCGTGTTCCAGGCCCCATCCGATTCTGTTTCGCCGGACGAGTCCGGCGATGTCTCATGCGCACGCCAGTATGGCGCTGCGTTTTTTTTTGCGGATCCGTACCGGCGTGCGCTGAGCCCTGTTTGCTCGGGTGCCCGTGCGTCCTGCGAACCGGTTTTTGTTTGGGCGTGCAGCCGCAAGGCTGGACGGTTTGACGGTTCTCGAGCGGAGATTTGCAGTATCTGCCTGGATGACGTGTCCGGGTTTTTATTCCAACCCAATAGCATCCCAAAGGAGCAATCCATGAAGCGCGTGAAAACACTGACCACAGGTATCTTCCTGCTGAGCCAGGCATTCTCCGGAGCGGCTTTCGCGGCCTCCGTCACCCTGGCCGGCACGAGCGTCGATTTCACCTTCGACGACGCCTTGCTGGGACTGTTCGGGCCCGCCAGTGTGTCCGGCAACACGCTGTATTTCACTCCGGTCGCCTTCAAGGCCCAATCGCTCAACGGCGCCGGATACGCGCTGACCAGCGATACCATGAACGTGCAGGTGGCGGCGCATTCCGACTGGCTGTTCTCCAGCCTGGGCCTCACTGAACGAGGCAGCTACACGCTGTTGGGATCGGGCAGTTCGGCCGATGTCGCGGGGCAGATGCGGGTGTTTGATGTCGCCCAGCCGCTGACGGACCTGGCCGCCAACATTCAGCCCGCCAGCCCGCTGGACCAGGTCGGTCTGGCCACCCACAACTGGACAGCGGGCGCGTCGACCGACCTGTCCGCGTGGAACACCGCCCAGACGATCAACGTGACCGTTCAAAACCTGCTGCTGGCGTCCACCAGCATCAACCCCTCTCTGGCACTCGTGCAGAAGAATTTCGTCGGCGTGACCGCGGTCATGGCGCCGGTGCCCGAGGCGGAAACCTACGCCATGATGCTCGCGGGGCTGGGGCTGGTTGGCTTTGCCCTTGCCCGCCGTCGGGCCGCATGAATCAACAAACATAACAAAGCGTGATGCAAGTGCGGGTCTTGGATGACCGGTCCACAGACCCGCTCATCTCGCTCAATAAAGGGAGGAAAACCATGAAGCGCGTGAAATCAGTCAAGCAGGTCGGCGTTCGTCAATCCACACTTTTGGCAGGTCTGGTTCTGGCCAGCTTCAGTGCCCAGGCGAGCGTTGAATTCACTACATATGAATCCGTATTCACGCGAGTCGATGCGCCTATTTATGGCGGCGACTTTCTTGTTTATAACGTCTATGCGTTCTTTCCAACTCCGATTGTCAGCGTGAATTCCCCCTCCGCATCGTCCTACGTAAGCGGAGCCATGAACTACCAGATCGGCTCGAATACCGGAAATTTCAGCGAAAGCGACGCCAGCAACGCCGGATCGCCGGTTGAAATCGATCAGCGCAGCCGAGGCTACGCCTATGAGGCCAGGGCCTCGGCCGAAACCGGCCTGCTTCAGGCGCGCGCCGAGACGAAAATGAATTCGAGCAATGGCAATGGCTACAATTACGGCAGCAACTATGGCAGCAGCTCCGCCAACGCCACGTCCAGCTGGAGTGACTGGTTCGTGATCTCGGGCGGAACCGGCGAGGATACGGCGAGCTTCGCGTCCCTGCTCGACGGCATGATGAACTCGAGCAAGAACGGCAGCGCCCGCTACGGCCTCAACATCAGCTACTCGACCGGCGCTTACTGCTACTTCATCTGCGGCGAATCAGACCAGAGCCAGACGGTCTTCAGCCAGACGTCCAGCCTGTCGGGCAAGGCCAAGACCACGCTGTCGCAGCAAATCGAAGGCGAATTCACCTTTGCCTACGACAAACCCTTCCAGTTGACGGCCACGCTCGATGTCGGTGGCACCAGCGGCGGGATGGCGGATTTCAGCCTCAGTGCCCTGAGCAGCAGCCTGGTGTTGCCTGCCGGCGTTCAACTGGTGAGTGCCTCGGGTTACTTCGCCCAGCCCGTTCCCGAAGCCGAAACCTACGTCATGATGCTGGCGGGCTTGGGGCTGGTCGGTTTTGCCGCCGCGCGCCGCCGTGCCGCAGCGAGATCGATATAATCGATGACGTTATCAATGATAAGAATGGCTGGTTAACTGCCAGCGAGGCGTCAGTCCCATCCAAAAGGGATTGCTTGTGCAAGGATCCCCGGGGCAAAACCTGATCGAATGCGTTCACGCGCATCTTTGGCCCGTCTCATGGCGGGCCTTTTTTTGCGTACAGGCGCCCGGCCCCAGGCCGGTGGCGCACTCCGCTTCCACCACCCTGCAGTGTCGTCCGAACGTCGATCGGTACATTCAAGAGAAGCCCCGGTTGCGGGCCTTTGCCTGCATGCAATGAATCAGCCGGCGTTCCGGTGAGGCCGGTTCCGCCATTTCCCGCCTGCGCCATCAGGGGACGATGGCAAATGTCGGCTTCTTTTACACATCGGATCGAGTGGACTTATCGAACATTGCCGTTCGTATAAATTTATCCATGAGAACAGGGTGGTGGTCATGCCTTATTAAATTGGCATAGGTATTGCTTGTGGCTGCCTATCGGTTTTGTTGGAACCTGAATGGACCGTCAGGTTGCGATGGTGGGGAGAAGTAGATAAAGGCCTGAGGCTCCACGACAAGAGAGCCTGGCCACGGCAACGATAAGAAAGGGAAGGATTGCGCCCGTAATACCGGCCCCAACGCGTTTACCCATTCGACTTTCCTGTTTGGCGGTGCCAAGTCGGGGGGTGAACGAAATGCAGGTGGATCGAATCACGACACAATGAGGAGAGATTCATGAGGAAAGCGCTATACGCGGCCATCCTGGTCGCCACGGCCGGTTACATGGCCCCGGCGTCCGCTGTCACTATTACGAGCACGACGCCTTTGGGGGACATCACCGGGCTGGCAAAAAATATTGGCAATTCATTCGGTGCGGCAGATTACGGCAGTTCGTTCAGCGATCTGTATACGTTTGATCTGAGCACGGCTTCGCAGAGCGTGGGCACCACGGTGACCATCGACCTGAGTGTGGGGCCGCTCACTTTCCAGCTGAGCAATATGGCAATCAGGTTGACCGACTCAACCGGGGCCACGACCTTCGCCATGGATAACAGCATGGACGCGTCCGGCGCCCTGCAATTGAGCGCGAACCTGAATGCAGGGACCGCATACCGGTTTCTGGTGACGGGCGATGTCGCGGGCACCATCGGTGGTGGCTATGCTGGCGTGCTGCTGGCGGCGCCGATTCCCGAAGCCGACACCTACGCCATGATGCTGGCGGGGCTGGGGCTGGTGGGCTTCATGGCACGCCGCCGCGCTCGCTCGATGGCCTGACGACCGGCCTGCTGTCTTGGTGAAGCGGCTTCCTTTGGAAGCCGTTTTTTTTGCTGAAGCTTTATTGTGAACGTGTCCAAGCGGGTTCAAGCCTGGCTGGGCGCTTGTTGGACTCAAGTATCGCTGCAAATCGGCGTATTCATGATGTGATAGTCTGTCCCTGGTACTTTTGTTTGATAATGGTCCTGCGCTGTCGGCATCCGGCAGAGGCCAACCAACTTATAACGCGCCTGCCCACAGGCCAGAGGAAATCCGCATCGTGACGATGCATCTGGAGTGATGACAAACCACAATCAGTGGCTGTTCCGGCAGCAGCTATCCGTCGTAACGCTGACCAAGATCCTGCTCGACCCCTTCGTGGCCGTGCTGGTGCTCATCGGCTGCACCGCCTATTTCCACGAAACCTTCAACGGGCCCTATCCCATCCTGGCCCTGATCGTCTTCACCCTGACCTTCCCCGGGAAATGGCCAGAAGTCACCCCGCGCGCCTTCTGGAACGAAGTCGTCATGCCCTGGTTTTTCCTGGCCGGGCTGATCCTGCTGTTCGGCTATTCCACCGGCTACCTCGACTGGTTCCCGCCCAGCCTGGTGATGGCGTGGATGCTCGTCACCCCCGTTGCCATGTTCGTGGCGCACCGCGTCGTCCGCAGGATGTTGCCGCGCCTGCTGCTGCTGGAAGGCGGGCGCCGCCGCGCGCTCATCGTGGGGGCCGGCCACCTGGGCACCGAACTCCGCGCGCGTTTTGCCGATGACAGCGCGCTGGGTGTCGACGTGGTCGGATTCTTCGACGACCGCGGGATCGAGCGCACCGAACTCACCGACCCGGGCATCCTGTTCGGGCGGCTGGTCGACGTCCCCGACTACGTCAACCGCCATGGCATCGATCTCGTCTACATCACCCTGCCGATGGCCTCGCAGCCGCGCACGCTGAACCTGCTCGACGCCCTGCGCGACACCACCGCCTCGGTCTACTTCGTGCCGGACATCTTCGTCTCCGACCTGATCCAGGCGCGCGTCGACCACATCCACGGCATGCCCGTGGTGGCGCTCACCGAATCGCCCACCCTCGGCGTGTCCGGCATCGGCAAGCGCATCAGCGACGTCGTCATCGCCAGCTTCATCCTGCTGCTGATCTGGCCGCTGCTGCTCGTCCTGGCCGTCGGGGTCAAGCTGTCCTCGCCCGGCCCCATCATCTTCAAGCAGCGCCGCTACGGCCTCGACGGCCAGGAAATCCTCGTCTACAAA
>JAJXTE010000123.1 GCA_021784115.1 Pseudomonadota bacterium | reverse complement strand
CGCCGCAAAAAACCGCTCCACCACTTCCAGCTTCCTTGTCCGCGTCATCGCCGGCAGCGCATTCAACAACAAGCGCCCATACGGCTTGTCCGCCAGCCGCGTATCGCAAATCATCAGCACCCCGCGATCGGTCTCGGTGCGGATCAACCGGCCGGCGCCCTGCTTGAGGCTGATCGCGGCATGCGGCAGCTGGTAGTCCATAAACGGCTTACCGCCGTTCTTCTCGGCCTGGGCGATGCGCGCGGCGACGACCGGGTCGTCGGGCGGCTGGAAGGGCAGCTTGTCGATGATGACGACCGACAGCACGTCGCCGGGCATGTCGACGCCTTCCCAGAAACTCTGGCTGCCGAGCAACACGGCATTGCCGGCATTCTGGAAACGGGCGAGGAGTTCGTTCTTCGGCGCGTCACCCTGTACCAGAAGCGGATAGTCCCAGCCGCGAAACTTGAAGGCATCGGTCAACAGGCCGCGCGCCTTGTCCAGTGCGCGCAGGCTGGTGAACAGGATGAAGGCGCGACCCTGGCTGATTTCCAGAACGGGCAGCGCAGCTTCGACGACGGCCTCGGTGAACTCGGGCGTGTTGGGTGCGGGGACATTCTGCGGGACATAGAGCACGCCTTGGCGCGGGTAATCAAAGGGGCTGTCGACGCACAGGGTTTCGGCTTCCTCGATCCCAAGCCGGGTCTTGAGGTGGGAAAAATCACCACCGACGGCGAGCGTGGCCGAGGTGAGGATCCACGCCTGCGCGCGCTCGGTGAGCTTGGCGCCGAACATCGCGCCGACCGACAGCGGCGTGGCATGCAGCAGCAACGAGCTCATCGTCGTTTCGAGCCAGCGCACGCGCGGGTTCTCAGGGCCGTCGTCGCGCTGCCAACTGGCCAGCGTGGCCTGCACCGCCTGCGCGCGCTCGAAGCAGTTTTTCAGGTCGGCGTCGCGTTCGGCCTGACTCTCCAATAACTTCGCTGTTTCATCCAGCGCCGCCGAGAGCGTCTTCAGCGCATCCGGCCATTTGTCGTAGCGCGTGAGTTCGGCGATGGTCGCCTTGACCGGGTTCTGCGGAAACGCCAGGCGAAGGTCGCGTGCGGCCTTGGCAAGATCCTCGGCGGCACGACGCAGGGCGGGGAAGTCGCCCGCTTTCACGGCGGCGAGGCGTTTGGTATCGCCTGCCAGGTCGAGCAGCTGCGCGGTGGACAAGGTTTCGCCGAAAAACTGCGCGGCCGTCTCTGCCAGCTGGTGGGCTTCGTCGAGGATCACGGTGTTGCACGCCGGCAGCAGTTCGGCGACGCCCTCATCCTTCAGCCACAGGTCGGCGAAGAAGAGATGATGATTGACCACGACGACTTCGGCGTCGAGCGCGGCCTTGCGCGCGGCCATCACGAAGCAGTCCTTGTAGTGGTTGCATTCGCTGCCGAGACAGGTATCGCGGCTGGAGATGGCGTAATGCCAGGCGGTGGCATCCTCGGGGATGCCTTCGGCTTCGGCGCGGTCTCCACTCGTCGTGGTTTCGGCGAAGCGGGCGATTTTTTGCAGCCACATGGCATCGTCGCGGTTGGCAAAGCGGCCGTCGCTCAAGTTGCGTTGCAGATGATGGTGGCAAACGTAGTTGGCGCGCCCTTTCAGCAGCGCCACCTTGACCGGCGATTTCAGCGCGCGCCGCGCCGCCGGCAGGTCGCGATGGAACAGCTGATCCTGCAGCGCCTTGGTGCCGGTGGAAATCACCACCTTGCCGCCCGACAGCAGGGCAGGAATCAGGTAGGCCAGGGTCTTGCCGGTGCCGGTGCCGGCCTCGGCCAGGAGCACGCGATTATCGGCGACCGCGCGCTCAACCGCCTCGGCCATGGCCAGTTGCTGCGGGCGCGCGCGCCAGCCCGGCAAGACCGCGGCACACGCGCCATCGGGGGAAAAGAGTTGTTTCAGATCAAACATTCTTAGGCCATATTTCGAGACCGAGTGTAACATTCGCCCTACGTAGAACCGCTCGCACAAGCTTCAGTTTGTTGGCTTGGTGCCGTTAGATTCATAGCCTCCGCTTATCCAGTCCTGTTATGCGCCTATACCTGCTCTGCTTGCTGATGTCGGTATTGCCGGTCGCAGCCCACGCGGCCATCGTCCAGCAGGAGATGCGCCCCGGTATCCCCGCCAATGCCGAATATCTGATCGGCGAGCGCAGCAAGCCCGCCGTGCTGCTGCTGCACGGTTTTCTGCAGACGCGCGACTTTTCCACCGTGACCACCCTGGCCCGCGGCCTCCAGGATGCGGGCTACACGGTCCTTTCGCCCACGCTCAGCCTGAATATCCCCAACCGCTCGCAGAGCCTGGCGTGCGAAGCGGTACACAAACACAGCATGGATGACGACGTGGCCGAAATCGGGCGTTGGGTGGACTGGCTGAAATCGCACGGCCACCGCTCCATCGTCCTGATTGGCCACAGCTTCGGCAGCCTGCAGTTGCTGGCGTATCTGAGCGCCCGCCCGGACCCGGCAGTCAAGGCCTATATCGGCGCTTCGCTGATCGACGCCCAGATCGGGACGGCATCGCGCCCGGCCGTGATCGCCATGCTGGAAAACCGCGTGGTACACGGGCAGCGTGACCTGGTCACCCAGACCCTGTCATTCTGCAAGAAATACACGTCGACGCCCGAAGGCCTGCTGTCGTACGTGCGCTGGGACCAGCCCCGCCTGCTGGCGGCCTTGAAGCAGGCGCCGGTCCGCGTGCAACTCATCATGGGCGATGCGGACAGTACGCTGAAGCAGGGCTGGCTCAAGGCCTTGCAGCATATCCAGATCCCCCTGGTGATCGTTCACGGAGGCAGCCATTTCATGGACGGCGAGCACGAGTTCGATCTGCTCGATCACACGCTCGAATTCCTTGAATCCACCTCAAAGAGTCCTGCGCGATGAGATGGCCCGACGCCATTTCCATCAAGCAGATCGCGCTCGCATTCATTACCGGACTGTTGGTGCTGGTGAGCCTGATCGGCGCCTTCGCAGCCTATCAAACACGTGCAGTTACCCGCAACCTGGAACAGCACAACCAGAGCGCGGCGCAAGCCGAACTGTCTTCAGCCGTTCAGCGTCTGCTGAACCATACGCAGGAACAGGCTCTCAATCTGGCCAACTGGGACGAAACCCGCCAACAGCTGGTGTTGCCCGAGTATTACTCGTACTGGCGGGACCAGCGGGTCTATGAAAGCGGCATTCTGTCCAGCCGGTTTGTCCGGGTCGCGCTCTACACCCCCTCGGGTTCGCTGCTGGCCCCGAGCCAGGGGAAAATCCAGCTGCCGCCCCGGCTGCCCGCGGGCGTGTCAACGGGTCAGGCCTCCACCTGGCTGGTCAACGCGGCAGGCGCCACCGTCCTCTATCACGCCTTCCCGGTTTATATCGACGAGCGCAGCCAATCCCTGCTCGGCTATGGCCTGATCCGGCTCGATTTCATGCCGGCCCTGATGCAGCAGGAAGCCCTCCAATTGACGGATACCCGCAGCATTGGCCTGTCGCTCAAACCTGGCGAGACACTCCCTGCAGCCGACCTCTTTTCACGCCTGAAATTCAGCGCACGCCCCGACCCCGACCAGTCCCGCTTCCAGGCCATCCTGTCGCGCACGCTGCTCGCGCTGTTCGTGCTCCTGGTGGTCACCGCCCTGCTCGGATTCGTGGTGTACAACCGTCTGCTGGTCCGTCCGCTGCGGCGGCTTTCGCAGGACATCGATGCGATGCAGCACGGATGGTTCAGCCCCAATGCCGCACGTTCGCAGGCCATGCGAATCATCGAGCTGGAAAATGTACGCCGCTCGCTGTACGAATATCAGCTGCAATTGCGCGAACTGCACGGCTCCCTGGAACACCAGAATCGCGAGTTCCACTCGCAGGCACGCCAGGACGCGCTCACCGGCTGCCACAACCGGCGCGCCTACGAAGAGGACTGGGAAAGCTTCCGCCACGAGCTGAAATCCTCGCCGCAGGGCGTGGCCTTCCTGCTGTTCGACTGCGACCGCTTCAAGACCATCAACGACACCTACGGCCACGCCAAGGGCGACCGCGTGCTCACCATCATCGCCGATGCGCTGGTGATGGCGCTGCGCGCCAACGATCGGCTGTACCGCCTGGGCGGCGACGAATTCGCCACCTTCCTGTCGCGCACCACGCCCGCCCAGGCCAAGCAGATCGCGCAGCGCTGCCAGAGCCTCCTTGATGCGTCGGCCTTCAGCGACCTGGGGATCAACGAACCGGTGGGCATCAGCATCGGCATCGCCTTCTGTGCGGCGGACCAGCTCGAGCATATCGACGAACTGCCCAAACAGGCCGACATCGCCATGTACACCGCGAAGCAGCCGGGGCGCACCCGCATCGCATTGTATGGCGAGGATACCGAGCGCGCGTCGCAGACGCTGGTGGCGAGCCGCGAGACCAGCGCCCTGTTCCAGGCGCTGGCCACGCCCGGCATGGTCGAAATGCATTACCAGTCCATCCACAGCCTGCCCGGACGCAAGATCGATTATTACGAGGCCCTGGCGCGCATCCGCTACCACGGCGAACTCATCCTGCCGGACGGGTTCCTGCCGGTCATCAACAGCCGCCGCCTGGAAGCAGAATTCGATGTGGCGGTGCTGAATCAGGTCGACGCCGACCTCTCGTCACAGCAGTTTCCGCCCGGCATCGGCGTATCGATCAACCTGTCCGCCCAGAGCATTTCGCATCCCGAGATCGTTTCGCTCCTGCTGGAACTGTCGCGCCACAATGCCCGCCACCCGCTGATGCTGGAGATCACGGAAACCTCGTTGATCACGCAGATGGTCGAGGTGCGTACCTATCTCGATCTGTTGCGCACGGTGAACTACCGCATCGCAATGGACGACTTTGGAACCGGCTATTCACCGTTGCGCTATCTGGTCGACCTGCCGGTGGACGTGGTCAAGTTCGACATTTCGCTGGTGAACAAGCTGGGGCAGGACAACCGTGCCGGCCAGGTGGTCGCCGACTTCGCTCGCATGATGACCGACGCGGGCTATTCGCTTGTTGCCGAGGGCGTGGAAACCGAAACCGTTCTGCGCAAGGTCGAAAGCCTCGGCATTGCGCACGTGCAGGGTTACTTGCTGAGTCGGCCCGCACCCTTGGCGGACGTGGCGGCGAACCACGCCGCCCAGAACACGGGTATCACGCACGCCGCCTGATCCGGGGAATCAGTGCTTGCCCGAGCGCCATATCGAAAAGATGATCCACAGGCTGTTGAAGAATGCGATCAGGAAGCCCAGCAGGCCGAAAAACGGCAGCCCGAACAGCTGAGGCCCCCCCTTCACCGTCATGATGATGCTGGAGCCGACGACCAGCG
>JAJXTE010000025.1 GCA_021784115.1 Pseudomonadota bacterium | reverse complement strand
CGGCCCACGAAATCGCGCGTCGCGGGCTGGCGCTGGTGCCGGAAGGGCGCGGCGTATTCCCGCGCATGTCGGTGGCGGAGAACCTGCTGATGGGCGCCTACGCACGGAATGATCGCGCGGCGATCGCGCGCGATCTCGACCAGGTCTACGCGCTGCTGCCGCGCCTGACCGAGCGCCGCGCGCAGCTCGCCGGGCTGCTGTCCGGCGGCGAGCAGCAAATGCTGGCGCTGGGGCGCGCGATGATGGCGCGTCCGCGCCTCTTGCTGCTGGACGAGCCGAGCATGGGGCTGGCACCGCTGATGGTGCAGGCGGTATTCGACATCATCCGCCGGATTGCGGCCGACGGCGTGGCCGTGCTGCTGATCGAACAGAACGCGCACCTGGCGCTGAAGACCTGCGCGCGCGGCTATGTGCTGGAAAATGGCGTCGTCACGCTCAGCGGCCCGGCCGCCGAGCTTGCAGCCAATCCCGCCGTGCGCCAGGCCTATCTGGGCGAATAAGGCTAAGGATGATTTGAATTGAAGCGGTGCAGCCGGCGCTCGGTCAGCACCGCGTCGAGCGGCATGTCCCACGGGTCGTGCGGCAGTGCGTCCATCCGCTGGCATTCGTAGGCGATTCCCACCAGGCGCGGTTTGCGCCACAGGCGCCGGTGCCGCATGAACGCGAGCGTCGCGTCGTAGTAGCCGCCGCCCATGCCGAGCCGGTATCCCTGCCGGTCGAACCCGACCAAAGGTATCAGCAGCAGATCGAGTTGGCGCGCGCGCAGCGGCCGGGCGTCGAGCGGCTCGGGGATGCCGTAGCGGTTCGCCTTCATGCGCGTGTTGCGGCCTATCCGTCCGAACCGCATCACCCGCCCGCGGCGCGGCAGCACCGGCAGATAGCACTCACGCTGCATGCACAGCGCCTGGTTGAGCAGGGGGTGGGCGTCGAATTCGCCGCCTTGCGGAAGATAGAAGCCGATGCGTTGCGACCGTAGCAACAGCCCGTGGCGCAGCGCCAGGCGCAGGGATGCGCGCGCGGCATGACGGCGCTCAGCCGGCTTGAACGCGTTGCGCGCGGCTTTGAGTTGGCGCCTCAGGGTGTATTTGTCCATCGAGAAAAGAGGCTCCCCGCCTGTGCCGTGACTGGCCGCGGACTCTTGAACCTGGGTCCAAGACGGCCGCGATCAAAGGCGCTTTGGGCACATGAGACATGTCACGCGCACACCCGCACCGGAATAGACCGCAGCCTTGCACGTATGCATTGGTTCAGAGAAATTGCAACCAGCCTCGAACACCGCAGGGAGCAGCACCAGTTTAGAAGAGTTTGTCCTGATCTTCCAGCACTGAATCGAGCAGGGTGTTGCAATGGGTCAGACGGGCCCGTGCTTCCTCGACCAGACCGCCGCCACCGTGGGTCAGCAGGTCGTGCGCGAGGTTGAGTCCCGCCATGATGGCGATGCGCTCGGCGCCGATCACCTTGCTGCTGTCGCGGATCTCGCGCATTTTTTCGTCGAGATAGTCGGCTGCCGCAATCAGCGCCGATTCCTCCTCGCGCGAACATGCCACCTTGTAGGCGCGGCCCAGAATATTGATTTCGATCGAGCGGGGACCGGCCATCACACGTCCTCCGGTAGCGTGTCGAGCAGCGCCCGCAGCCGCGTCTTGGCAGCATCCAGCCTGGTCGTCAGCTGCTTGTTGTCCTGCTGCGCGGTCAGCAGTTGCTGGCGCAGCGCGATGTTTTCCTTCCGCAGCGTGTGGCACAGGTCGGCCACCTGGCGGATCTTGGCTTCGAGCGTATCGAGTTCGGCGTGCATGGGCGGGACTATAGGGGGCGATGTGCGGACGGTCAATCCGATCCGTATAATGCGCGTCTTCAGGTGCCGACGCGGCTTTCCGCCGCCGAGGATAAACGGGAAACAGGTGCGTGGTTGTATGCCATCAAACCTGTGCTGCCCCCGCAACGGTAAGCGCTAAACGGTTCATCACACACGCCACTGGGTTCGCCCGGGAAGGCGATGGACTTCAGGCGCGAGCCCGGATACCGGCCTGAGCCCTGACGCGACAAAGATCGCGCTGAGGATCGTGCAACGCGCCTGCGGGGAACCAGGCGCCCAAACTGGAAATTCATCATGCGTCAAACCCCTCTCGCCCTTGCGTTGGGCATCGTCTTCGCTTCGCCGCTTCATGCGGAATCTCTGCCTGAATATGTCGGCGACACCATCGTGGTGACGCCGACACGTACGCCCGAGAAAGCCAGCGCCGTCATCAGCGACATCAGCGTCATTATGGCCAAGGACATTGCCGCCGCTGGCCAGACCACGCTGGCGGAACTGCTGCAGGCGCAGCCCGGCGTCGAACTCAAACAGTCCGGGGGGCCGGGTAGCCAGGCTTCGGTATCCATTCGCGGCGGCAACAGCGGCCATACGCTGGTGCTGATCGACGGCTTGCGCGTGGGGTCGGCGACTACGGGAACGACGCCGCTGGAGAATATTTCGCTGGGCCAGGTCGAGCGCATCGAAATCCTGCGGGGTCCTGCATCGAGCGTCTATGGTGCCGATGCCGTCGCGGGCGTGATCCAGATCTTCACCAAGCAGGGCTACGGCGCACCCAGGCCTTCCGTGACGGTGGGCGCAGGCAGCCACGGCCTGGCGCAGGGGCAAGTCAGTTACGGCGGCGAGGTGGACGATACCCGTTTCAGCCTGGGAGCCGGCTACAGCCGCACGAAGGGCGGGTTCTCCGTGGCGCGCCCCGGCGTCTATGGTTACAACCCTGACAAGGACGGCGACATCAACCGAAACGCCCATCTCAATGTCGATCATGCCATCGATGGCCGCAACCACGTCGGCATCACGGCCATGGGCCATCGCGACTATGTGGATATCGACGATGGCACGGCAAAGGATGTCGCGCACAACCAGGTTAACGACTTGGCGGTGTACTGGAAATCACGCGTGTCTGCGAACTGGGCCAGCCAGTTGCGCGCCGGCCTGGGTCAGAACCATACGGAAAGCTTCAGCCTGGGTGCCCCGACCTCGCGCTTCGATACCGACCAGACGCAATACCTGTGGCAGAACGACTTTGCGCTGCGTATTGGCAATCTCACCGCCAGCCTGGAGCACAACGACCAGCGCGTGAGCGCCACCACGGCGTTCACGGCTACGAGTCGCACCATCAACGCCGGGCAGGTCGGATATCTCGGGCAATGGGGCGCGCACACGCTGCAAGCCTCGCTGCGCAACGACGACTACAACGACTTTGGCGGACACACCAGCGGCATGGCAGGCTATGCGTATGCCTTGAATGCGGCTTGGCGGGCGAGTGCGAGTTACGGCACTTCGTTCAAGGCGCCGACCTTCAACGACATGTACTGGCCGACGGAGGTCTACGTCTCCCCTTGGGGGTCATCGGGATACAAGGGGAATCCGGATCTGAAGCCGGAGCAGGGCCGCAATCTGGAATTGAGCCTGCGCTACCAGCAGGGGCTGAATCAGGCAAGCCTCACGGCCTACCGCAACCGGGTGCGCGATTTGATCGTCTACGTCCCTGCAAGCTTTCCTGCCTTTTCAACGATGGCCAACGTCAACCGGACGACGCTCGAAGGCGTCACGCTCGAGGGCGCGACCGAACTCGCCGGCCTGCGCATCCACGCGAGCATGGACTGGCTGCAGGCGACGGACGATGCGACCGGCCACTTCTTGAACTACCGCGCGCGCCGACACGGCACGCTGGACGTGTCGAAAGTGCTGGACCGCTGGACCTTGGGCGCCACGCTGGTGGCGTCGGGAAGCCGCTTCGCCGACCTCGCCAACACGTCCAGCCTGCCGGGCTATGCCAGGCTGGACGTGCGGGCGCAGTATCGCGTCAATCCACACTGGGACGTGCTGATGCGGGTCAACAACGTGCTGGACGCGGATTACCAGCTGGTGGCAGGCTACAACACCAGCTCCCAGTTGGTGCCCGCCTACAACACGCCCGGAATCAACGGCTTGATTGCGCTGCAATATCATCCGAAGTAATGCTGCGTCAGGAACGGGCGGCCGCCTGCACCACGCTCCAAAACCTGCGGGTATCAGTGAACGTTGACGTCGCCCTGTACATTGCGACGAATGACAACCTGCGTATCCATGAGCTTGACCTCGACGGGTTTCGTTGGCGAGATGACGAGGTCGTAATCGCCGGCCTCGTCGGGCCATGCGGTCAGCATATTGCGCAGGATGTATGGCGCGCCCTCCGGCGTGTCCGGCGTGCCGGTGTTGTTGATGTTGAACATGCCCGAAGCGATCGGATGCCCGTCTTTGCTGAGGACGGCACGGTAGGTGTTCCACTTGCCGACTTCCGCGGGATCGTCTCCGTGCTGCGCGCGAAAGTTGATCGCAACGGGCGCCATCTCTGGCGTAAGGGAAAGGGTCACGGGGCCGTAGCCGCTCCCGCTGTTTTCGCTGACCGGGATGGTTTGCGCGTGCTCCCCAGTGGCGAGGCCGTCGCATCCCGCGATGAAAAACGCCGCGACCAGGCAGGGAAGAAGGAAAATGTCTCGCGTCGCGATCATGGCGTTGGCCTTTCGTGGCTTCGTTAAGATTGACACACAGTGACACGGATCAGCCTTGCAGGACAAGCCCATGAACGAACCTGATCGAAACACCCGCCATGCAGCCAGAATGGCGCGCAAGAAGACGGTGGTCGACGCCGCCATCGCCGCCGCCACCGACGAACGCGGACTGCTTCTCGTCATCACCGGCAACGGCAAGGGCAAGAGCACCTCGGCGTTCGGCATGGTGGCGCGCGCGCTCGGCCACGGCATGAAGGTCGGCGTGGTGCAGTTCATCAAGGGCCGCACCGACACCGGCGAGGAGGCCTTCCTCGGCAGGCAGCCCGGCGTCGAATGGCACGTCACCGGCGACGGCTTTACCTGGGACACGCAGAACCGCGCGCAGGACATTGCCACCGCCGAGCGCGGCTGGGCGATCGCCGCGCGCATGCTGGCCGATCCGGCGTATCAACTGGTGGTGCTCGACGAGCTGACCTATCTCCTGAGCTACGGCTATCTCGACAGCGATACGGTGCTCGACGCGCTGGCCAACCGGCCGGCCATGCAGCATGTCGTCGTCACCGGACGCGGCGCATCCGAGGCATTGATCGAGCTGGCCGACACCGTGTCGATCATCGCCGACGAAAAACATGCGTTCCGCGCCGGGGTCAAGGCGCAGCCGGGCGTCGATCTGTAATCACCCTGTAACCGTCCTGCCATACAACACAGGCTTTGCCCCAGGCGGAGTCTGTCGTGCGTATCCTGATGGTGACCGACGTGTACTTCCCGCGCGTCAACGGCGTATCCACGTCGATTCAAACCTTGCGTCAGACACTCGGCGACGCGGGCCATGCCAGCGTGCTGGTCGCGCCGGACTATCCGGCCGCGCTTGCCGAGGCGGGCATCGTGCGGGTGCCGGGCTGGCCCATCCCGCGCGACCCGGAAGACCGCCTGATGCATCCCCGTGCGCTCGCCGCAGCGCTGGAGGCGCTCGATCCCGCCGACTTCGACCTCGTCCACATCCACACGCCCTTCCTGGCGCATCGCGCCGGCGTGCGCTGGGCCCGAAAACACGGCCTGCCGTGCGTCGAGACCTACCACACGCTGTTCGAGGAATACTTTCACCACTACCTGCCTTTTCTGCCGAAAAGCCTGCTGGCGGCCGCCGCGCGAATGATCTCGCGCAAGGAATGCGACGGTGTCACTGCCGTGATCGCGCCGTCGTCGGCGATGAAGCGCGCGCTCCTGGCGTATGGCGTCAGCAGCCCCGTCCACATCATTCCCACCGGGCTACGGGGGGCTGATTTTTCCAACTGCGACGGCTCTGCGTTCCGCGCCCGTCAGGGCATCGAGCCAGAACGTCCGGTGATGACTTACGTGGGACGGGTGGCGTTCGAGAAGAACCTGGATTTCCTGCTGCAGGTGACCGAAGCGGTGCGGCGCAGCCTGCCCGACGTGTTGCTGGTGATCGCAGGCGAAGGCCCCGCGCGCACCTCGCTCGAACGCGCGGTGGCGAAGCGCGGACTCGCGGATAACGTGCGCTTCGTCGGCTACCTCGAACGCAGGACCGAGCTGCCGGCGTGCTACTGCGCGGCCGATGCCTTCGTCTTTGCGTCCAAGACCGAAACCCAGGGGCTGGTGCTGCTGGAAGCGATGGCACTCGGCGTGCCGGTAGTCGGTTTGGCCGAGATGGGCACACAGGACGTGCTGCAGGAAGGCCAGGGCTGCCGCATCGCGCCCGACGATGTCGCAGGCTTCGCCCGGGTGCTGATGCCGCTGCTGGCCGACCGCGCGGCGGCGCAGGCGCTCGGCGCAGCCGGCAAGCGGTATGCTGCCGGCTGGAGTGAAACGAAGATGCAGCGTGAAATCCTGCGGCTCTATCACTCGCTGGCCTCGCCAAAACCGGCCGCAAGGGCCTATCCTGTATCAGACGTGCCGTGATCACCTGATTTCATTCCCGGGAGCTCGAGATGGACAAAGACATCCAGCAGTATTCCGACATCGTCGCCGCCTATGCGACCGAGGTCGGGATGAAGATGCTCGCCGCGATTGCCTTCTGGATCATTGGCCGCTGGCTGATCGGCCTGGTCGGGCGCATGTTGCAGGGCGTGTTGCACAAGCAGAAGGTCGACCCGACGCTGATGCGCTACATCGGCAGCTTCGTCGCGGTCACCCTCAACATCGTGCTGGTGGTCGCCATTCTCGGCTACTTCGGCGTGCAGACGACGACCTTCGCCGCCCTGGTCGCGGGCGTCGGCATCGCCATCGGCGCCGCCTGGGGCGGGCTGCTGTCGAACCTGGCGGCGGGCGCCTTCCTCATCGTGCTGAAGCCGTTCAAGGTGGGCGACTTCATCACCGCGGGCGGCGTCACCGGCACGGTCCGGGAAATCGGCCTGTTCGCCACCGGCCTCGACACCCCCGACAACGTGTTCACGATCATCGGAAACGGCAAGATATTTGCCGATACCATCCAGAACTTCAGCACCAATGCCTTCCGCCGCGTCGAGCTGAAATGTCAGCTCGCGGGGAGCGCCGACCACGTCGCCGCCATGCAGCTGCTGCGCGACAAGCTGCAGACCCTCCCCAACGTGCTGCCCGAGCCATCGGTTGAAGTCGAGATTCTCGAATTCAACCTGGTCGGTCCCGTGCTCGCAGTGCGCCCGTTCTGCCACACCGACCATTACTGGCAGGTATATTTCGACGGCAACCGCGTCATCCGCGAAGCGCTGGCCGAAGCCGGCTTCCCGGCGCCCATGCCTGCTCAGCTGATGCTCACACGCGCCGCTTGAGCGACGCCCAGGCCTACATCGGGCGCTTCGCGCCATCGCCCACCGGCCCCCTGCATGTCGGCTCGCTGGTCGCGGCCGTGGCGAGCTGGCTCGACGCCCGCGCGGCAGGCGGGCGCTGGCTTTTACGCATGGAAGACCTCGATCGTCCGCGCTGCGATCAGGTGTCCGCCGACACCATCCTGCGCCAGCTCGAGGTCTACGGCCTTACCTGGGACGGCGCGGTGCTGTATCAGTCGCAGCGCGACGATGCCTACGCGGCGACGCTGCATGCGCTGCGGTCGCAGGGGGCGGTGTTCGCGTGCGCCTGCAGCCGCAGTCAGCTGGCGCAGGCACCGCGCAATGCCGAGGGCGAGATCATCTACCCCGGCGCCTGCCGGCTGCACGTGGTGCCGCGCAATGAGAAGCACGCCTGGCGCGTTCGGGTCGAGGAGGTGAGCGCACACTTCACAGACCGCATCCATGGCGCCTTGCAGCAGAATCTGGCGCGCGAGGTCGGCGACTTCGTTGTCAGGCGTGCCGACGGCCTGTTCGCCTACCAGCTCGCAGTGGTGGTCGACGACGCCTTCCAGGGTGTCACCCACGTCGTGCGCGGGGCCGACCTCCTGTGGAACACGCCGCGCCAGGTCTATCTGCAGACCCTGCTCGGCCTGCCGACGCCGGCCTACGCCCACGTGCCGCTCGTCACCAATGCCGCCGGGCAGAAGCTGTCCAAGCAGACGCTTGCCCCCGCGCTGCCGGAGCGGGGCCGTCGTGCGGTGCTGGCACAGGCGCTCGCCGCGCTCGGTCATCCGCCGCCGTCCGATCTGGTTGGGGCAGGGCCCCGCGATCTGCTGGCATGGGCCACGGCACGATGGTGCATCGACAATGTGCCGCTGCATCCGACCATTGCCAAGCCGCTGCCCTGACCGGACAATCCGCTCACCGCTCACCGCTCACCGCTCACCGCTCACCGCTCACCGCTCACCGCTCACCGCTTACCGCTTACCCAAATGGCCCAACTCCCCCCCGCCGTCGAACAGGTCCTGCGTGTCCACGCGTCCTTCATCCACACCGTCGTTAACGCGCTGCGCGACCGCAGCCAGCTGCCCGACCTGATGAAGCAGCTCGATGCCGCCGAGCAGGCCGGCTGGGCGCGGCTGGTCGGCGCGCTGCGCCATGTGATCAACGGTCGCCGCGACCCCTCGATCAAGCTGGGGCTGGACGAGGAGGACAGCATCCTGCTCGACGCCATCCTGCGCGGCCTCGACAACCCGGCGACCCTGCCGCCGCTGGATGCCCAGCCGGACGGCAGCAGCGCCGCGCCCGGGCTTGCCGCACTGATCGATGCGTCGGCGCGCGGCGACGCCCAGGCGATGTCAGTGCTCGCCAACATGGCCGAGCAGATGATGAAGGCGGGGGGTGACATGGCGCTGCTGGGCGGACGCATGCGCCGGCTCGTTAACGGCGAGCGCGACACCGATCAGCTCGTCGCCGGCATGGGGCCGCTGGGGCGCGAACTGCTGATCAGCCTGCTCGACGAACTGGCCAAACTGCGGCCGCAGTAGCGCGCGGACGCTCAGGCCAGCGCGGTCCGAACTGCCCGCGCCCGGCGCCGATGTCTGCCGGCCGGAAAACCGGAAGGGGGTCCATCATGTGCCGGCGCCTTCGCCGCCGCCGCCCAGCGCAGCATACAGTTGCACGTTGGCGGAGAGCAGGGCGCGGCGGATCTGGATCGTGCCCTGCTGGGCGGCGAACAGCTCGCGCTGGGCGTCGAGTACGTCGAGATAGCTGGAGAGTCCCTCACGGTACCGCGCCTCGGCCAGCATGAGCCGCTTTGACTGGGTCGCTTCCAGGCGCACCTGGGCGCTCAGCTGCTCGCTCAGCGCGGCACGCGCGGCGAGCCCGTCGGCAACCTCGCGAAAAGCCTGCTGGATGGTTTTCTCGTATTCGGCGACGGCGATGTTTTTGCGTACCTGGGCGAGATCGAGATTGGCCTGCGTGCGCCCGCCATCGAACAGCGGCAAGGTCAGCACCGGTTGGTAACTCCAGGCGCCGCCGTCGAAGAGATTGGCCAGATCGCGGCTGGCGAATCCGAGTGCGGCGGTGAGGCTGATGCGCGGAAAGAAGGCTGCGCGCGCTGCGCCGATGTTGGCGTTGGCCGCCTTCAGGCGTTCCTCGGCGGCAAGGACGTCAGGGCGGCGGATGAGCACGTCGGACGGAACGCCGGCGCCGAGATCGTTGACGATGCCCTGTTCCGCAAGCGCACGGCCGGCGGGCCAGTCGGCCTTTTGCACGCCGACCAGCGCATCGAGGAAGTTTTGCGCCAGCGCCCGCTGCCGCGCGAGATTGGCGACATCTGCCTGCGCCGTCTGGTAGGAACTGTCGGCGGCCAGATAGTCGAGATCGCCGGTCAGCCCTGCCTCGCGCCGCTTGTCGATCATGGTGCGGGTCTCCGCCCGGGTCGACAGCGTCGTCTGGGCGAGCGTCAGGCGTTCCTCCGCTTCTTTCACGGCCAGGTAGGCGTCGACGACGTTGGTGATGAGGGACAGGCGGAAGGCCCGCTGCGCTTCCTCGCTGGCGAGATAGGATGCCCTGGCCGCTTCGCTGAGGCTGGCGACCCGGCCCCAGAAATCAAGCTCGAAGGCGGACAGGGCGACATTCAGGTCGTTGCGCCGCATGGTGCTGGCGCGGCCGGTGGTCGAGAGGTCCGCGGGCACCCGCGCAGCGGCGTGGGAGGCCCCCAGATTGAGGGTGGGCAACGTATCCGCCTTCTGGATGCCGTAGATCGCGCGTGCCTCGGCCACGCGCGCGACGGCGATCCTCATGTCGCGGTTGTTGTCGAGGGCGGCTTCGATCAGGGCCTGCAGGCGCGGGTCGGGGAAGGCCTGGCGCCAGGTCAGGTCAGCGGCCCGGCGCTGGCCTTCCGCCTGCGACCACTGGGAGGCCACCGGCGCTTCGGGGCGCTGGTAGAGCGGGATGTAGGAACAGCCGGCCAGCGCCATGCAGGTGGCCAGCGTGGTCAGGTTACGCATGATCGTTCTCCTCGCGGCGCGGCTTGCCGGGAAAAATCTTTTTCACCACCACGAAGAACACCGGCACGAAGAAGATGGCGAGGAAGGTGGCCGCCAGCATGCCGCCGATGACGCCGGTGCCCACCGCGTTGCGGCTGGCCGCGCCGGCCCCTGTGGAGATGGCCAGCGGCAGCACGCCGCCGATGAAGGCGAAGCTGGTCATCAGGATGGGCCGCAGCCGCATGCGGCAGGCCTCCAGGGTGGCCGCGACGAGTTCCATGCCTTCGTCGTTGAGCTTGCGGGCGAATTCGATGATCAGGATGGCGTTCTTCGCCGACAGGCCGATGATGGCGATGAGGCCCACCTTGAAGAACACGTCGTTGGGCAGGCCGCGCAGCTGCACCGCCAGCACCGCGCCGAGGATGCCCAGCGGCACCACCAGTATCACCGCCAGCGGAATCGACCAGCTTTCATAGAGGGCGGCCAGCGCCAGCACCACCACGAACATGGCCAGGGCGAACAGCACCGGCGCTTGCGAGCCGGCCAGCCGCTCCTCGAACGACGTGCCCGACCACGCGTAGGCGTAGCCGGGGGGCAGTTTCGCCCCGATTTCTTCCATGGCCTGCATCGCGTCGCCGGTGGAGCGGCCCGGCGCCGGGCTGCCGGCGATTTTCATCGACGAGTTGCCGTTGTAGCGGTCGAGCTTGGGCAGGGTCACCGTCCACCTGGGTCGTGCGATTTCGCCCAGCAGCACCACTTGCCCGAGACGGTTCTTTACCGGCAGCTTGAGGAGGTCTTCCGGGGTTTTGCGCAAGTCGCTGTCCGCCTGCATCTGCACCCGCAGGATGCGCCCCTGCCGCACGAAATCGTTGACGTAGGACACGCCGATCGCCGAGCTGAGCGTGTCGTTCAGCTCGGCCATGTCGATCTGCAGGGCCTGGGCCTTTTCGCGGTCGATGTCGAGAAAGATCTGGGGCCCAGGTTCCTGGCCTTCCGGCCGCACGCCTGCCAGCCGCTTGTCCTGGCTGGCCATGCCCAGCACCATGTTGCGCACGTCCGTGAGGGCCTCGCGGCCGTTGCCGCCGCGGTCGAGCAGGCGGAAGTCGAAGCCGCCCACGGCGCCGAGTTCCGGGATCGGCGGCGGGTTGATGGCAAAGATCATGGCCTCCTTGATCCGCATGAACTGGCCCATGGCCCGGCCGATCACGCCTGACGCGGAGTGTTCGGGGCCTTTCCGTACATCCCAGTCCTTCAGCCGGGTGAAGGCAAGCGCTGCGTTCTGGCCGCTGCCGAAGAAGGAGAAGCCGACCACGCCGATGACCTTCTCCACTTCCGGCTGCTTCAGGTAGAACTGCTCGACCTGCGACAGCACCTGTACGGTGCGTTGCTGGGTCGCGCCGCCCGGCAACTGGATGGCAGTGATGAAATAGCCCTGGTCCTCGTCCGGCAGGAAGCTGCCCGGGAGTCTGGAAAACAGCCAGCCGGTGGCGACGACGATGGCAAGATAGATCACGAAGAAGCGTCCGCTGCGGGCCAGGATCTTGCCGGTCCAGCTGCGGTAGCCTTGGGTGGTTCGACCGAAGACGCGGTTGAACCAGCGCTGGTCGTCCTTGTCCCCTTCGCCGGATTTGAGCAGCGTGGCGCACATGGCCGGCGTCAGCGACAGGGCCATCAGCACCGAGAAGCCCATGCTGAGAATCAGCGTGGCGGCGAACTGACGGTAGATCGCGCCCACGGAGCCGCCGAAGAACAACATGGGCATGAACACCGCCGAGAGCACCACCGAGATGCCGAGAATGGCGCCGAGGATCTGGTCCATGGCCTTGATCGTGGCCGGCAGGGGGGCCAGCTTCTCCTCGCGCATGATGCGTTCGACGTTCTCCACCACCACGATGGCGTCGTCCACCAGGACGCCGATGGCCAGCACCATGGCGAACAGGGTCAGCACGTTGATCGAGAATCCGAAGGCATACAGTCCCGCCGTCGCGCCGGCCAGCGCCACCGGCACCACGACGGCGGGAATCAGCGTGGTGCGCCAGTGGCCGAGGAAGACGAACATGACGATGAACACCAGGATCATCGCCTCGCCCAGGGTCTTCACCACCTCGAAGATGGAAATCTCGACGAAGCGCGACGTGTCGTAGGGCACGGCCCAGTCGATGCCTTGCGGGAAGAAGCGGGCCAGTTCCGTCATGCGTGCCTTGACGCTTTTCGCCACGTCGAGCGCGTTGGCGCCGGGCGAAACCCGGATGGCGATGGCCGCGATGGGCTGGCCGTTCATGCGGGCGTAGCGCGCATAGCTCTCGCCACCCAGTTCTACGCGGGCGACGTCCTTCACCTTCACGGTGGAGCCGTCGGGCCGCGCGCGCACCACCACGTTGCCGAATTCCTCGGGCGTGGACAGCCGGCCGCGGGTGACGATCACCGCGTTGACCTGCGCATCCTTCGCCGCCGGCGTCTGGTTGAGTTCGCCGGTGGCCAGCTGCACGTTCTGCGCCTGCAGCGCCCGCTTCACGTCGCCCGGGGTGAGGCCGTAGGACACCAGGGCGTCTGGCTTGAGCCAGATGCGCATCGAGTATTCGGTACCGAACAGGATGGCCTCGCCCACCCCCGGGACCCGCCGGATCGGTTCCAGCACATTGGCGGCGGTGAAGCTGCCGAGATCGATGGCGCTGCGCTTGCCGTCCTTGGAGTACACGGCGACGAACATCAGGTAGTTGCGCTGCGGCTTGGTCACCGGCACGCCCAGGCGGCGGACGTCTTCCGGCACCCGCGCCTCGACCCGCTTGTAGCGGTTCTGTGCCTCCACCGAGGCGATGTCGACGTTGGTGCCCGGCTCGAAGGTCAGCGTCAGCGATCCCCCGCCGAGTTCGGAGGAGGCTTCCATGTAGAGCAGGTGCTCGATGCCGTTCATCTCCTGCTCGATGAGCTTGATCACCGTGTCCTCGATCACCTGCGCCGAGGCGCCGGGATAAGTGATGTTGAAGGCGATCTGCGGCGGGGCGACCTGGGGATACTGGGCGACCGGCAGGTTTTTCAGCGCGATGACGCCGACGAGGGTGATCAGGATGGCGATCACCCAGGCGAAGATGGGGCGGTAGATGAAAAAGCGTGCCATGTCAGTTGGCCTGTTTCGCGGGGACGGGCTTCACTACCGTGCCGGGCCGCGCCTTCTGCACGCCGTCCACGATCAGCGTCTCGCCGCCGGACAGGCCGTCTTCGATGACGAAGCGGTCGCCGGCCATCGCGCCCACCTTCACCGGGCGCGGCATGGATTTGTTGTCGGGGCCGACCAGCAGCACGTATTGGCCTTGCGGGCCCGACAGCACCGTTTTTTGCGGCACGGTGACCACGTTGTCCGCCACCGCCTGCGACAGCTTCACGCGCACGAACGTCCCGGGCAAAAGCAGCCGCGCCGGATTGGGAAACTCGGCCTTGAGCGTGATTGCGCCGGTGGTGGGATCGACGGTGAGGTCGCTCATCAGGAGGCGGCCCTTGTGCGGATACACCGCGCCGTTTTCGAGCATGAGCTCGATGTTGCGCGAGGCGGTGGCCTTGAGCGTGCCTGCGGCGATGGCGGCTTTCAGCCGCAGCACCTCGGCATTGGGCTGGGTGAACAGCACGTACACCGGCTCAAGCTGCTCGATGGTGGCGAGCAGGGTGGCATCGCCGCGGCCGACCAGCGCACCTTCGGTGACCAGCGCGCGGCCGATGCGGCCGGAGATGGGCGCGGGCACCGTGGTGTTCTCCAGATCGAGCCGGGCGCGGGCCAGCGCCGCCTGGGACTGCTTCAGCGCCGCGCGGGCGGTATCGACTTCCAGCTGGCTGACCGCCTTGATCGGCAGCAGCGACTCCACTCGGCCAAGGGTGATCCGCTTCAGTTCCACGTCGGCCTCGGCGGCCTGGGCGGCGGTGCGGTAGGTGCGGTTGTCCAGCTTGAACAGGGGCTGCCCCGCGCGCACGTCGCTGCCCTCCTCGAACAGCCGTTTTTCCACGATGCCTTCCACTCGTGCGCGCACCTCGGCGGCCCGTACCGCGGCGACCCGGCCTGGCAGTTCCGGCGTCAGGGTGGCGGAACTGCGGCTGACCTGGATGACTTCGACCTCCGGCGGCGGCATGGCGCCAGCACCGGGCGCGCCTCCTGCACCGGAGGGCCCGTTCTTGCTGTCGGGGCCGCAGGCGGTGAAAAGGGGAAGGAGGATCAACAGGGCAAGGCGTTTCATGGCGTGTCCTTTTCGGGCGCGAAAGCATGCAGAAAACAATCCACCATCTGCGCTGTCCTGGTGGGCTTGAGCGGGTCGGTCTGCGGATTCAGGAGGCCGCGCAGACGGTCGAAATCCGCCAACATGGCGGTCAGCATTTCGGCGGCGAACTCGGGGTCATCGCATCTGAGCAGCCCTGCCTCCATCGCCCGGCCGAGATAGCTGGCAAGGCGCTTGCGCGTGGCGATTGGGCCCTGGCGAAAGAACTGCTGGGCGAGCGCCGGAAAGCGTGGCGCTTCTGCCATCATGGTCCGGAAGATGGCGATGCCCTCCGGTGAAAGGAGCTTTTCGCGGTAGGCGTGGCCAAATTCGAGCAGCGTGGACCGCACGTCGCTCTCGCCATCCAGCGTTACCAGGACCGACTGGATGGCGTGGTGGACCACTTCGGCAAATAGCGCGTCTTTGCTGGAGAAATGGTTGTATACCGTCTGCCGAGCCACGTGGGCACGCGCGGCGATGCGGTCAATGCTCACCCGGTAGCCCTCTTCGTAGAAGGCCTCGCAGGCAGCTTCGAGCAGACGCTGACGGACATCCGGAGGCGGACTGAGCGTGGCTTGCATGGGCGCTGAAGGCAAAATTAGACTCATCAGTCTAGTCATCGCTGACATCAAACGCAAGGGGCACGAAGACCCCTCCCGGCGCACGCCGCGCCTGACGCACGGCAGCGATGCCGGCCGCATCGCCCCACTCCGCCCGCGTCGAACCCGCGGCCGACCGCTCGTGGCAGCGATGCCCGTGACGCCACGGTCCGGGCGACCGGATCCCGAAGGGCGAGTGGGCAAAGCTTTGACATTGCGCGCGCGTATCAGCTAAAATCCTGCCCTTTTCGGCGTTCCTTGGCGCCTGGAAGAGCGATTTCAAGGGTGATGTAGCTCAGCCGGTTAGAGCGACGGATTCATAATCCGTAGGTCGGTGGTTCAAGTCCACTCATCACCACCAGTTCCCGTTTCGTCGCCGCAGTCATCGAAGGCAGTGCGCGGCGAAGTCCCTGCCCCCAGTCTATTCACTGTCCCGGCACCCCCGCATGAAAAAAATCTACATCAAAACCTTCGGATGCCAGATGAACGAGTACGACTCGGCCAAGATGGCGGATGTCATGGGCGCGTCCGAAGGCCTGACCCCGACCGACACGCCGGAAGACGCCGACGTCATCCTGTTCAACACCTGCTCGGTGCGCGAGAAAGCGCAGGAGAAGGTGTTCCACGACCTCGGCCGGGTGCGCCACCTGAAACAGCTCAACCCCAACCTGATCATCGGCGTCGGCGGCTGCGTGGCCAGCCAGGAAGGCGCCGCCATCGTCGCGCGCGCGCCCTTCGTCGACGTCGTGTTCGGCCCGCAGACCCTGCACCGCCTGCCCGAGCTGCTCGCTCAACGTCGCGAGACCGGGCGCGCCCAGGTCGACATCAGCTTTCCCGAGATCGAGAAGTTCGACCACCTGCCGCCTGCGCGCATCGAAGGCGCGTCGGCCTTCGTCTCGATCATGGAAGGCTGCTCCAAATACTGCACCTTCTGCGTCGTCCCCTACACCCGCGGCGAGGAAGTCTCGCGCCCGTTCGACGACGTCATCGCCGAGGTGGCCGACCTTGCCGGCCGTGGCGTGAAGGAAGTCACCCTGCTGGGGCAGAACGTCAACGCCTACCAGGGCGCGCTGCACGAGGGCGGCACCGCCGACTTCGCCTTCCTGCTGGAGATGGTGCACGAGATCCCCGGCATCGAGCGCATCCGCTACACCACCAGCCATCCGCGCGAAATGACGACGCGCCTGATCGAGTGCTACGGCCGGCTGCCCAAGCTGGTGTCGCATCTGCATCTGCCGGTGCAGTCGGGCTCCGACCGCATCCTTGCGGCGATGAAGCGCGGCTACACCGTGCTCGAGTTCAAGTCGATCGTGCGCAGGCTGCGCGAGCAGCGTCGCGACCTGTGCCTGTCGTCGGATTTCATCGTCGGCTTCCCCGGCGAGACCGAGGCCGACTTCGAGGCGACGATGAAGCTCATCCAGGAACTCGACTTCGACGCCAGCTTCTCCTTCATCTACAGCAAGCGTCCCGGCACGCCGGCGTCGGATTACCCGGATGACGTCTCCGCCGAACTGAAGACGCGGCGGCTGATGAAGCTGCAGGCGCAGATCGAGGCGCAAGCGCAGGAGGTGAACCGCGCCATGGTCGGCACCGTGCAGCGCGTGCTGGTCGAAGGCCACGCCCGCAAGAATGCCGACGAGCTCGCCGGCCGCACCGACAACAACCGCATCGTCAACTTCGCCGGCCAGCCGCGCCTGATCGGGCAGTTCGTCGACGTCACCATCACCCAGGCCTACCCGCATAGTCTGCGCGGTGAAGTCGTCACGCTTGAAAGCGCCCTCTCTTGAAAACCGACATCGTTGAACTGCGCCTGGCTCCGGAAGACAACCGGCGCCTGGCCAACCTGTGCGGCCCCATGGACGAGAACCTGCGCCAGATCGAGGCTGCGTTCGACGTCACCATCGGCCGCCGCGGTTCCAGTTTCCGATTCAGCGGCGACGCGGCGCAGGCCGAGAAGGGCGCGCAGGCGATCGAGCATTTCTACAACCGTGCGCAC
The DNA here is from genome assembly GCA_021784115.1 of Pseudomonadota bacterium. Classification (GTDB taxonomy): domain Bacteria; phylum Pseudomonadota; class Gammaproteobacteria; order Burkholderiales; family Thiobacillaceae; genus Thiobacillus. Next base: position 5,691 of record JAJXTE010000025.1, on the reverse strand, counting down.
GACGAGCTCTCCCTGGACGACATCCAGCTGGGCCTGGTCGAACTCACGCGCGGCCGTGCCGACGAGGAAGGACCCGCACTGCGCACCCGCCGTGCCGACCTGCGGGCGCGCACCCCGCGCCAGGGCGAATACATCGAGCAGATCCGCAGCCACGACATCACTTTCGGTGTCGGCCCGGCCGGCACCGGCAAGACCTATCTCGCCGTCGCCTGCGCGGTCGACGCGCTCGAGCGCGAGCAGGTCAAGCGCATCGTGCTGACGCGTCCGGCAGTGGAAGCCGGCGAACGCCTCGGTTTCCTGCCGGGCGACCTCACGCAGAAGGTCGATCCCTACCTTCGTCCGCTGTACGACGCGCTGTACGACCTGATGGGCTTCGACAAGGTGACGCGGCTGATCGAGCGGCACGCCATCGAGGTCGCGCCGCTCGCCTTCATGCGCGGGCGCACACTCAACCACGCCTTCATCATCCTCGACGAGGCGCAGAACACCACACCCGAGCAGATGCAGATGTTCCTCACGCGCATCGGCTTCGGCGCGCGCGCGGTGGTGACCGGCGACCCCACGCAGATCGACCTGCCCAAGCACGTGAAGTCCGGCTTGATGGACGCGGCCGACGTGTTGGACGGCGTGCGCGGGCTCGCCTTCACCCATTTCCAGTCCGAGGACGTGGTGCGCCATCCGCTGGTCGGCCGCATCGTCGATGCCTACGCCGCGCGGCGCGCGGAAACGGAAAAACGTGGGGCCTGAATTCAGTCTGGCGGTGCAGTTCGCCAGCGAGGCGGATGAGCTTCCCTCCCGCGCGCAGATCCGCCGCTGGGTCGCCGCCGCACTGGAGCACGATGCCGAAATCACCGTGCGCATCGTCGACGCCGACGAGGCGCAGGCGCTCAACCAGGGCTACCGCCACAAGGGCTACGTGCCCAACGTGCTCACCTTCGAATACGGCGAGATTTCGCCCGGCGTGCTGGGCGGCGACGTGGTCATCTGCGCCCCGGTGGTCGAGCGCGAGGCGCGCGAACAGGACAAGCCGCTCAAGGATCATTACGCCCACATGACCGTGCACGGCGTGCTGCACCTGCAGGGCTACGACCACCTTGATCCGGCCGAGGCCGACATCATGGAATCGCGCGAAGCCGCTATACTGAAGCAGTTCCGAATATCCAATCCCTATACTTCCTGACGCAAATGGAGTCCGACAGTAGTCACAAGCCGAGCTTGCTCGAGCGCATCTCCCACTGGCTGATGCGCGAACCCGAAGACCGTGAACAGCTGATCGAACTGCTGCACGGCGCCTACGAAAACAGCCTGATGGATGCCGACGCCCTGGCGATGATCGAGGGCGTCCTGCAGGTGTCCGAGATGCGCGTCGGCGAGATCATGATCCCGCGCGCGCAGATGGACGTCATCGACATCAACGATGCGCCCGAAGCCTTCATTCCCTTCGTCATCGAAACCGCGCATTCGCGCTTCCCCGTCATCGACAAGGACCGCGACGACGTCATCGGCATCCTGCTGGCCAAGGACCTGCTGCGCCACTACGCCGAATCCGACAGCGACATCCGCGGCATGCTCCGCCCGGCGGTGTTCATCCCCGAATCGAAGCGGCTCAACGTTCTGCTGAAGGAGTTCCGCTCCAACCGCAACCACATCGCCATCGTCGTCGACGAATATGGCGGCGTGGCCGGTCTGGTGACGATCGAGGACGTGCTCGAGCAGATCGTCGGCGACATCGAGGACGAGTACGACTTCGACGAAACCGAGGACAACATCATTCGCGAGAAGGAAGACGTGTTCCGCGTGAAGGCGGGCACCGAGATCGCCGACTTCAACGAGGCCCTGGGTGCGAAGTTTTCCGACGAGGAATTCGACACCGTCGGCGGCCTCGTCGTGTCGCGCTTCGGCCACCTGCCCAAGCGCGGCGAGTCGGTGAGGTTTGACGGCTTCCAGTTCAGCATCCTGCGCGCCGACAGCCGCCGCCTGCACGCGGTGCGCGTGACGCGCCTGGCGCCCGAAGAAGAGGACGTGCAGCTGCCGCTGGTTTGAGGCTTAACGCCGTTCGCCCTGAGTTCTTCTGCGGTGCTCAGGAGAACCTTGTAGAAGAGACATCAACCTCAACTCCGTTCGGGCTGAGCTTGTCGAAGCCCTGAGCCCACTCGGAGATGCCCTTCGACAGGCTCAGGGCGAACGGACTAAGAGGTCTGCCTCAAAGCGCGTGCCGCCGATCCCCCCGCGCAAACCCGGCCACCGGCGCAACGTCGCCCTTGCTCAACCCGATCACCTTGAACAGCTCGCCCATCTCCGCCGGCGACACCAGCCGCTGCACCGCGTTGGCCTGCGGCAGATACGCCGCCGCATCGGCGGGCGACGTCTGCAGCAACAACTCGGTGAGGCCGCTGTTCAGCAGGAAATTCGCCTGGCTCGTGTAGCCCGCGAGTTCCAATCCGGAGGCCGTTCCTGCCCGCGCCACCGCACTGAAATTCACGTGCGCGGTGAGGTCGCACAGGCCGGGCAGGTAGAACGGATCGTCGAGCGCGTGGTGACGGTAATGCGCGCGCAGCGTGCCCATGTGGCGCTGGGGGTGGTAGTACTCGGCCGCAACAAAGCCGTAGTCGATCATCAGGATCAGCCCGCGGTCGAGACAATGTCCGAGCGAGGCGATCAGCGCGTCGGCCGCGAGATTGAGTTCCGAAAGATAGCCCGGCGCCAGGTTCGTTGCTTCGGCGCGGGCGCGAAGCATCGGGTCGTCGATGGCGCGGTCCTGCCAGGCGAACGCATCGCCGTCGCGCGCCACGCCGCGCAGCCGTGGCCCGGCGTCCGTCCAGTGCACCAGATCAACCGGCAGCGCATCGAGTACCTCGTTGCCGAGGACTACGCCATTGAAATGTTTCGGCAGCGCATCCAGCCACCGCACCCGTTCCGCGAGATGCGGCAGCGTGCGCGCAATCGTTCCCTGCTGCCGCTCGCGCAGGTCGGCGCTCACTTCCAGGATGCAATAGCCCGCCGGCAGTGCGTCCATGCGCTCCAGCTCCTCCAGCACGTCAGCCGCCAGCCGCCCGCTGCCGGCGCCGAGTTCCAGCACCTCGCCGCCGGTTCGCGTGAGCACCGGCGCGATCGCATGGGCCAGCGTGCGGCCGAATAGCGGCGTCAGTTCTGGCGCGGTGACGAAGTCGCCCGCCGCGCCGAATTTCATCGCGCCGGCCGCGTAGTAGCCGAGCCCCGGCGCGTAGAGCGCTGCCTCCATGAAACGCGAGAACGGGATCCAGCCGCCGGCCTCGTCGATCAGCGCGCGCAGATGCGCGGTCACGCGTTGGCTGTGCGCGAGGGCGTCGGGAGGGGGGGCGGGGAGCATGCAGCGGAACAGTTAATGGATAATGCGCAATCCACGGACTATAAGGGCGAATCCCGATGCATGGCAAAGTCGTACTGATTACCGGCGGGGCCAAGCGTGTCGGCGCGGCATCGGCGCGCCTGTTGCACGCGGCCGGCGCCAACCTGATGATCCATTACCGCAGCTCGGCCACCGAGGCGCGTGCGCTGCAGGACGAACTGAATGCCATCCGCCCCGATTCCGTGGCGCTGATCCAGGCCGACCTGCACGACACCGGCGGCCTCGCCAGCCTCGTCCACCAGACCGTCGTGACCTTCGGCGGCCTCGATGTGCTGCTCAACAATGCGTCGAGCTTCTATCCCACGCCGGTCGGCGATATCACTGAAGAGGACTGGGTCGACCTGATGGGCAGCAACCTCAAGGCGCCGATGTTCCTGTCGCAGGCCGCCGCGCCCGAACTCAAGAAGCGCCGCGGCTGCATCATCAACATTACCGACATCCACGCCGACCGGCCTATGAAAAGCTATGTCGTCTATTCCGTCGCCAAGGCCGGCCTGGTCGGGCTCACCAAGTCGCTCGCGCGCGAGCTCGCGCCCGAAGTGCGCGTCAACGGCATCGCGCCGGGACCGATCATGTGGCCGGAGGGCGACTCCAATTTCGACGAGGTCTCGCGCCAGCGCATCGTCTCCCACACCATGCTGAAGCGTGCCGGCGATCCCCACGACATCGCGCTGGCAGTGCGCTTCTTCGCGATGGACACGCATTACGTGACCGGACAGATCCTGGCGGTGGACGGCGGGCGCAGCGCGAAGCTTTGATGCGCGCAGCCTAGTCGCGACGACGCGACGCGTCGGCGTTCCAGAAACGCTCCATGGCAATGTACGCGTACGACGCGGACCAGCCGATCAGGAGCAGGCCGTTCAGTGCCTCCACCCCCGCGATCATCCGGATGGAGCCGACAGGCGTCAGGTCGCCAAAGCCAAGCGAGGTATAGGTTTCCGCGGAGAAGTAGAGGCAGCTTGCCAATGACAGGCCGGCCGGTCCGCTCAGGTGGCCTGCCCCAAGGTACCTCACCAGGACATAGATGGTGAAACCGTAGAGGGCCATTTCCAGCGCGTGGGCGATAAAGGCCGTCGAGATGACGACCAGCAGTTTGTTGCGGTTGGGAATGGCGAGAGACGTGAGCCCGGTGTTGAGATTGCTCAGCGCCTCATAGTGGGTCACGGTGGTCAAGGCAACGAGCAAGGCACACGCGATGGCAACGATGAGCATACTGGACCTGAAGTCGGAGGACTGTGCAGCAAAGCGCGCTTCCGTGAAGCCGCGTTTGCACATGACGTGCACCGCCCGCATCCGAACTCGCGCGCTTGCGTACACCCGGGTTTGAGCCCGCGCGGCATCCCAAGTTCAGTCCAGCCGCCTGTTTTCCGTCCGATCCCATGCCACCCCCTGGACGGCGGTGCGCGGACTGTCGCATATCGCAGACAGCCCCGCTTTCACGCGTCGATCAGCCCTGCCGTCGCTGGCCGCGGCCAAACGTGGAACCGGAACGGATCTCCTCGAGCTCCGCGGCCTTTTCTTCGACCAATTCGGACGCCCGGGGCTGGGTGGAGGCTTCAGGCACGGTCGCCAGGCTGGGGCCGGCCGAATGCGTCGCCATGTTGCCGGTGATCGTTCCGCCTTCCTCGACCATCAGGGCGCCGTAGCGGATCGTGCCGCTGACCCGGCCGGTGGCGTACACGACCAGCCGCTGGCGGGCGGTCAGCTCGCCTTCGAAGGTGCCGCGTATCTCCGCCACGTCGATTTCGGCCTTGCCCGAAAACACGCCGCCTTCGGCGATGCGGATGACGCGACTGTTCATCGAGGCTTCCACGCGGCCTTCCACCACCAGGATTTCACAATCGGTGATCTCCGAGCCCTTCAGCTTGATGTTCGGTCCGACGATGAGCTTGCTGCCCTCGTCGCTCGATGCGGAGGGTGTGGCCGCCGGAGGCGTTTCCGCCTTGGCCGCCTCGGCAGGTTTGGGGGATTCGGCCGGTTTGGCGGGGTATCCCGTGTGGCTCGTCCGGGTCGAGTCGGTTCTTGAATTGCTGGTCGTGCCGGGTTGCATGAAGGATTTGAGCATGGGTAGGGTCTCTCTCTATATGTATCTGGGTAAAGCGGGGGTACAGCACTCTGGTGTGGTTGCGGCCGGAACTGGACGCAGGGGTCAAACAGCAACATGCGGACCAGCACGGAAAACCTGTTGATAAACAGGAAGATAAGGAAATTGTTGGAATCTGCCGAAGGCAAAAACAGGCTAAAACGTCGCCTGAGGGCGACACGCAATTTAGCTGATTTGAGGAATATTCCTACAAAACAAA
>JAJXTE010000024.1:13367-23004 GCA_021784115.1 Pseudomonadota bacterium | reverse complement strand
GGGAACACGTAGGGCAGGTCGTGCTTCCTCAGCGCGATCTCGATTTCCATGCCGGGGCCGGTGAAACTGCCGAGAATCTCGCTGACGCGCCCGACCGCCTCGTTGTGCGCGCCGGGCTGGGTGACGATTTCCACCGTCACCACCTGGCCTGACTTGGCATTCCCTGCGTTTTCGGGCGGCACCAGGATGTCCTGGTTGATGCGGCGGTTCTCCGCGATCAGGAAGCCGACGCCGCCTTCGAGGTAGTAACGGCCGACGACGAACTGGTTGACGTGCTCCAGCACCTCGACAATCTTGGCTTCGCGGCGTCCGCGCCGGTCGAAGCCGGCGACCCGCACCAGCACCTTGTCGCCGTGCAGCACGCGGTGCATTTCCTTGGGCGACAGGTAGAGATCGTCGCCACCCTCTTCCGGCACGATGAAACCGAAACCGTCGGGGTGGCCTTCGACACGGCCCTTGATGAGGTCGAGCTTTTCCGGCAAACAGAGCTGGCGCTTGCGGTTCAGCATCAGCTGGCCGTCGCGCTGCATCGCGCCGAGGCGGCGCTGGAACAGGTCACGCTCGTCCTCGGTGATGTGCAGCTGCTCGGCAAAGGCTTCCGCATCGACCGGGCAGCCTGCCTCGGTCAGCAGCTGCAGGATGTATTCGCGGCTCGGCAGCGGCGACTCGTAGCGCTCGGTTTCACGCTCGTAGAACGGGTCGGCCAGGCGAATGGCGGGAATCTGGTGTTTGCTGGCGCGGCTGCGGGTCTTTTTTGTAGGCATCTTCGTTGACAATTTAGTCTCTGCTCTTTAAAATGCGCGCCTTATTGCCCAGATGGCGGAATTGGTAGACGCGCACGGTTCAGGTCCGTGTGCCGCAAGGTGTGGAGGTTCGAGTCCTCTTCTGGGCACCAGATGTAAGCAAAAAGCCGACCTCGTGTCGGCTTTTTGCTTTTGTAATGCTGATTGTAGCCATTACACCTCGTAGGGATGGCGACGCACGATCGTCTCCACCCGGTCCGGCCCGGTCGACACGACGTCCACCGGCACTTCGCACAAGGCCTCCATCCGCTTCAGGTAGGTCTGCGCTTTCTGCGGCAGCTTGTCGAATTCCTGTACGCCCACCGTGGTATCGCTCCAGCCTGGCAGGTCCTCATAGATCGGCTCGACGTGGGCAATCGATTCGGCGCCCACCGGCAGGATGTCGCAGGTCTCGCCGTCGATCTTGTAGCCCACGCACACGCGCACGGTTTCCAGTCCGTCCAGCACGTCGAGCTTGGTCACGCACAGGCCCGTCACGCCGTTGATCTGGATCGAACGCTTGAGCGCTGCGGCATCGAACCAGCCGCAGCGGCGCGCGCGGCCGGTGGTGGCGCCGAATTCGTGACCCTTTTCGCCGAGATACTGGCCGACATCGTCGAACAGTTCGGTGGGGAACGGGCCCGAACCGACGCGCGTGGTGTAGGCCTTGGTGATGCCGAGCACGTAATGCAGCGTGTTCGGCCCGACGCCGGCGCCGGTGGCGGCGCCGCCGGCCGTGCAGTTGGAGGACGTCACGAACGGATAGGTGCCGTGGTCGATGTCGAGCAGCGTGCCCTGCGCGCCTTCGAACAGCAGGTTGCCGCCCGCCTTGTTGGCTTCGTACAGGCTGCGCGGCACGTCGGCCACCATCGGCTTCAGGCGTTCGGCCATCGCCATCATGCTGTCGAGCGTCTGATTGAAGCTCACCACCTCGGTCTTGTAGTAGTTTTTCAGCATGAAGTTGTGGTGGTCGAGCACTTCGCCCAGCTTGGCGGCGAAACGTTCGCGGTGGAACAGGTCCTGCAGACGCAGCGCGCGGCGCGCCACCTTGTCTTCGTAGGCGGGGCCGATGCCGCGCCCCGTGGTGCCGATCTTGCCGGCGCCCTTGGCGATCTCGCGCGCCTGATCCAATGCCACATGATGCGGCATGATAAGCGGGCAGGCTTCGCTGAGCTTGAGGCGCCTGGTGACGTCGACGCCGGCTGCGATCAGCATGTCCATTTCTTCCAGCAGCGCGGTCGGCGACAGCACCACGCCGTTGCCGATGTAGCAGGTGACGTTGTCGCGCAGGATGCCGGACGGGATCAGGTGCAGCACGGTTTTCTTGCCCGCCACCACCAGCGTGTGGCCGGCGTTGTGGCCGCCCTGGAAGCGCACGACGCCCTGCGCGCGGTCGGTCAGCCAGTCGACGATCTTGCCCTTGCCTTCATCGCCCCACTGGGTGCCGATGACGACGACGTTTTTTGCTGCCATGGTGCAATCTCCCATCTATTGTGTGTCCGAGCCGGCAATGACCAGCTCGCGCAAATCCAGACTGAAACCGGTGGCCGGACGTGCCCGGCCGAATACCCGCCCCACCTCGTCGTAGCGTCCGCCCTGCGCAATCGCATGGCTGCGTCCACCGGTATAAGCGGCAAACACGACGCCGCTGTGGTAGCCGTAGCCGCGCAACTCGGCCAGGTCGTAGGCCGCTTCGACGTTGGCCAGCCCCTGGTCGAGCGTCTCCAGGGTATCCAGCGCGGCAGCGACTGCCTCGAGTTGCGGCAGGCGCGCACGCGCCTCGGCCAGCACGCTGCGGTCGCCATAGAGTTGTGGCAGCGCGGCGAAGGCGTCGCGCAGGGCGATCGGCAGGCCGGCGGTGAGGACCGCCACGGCACTGCTGTCCTTGGCCTGCAGCGCACCGAACAGCTGATGTTCGATCTCGCCGGACAGGCCGGCTTCCTGCGCCAGCGCACGGTAGACGCCGACGTGGCCGATGTCGAGCTGCAGCGTCTTCACCCCGCATGCGGACAGGCCCTGCAACATCAGCGTGAGGATTTCGAGGTCCGCCTCGGCGCCCGCCTCGCCATACAGCTCGGCGCCGATCTGGATCGGCTCGCGCGAGCGATGGAAACCGTCGGACTGGGTGTGCAGCACGCTGCCCGCGTAGCACAGGCGGTTCACTGCGTTGGCGGCCAACAGGTGGGCATCGATGCGCGCCACCTGCGGCGTGATGTCGGCACGCACGCCCATCAGTCGGCCGGTCAATTGGTCTACCAGTTTGAAGGTCTTGAGATCGAGATCGGCGCCGACGCCGGTCAGCAGCGACTCGACATATTCCATCAGCGGCGGGATCACCAACTGGTAGCCGCGGCTGCGGAACAGGTCGAGCAGCGCGCGGCGCATGTCCTCCATGCGCCAGGCCTGCGGCGGCAGCACATCCTCGACGTTTTCGGGCAAGAGCCAGGCAGTCATTTCAATTCAGCATCAACAACACAAAAAGGCCACCCAGCATCGAGGTGGCTCCGATAAAACGCAATTGGCCGTCACGCAATTCCAGCATGCGGCGGAATGCCTCGCGCCACACGGCGGGCGCAACAAACGGCAGAACGCCTTCAAACACCAACATCAGGCCGATTGCAGCCAGCCAGTCGGACCCCGTCATTTACCGCCGGCGGCACGCGGATTCTTCATGTACTTGAAGAAGTCGGCGCTGGGGTCGAGCACCATCACATCGCTCTTGCTCTTGAAGCTGTCGCGGTAGGCCTGCATGCTGCGGTAGAAGGCATAGAACTCCGGGTTCTTGTCATACGCGGCAGCGTAGATCGCCGAAGCCTTGGCATCGCCCTCGCCCTTGACGCGCTGGGCGTCCCGGTAGGCGTTGGCGACGATCACCTGCTTCTGCCTGTCGGCATCGGCCTTGATCTTTTCCGCTTCCGCCGCACCGGTCGAGCGCAGTTCGTTGGCCACCTGCTTGCGTTCGGCTTCCATGCGGCGGTAAACGTTCTCCGACACGCTCTCCGGCAGATCGACGCGCTTGATCCGCACGTCGACCACCTGCACGCCGATCTTGCGCGCGTCCTGGTCGGCCTTGGTGCGAATCAGATCCATGACCTGGTCACGCTGGCCCGAGACAACGTCGTGAATCGTGCGCTTACCGAATTCGGCCCGCAGTCCGTCGTTGACGGTCTGATTCAGCCGAATCTGCGCCCGTGTCTCGTCACCACCCACCGAAACATAGAACTGCCGGGCGTCGATGACACGCCATTTGATGAAGGAGTCAACCAGTACGTTCTTCTTTTCAGACGTGATGAAGCGCTCCGGATCCGCAGCGTCCAGCGTCAGGATGCGCGTGTCGAAATAACGGACGTTCTGAACCAGCGGCAGCTTGAAGTAGAGGCCGGGCTTGGTCTTCACCGAAACGACCTCCCCCAGCTGGAACACGAGGGCGTTCTGGCGCTGATCGACTGTGAACATGCTGCCGCTCAACACCACCAGCAACACGACGAGGCCGATCAGGATGGGGCCGATATTCCTGCTCATGGCCGATCCTCCCGGTCACGGCTGCGCAAGGCATCGCGCGAGCGCAGGTCCACTGGCGCCGGGGTCGTCGTTGGTGCAACGGGTGGCTGCAACAGTTCATCCGGCGTCCCACTGCTGGGCTGGCTGACAATCTGCTGCAATTTGTCGAGCGGGAGGTACAGGAGGCTGTTTCCGCCCTTCTGGTCCACCACGACTTTGCTGGTATTGCTCATCACGGTCTGCATGGTATCAAGATACATACGCTGGCGTGTCACCTGCGGCGCCTTCTGATATTCGGCATTGATCTGCACAAAGCGGCTGGCATCACCTTCGGCATTGGCAATCACCGACTGCTTGTAGCCGTCGGCCTCCGCCTTCAGGCGCGAGGCCAAACCACTGGCACGCGGCACCACGTCGTTGGAATAGGCTTCCGCCTCGTTCTTCAGGCGCTCGCGGTCCTGACCCGCCTTCACCGCATCGTCGAACGCGGCCTGCACCTGCTCGGGCGGCTGGATGTTCTGCAGGGTGACCTGGCTGACGCTGATGCCTGTCTTGTAACGATCGAGAATCTGCTGCATCAGCACCTTCGCCTGGGAGGCAATATCGGCACGCCCTTCGTACAGCACGAAGTCCATCTTGTTCTTGCCGACGATTTCGCGCATCGCGGTTTCCGCGACCTGCAGCACCGTATCTTCAGGCGCACGGTTGACGAACAGGAATTCCTCGGGATCCTTCAGGATGTACTGCACCGCGAATTGGAGGTCGATGATGTTCTCGTCATCCGTCAGCATCAGCGATTCTTTCAGAACCTTGCTCCTGACATTGTTGCGATAGCCGATTTCAACGGTACGTACCTGATCGATGTTGACGATTTCACGCGACTCGATCGGCCACGGAAGATGCCAGCGCGGCCCCGGCTCGGTGGTCTCGACATACTTGCCGAACCTCAGCACCACGCCGCGCTGGCCGGTATCGACGATATAGAATCCGCTTGCCACCCACACCAGCACCAGCGCGCCGATCAGCAGGCCGACCAGATTGCCACCGCCCGCCATGCCGCCGGGAGACGAGCCCTCTCCGCCGCCGCCGGTATTCTTGTTGCGGAACAGGCCGTTGAGGCGCTGGTTAAGGCGCCGCCAGAGCTCGTCCAGGTCGGGCGGCCCGCTGTTCTTGCGGTTGTCTTTATTGCCCCATTGCGGGTCGTTCCAGGCCATATTGTCAGGTTATGCAGAAAGAGCTGTGGGTCGGGAGGTGTCGTCGTCCGGCGCGCCGGCTTCGTCCTGGGCGCGCACGGCGAGCAGGATTTCTGACAGGGCATCGCGCAAAAGTTCAAGCCCCGCGCCGGTTTGCGCGGATACATACACACTTTGCAGTTTACCATATTCGTCACGCCCCACTCCCGGCGCAACGCCCGTCAGATCGAGCTTGTTATAGACCCGGAGCTCCGGTACGGCATCCGCTCCGATTTCGTGCAGCACTTTGTCCACCGCCTCGATTTGGCGCTCGCGACCCGGGCTAGCCGAATCGATCACATGCAGCAGAAGATCGGCCTCGGCCGTGGCTTCCAGCGTGGCCCGGAACGCGGCGACCAGATCGTGCGGGAGGCGGGTGATGAAGCCGACGGTATCCGACAGCACGACTTCTCCAACCTGCGGCAGGTAGACCTTGCGGGTGGTGGTGTCGAGCGTGGCGAAAAGCTGGTCGGCGGCATAGGTGCCGGCGCGCGTCAGCGCGTTGAAAAGGGTGGACTTGCCGGCATTGGTATAGCCCACCAGCGCCACCGACAGCACGTGCTGCCGCGAACGCGAACGGCGCTGGGTACGGCGCTGCCTGCCCAGCTTGGCGAGCCGCTCGCGCAGCGCCTTGACCCGCAGGCCGATCAGGCGACGGTCGGTTTCCAGTTGTTTCTCCCCCGGACCGCGCATGCCGACGCCGCCGCGCTGGCGTTCAAGGTGGGTCCAGCCGCGCACCAGACGGGTTGACAGATGCTGCAACTGGGCCAGTTCGACCTGCAGCTTGCCCTCGGCGCTGCGCGCGCGTCGGGCGAAGATGTCCAGAATCAGGCTCGTGCGGTCGATCACCCGGCACCGCAGGCGGCGCTCCAGGTTGCGTTCCTGCGCGGGCGACAACTCGTGGTTGAAAATCACGACATCGGCTTCGGTGGCGGCAACCAGCGCGGCAATCTCATCGGCCTTGCCGCTTCCCACGAACAGCGCGGCATCCGGACGGCTGCGCTTGCCCTGCACCTCCCCGAGAATCTCGAGCCCGGCACCGGCCGCCAGCAGGCGCAGTTCGGCCACGCTCTCGGAGAAATCCGGATCGCCGAAATCAAGCGCCACCAGAATGACCCGCTCGCCGCCCGCATGCCGTTCAAGCAAGGAAGCACTCCCGGTTTGCGCACGAACGCACAGCGGTCACTGATGGGACAAGACGGAATGGGGGTGGTTTCACAGGCAGGCGGTCAGAATCGAGACACAGGAGGCGTAACCGATTACCCCCGCGGCCCGATTGGGTTAAAGAAGCTTCATTCTAGCCCGTATCACGCCAACTGCGGCCGCCCGACATACCAGCCCTGCCCGTAGTCAACCCCCATATCGGCCAGTGCCTGCCGCAGCAAGGCGCTGTTCCATGATGCTGGCGGCTCCCTCAACGGTGCTGCCATGCAGCACAAACAGGAACTCCTCGCCGCCCCAGCGCGCCACCCAGTCGCCTTTGCGCAGCCCGGATTCGAACCGGCGGGCCACGAATTTGAGCACCTCGTCCCCCACGGCAGGACCGTAGCGGTCGTTCACCATCTTGAAATGATCGAGATCGACCAGGGTCAATGCGAAGCCGTGACCATCGCGCGGGGTGCGCGCTCTTTCCTTTTGCAGCCGTTCTTCCGCCGCGCGCCGGTTGGGCAATCCGGTCAGCGGATCGGTCAACGCGATGCGTTTCAGCAGGTCTTTTTGCGCGGATTGATAGAGGGCATTCCCTTGCCAGTCGGCAAGGAGGTCCATGTAGGCAATGTCGGCCGCGTCGGGCGGTGGTTCACTGCGCCTGCGCAGGAAGGCCAGCACCCAGCGGGCCTCGTCGCCGACCGACACCGGGATGCCGGAATAGGTGCGCATCCCCTGTTCGGTCACCAGGGCATCCCGCGCGTGGAGGGGGTGCGCGGACAGATCCCGATGTGGTAGGGCGTGTGGCTTTGGTGAACGATGTGGCAAAGCGCCGTCTCCGCCGGCAGCGTGGTGCCCTCCGGAAACACGCCGAGGCGATTGCTGACATAGCGCGCGGCGTAGTGCTCGCCAAACTCGCCGAGCACCACCAGGTCCATGTCGAGCACCGTGGCCGCCATGTCCAGCATGGCTCGAATGCGCTCGGGGTCCGAGAGCCCGCCCTGCACCGACAGCTTCCAAAGTGCATTCAGGCGATCGACATGAGCGCTGCCCGGGTTGGCCGGTGGCACGTGCGGTACAGACTCTTTGACGGGCAGCGTGGATTGCCGTTGGGCCTGTCAACAAAGCCGTATTTAGCCCATGGCGTTTTTTACAGCTCCACTGTGCGCAGACGCTCAGCCGCCTGTTCCGGATTGATCGTGTTGACGAACAGTCCGGAGCCCAGTTCGAAGCCGGTGGGAATCGATGTGCGGGGGCAGATCTCCAGGTGCCAGTGATAGCTCGGCGCGTGCGCGCTCCGCTGGGTGTCGTGCGGCACGGAGTGCAGGAAGAAGTTGTATTGCGCGCCGCCGATGACGGCATCCAGCCGCGCCATGGTGCGCCTCATGACGCGCGCCAGGTCGGCCAGGTCCTCGCCGCGCACGTCGAGAAAATCGGCCTGGTGCGCAAGCGGCAGGATGTGTACCTCCCATTCATAGCGGCTGGCAAAGGGCTTGATGGCGATGAACTTTTCGCCACGCTCGACCACGTACTGGCCGACATTGATCTTGCGCCGCACCGCGCCGGAATTGCGGTCGTAGATGGTGGCCTCGAAGGTCAGCGCCTCGTCGATCAGCGCGCAGAAGATGCAGTGGTGGTGCTTGGCGTAGTGCGCAGCGCTGTTTCTCACCTCGGCGTCGACGTTTTCCGGCACCACCGGCATCGCGATCACCTGGCTGTGCGTGTGCGGGATCGAGGCACCGGCCGCCGGGCCGAAATTCTTGAATACCAGTACGTATTTCAGGCGGTCATCCGACTCGAACAGCTGCCGCATGCGCGTCTGGTAAACGCCGAACAGTGCCGCCAGATGGCTCTCGGCCATGTCCTGAATGGCGATGCCGTGCTCATGGTGATCGATGATGACTTCGTGCCGGCCATAGCCGTCGATGGTCTGCTGCAACCCGAAGGTGAAGCCGGCCTGCGCCCGGTCGTCGCCCAGCACCGGGTAGAGGTTCTCGACCATGCGGATCTGCCAGTCACCGGTTTCCGGCCAGGTCAGGATCGGCGGCGGGGTCTTGTGTTCGTTGCCGCGGCAGAACGGACAGGTTTCGACGTGTTTGCGGGTGTCGCGCGGCGCCAGTTCCTCGGCCTTTTTCGGACGCATGCTGCGCGCGGTGGCCACCAGCACCGATTCGGCCGGTACGATGGGATTGATGCGGATTTCGCGGACTTCGCTCGGGTCGGTCTTGACGTCGTCTGGCATGGTGGCCTCCTCGGCGACAAGGATAGAACAGCCACCCGGCGGCGGCTGTTCATTCTGCTTATGGCCCCACTCGGGCTTTTTATCCCCCTCGTGGAACAAGGGCTTGCGTTGACGAAGCCCGGGGGCGCGCCGACAATGTGACTTCTTTGCTGGATTCCGGAGTATCTCCATGGACGAAAAAGCCCTGCACGACGAGCAGCGCCTCATGCGCATGATGCGCAAGACCCTCACCTCCATCGTGCGCGATACCGCGCCGCGCGACGGCAACCCCAGCCCCTTGACCGAAGCCACCATCCTCGGCATCAAGGATTGCCTGGTGGTGATTTCCAGCCGCGAAGCCGAACTCGCCCAGCTCACGGGCCGCACCCTGGACGAGCGTCCGCGCTTCGCCGACGAGACGCCCACCAGCCACGCCGTCAAGATCAGCAGCATTCCGAAAAAAACGCACTGATTATGCCGCAAGCCACCAGCCTGTTCACCGATGTCGAAGCGAAGGTCGTCGGCACGTCGGCGGTGGTGATCTATTCGCCCTCGGGCAAGAACCGCAAGCGCTTTCCCGAGGGCGTGGTCGACGTTTACGCCAGCGAGGACGAGGCGCTGGCGCATGCCGATCCCGCCAAGAACCGCCATGCGGCGATCGCCAGCGGCCCCTCGCGCTCGTCCGAAGGCTTCAAGCTGTTCTATCTGGTGCGCTGGCTCGACTGAGCGTGGTTGTTGCCGCTTCAGCGGCTCTA
>JAJXTE010000024.1:0-13267 GCA_021784115.1 Pseudomonadota bacterium | reverse complement strand
CGCTTCTTGCGCCGCATCCGCGTCGCCTCGCTCTCGGTGAGCGGCGCGCGCTTCTTGCCTTCGAACGGGTTTTTGCCTTCGTCTTCCTTGACCTGGATCCGCAGCGGCGTGCCCTGCAGCTTGAACGCCTTGCGGAAGCTGCTCTCGAGATAACGCTTGTAGTCTTCGCGCAGGCCTTCCAGCGCGTTGCCGTGCAGCACGATCACCGGCGGATTCTTGCCGCCCTGGTGCGCGTAGCGCGGCTTCGGGCGGAACAGGCCGTTCTTGGGCGGCGCGTGCTGCTCCACCGCCATCTCCAGCACCCGCGTGAGCTTGGGCGTCGACATCTTGATGAAGGCGGCGGCGTGCGCGGCTTCCACATCCTTCAGCAGGGTGTCCAGGCCCTTGGCCTTGAGCGCCGAAATGTAGTTGAAGCGGGCGAAATCGAGGAAGGCCAGCTTGCGCCCGATGTCGCGCTTGATGTCGTCGCGCTGCTCGGCGGACAGGCCGTCCCACTTGTTGATCGCCACCACCAGCGCACGCCCGGTTTCCAGGACGAAGCCGGCCAGATGCGCATCCTGCTCGGAAATGTTCTCGCGCGCGTCGAGCACCAGCACCACCACGTTGGCGTCCTCGATCGCCTGCAGCGTCTTGATGACGGAGAATTTCTCGACCGTCTCGAACACTTTGCCCTTGCGCCGCACGCCGGCGGTGTCAATCAGGATGTAGGGCTTGCCGTCGCGCTCGAACTCGACATAGATCGAATCGCGCGTGGTGCCCGGCTGGTCGAACGCGATGACGCGCTCCTCACCGACCAGCGCGTTGACCAGGGTCGACTTGCCGACGTTGGGGCGCCCCACCAGCGCGATCTTGGGAATGCCGAATTCCTCGGTCTTTTCTTCCTCTTCGGAAAACGGCGCCAGCGCCTCGTCCACCAGGTCTGAAATGCCGTCGCCGTGCGCGCCGGAGATCGCCAGCGGCTCGCCCAAGCCCAGCTCGTGGAATTCGGCGGTCACCACCGCGCGGTTCATGCCCTCGGCCTTGTTGACCGCCAGCAGCACCGGGCACGACGCGCGACGCAGGCGGTCGGCGATCACCTTGTCCTGCGGCGTGAGGCCGGAGCGGGCATCGACCATGAAGATGATGGCGTCGGCCTCGTCGATCGCCTGCAGCGTCTGGCGCGCCATTTCGGCCATGATGCCTTCCTTGGCCACCGGTTCGAGACCGCCGGTGTCCACCACCAGATAGGGCTTGCCGCCAATGCGCCCGCGCCCGTAATGGCGGTCGCGCGTCATCCCCGGCATGTCGTGGACCAGGGCGTCGCGCGTGCCGGTGAGGCGGTTGAAAAGGGTGGACTTGCCGACGTTGGGACGCCCGACAAGAACCAGGGTGGGGAGCATGCTAATCCTTGCTACACGCCGGCCAGGCCGGCGCGTGGTTTATTTGAGTCTGAAAGCGACGATATTGCCCTTGGCCGTCTGCACGGCGAAGCCCGGCCCGATGTCGACCGGCGCCGTGTGCACGCCGCTGTCGACCTTGGCACGCGCAACGAAGCTGCCATCGTCAGCCGACAGCACGTGCACGTAGCCTTCGCCGTCGGCAACGACCACCCAGGCGCCCAGCGCCAGCGGCGCGGTTACCGCCCGGCGCGCCAGCTTGTCCTGCCGCCAGCCGGCACGGCCGCTGGTCTTATCGTAGGCGGTCACCGCGTCCCCGTCGTCGGTGACGTAGACGTTGCGCTCATCCATCGCCAGCCCGCTGTTGCTGGAGGTGTCGCGCGCCCACAGCAGCTCGCCGTTGCGGCGGTTGAAACAGGCCACGCGCCCCTGATAGGCGACCGCGCATACCTGGTTGTCGTCTACCGCCGGATTGCCCATCACGTCGGCCACCCGTTCGAGTTCGGTCGCCCCACGCGGCAGGGCCACCGTGGCCTCCCACATCTGGGCGCCGTTTGCGGGGTTGAGCGCGACCAGCTTGCCGCCTGGGAACCCCGCGTAGAGCACGTCGTCGCGGACCGCCATGCCACCCGAGCCGCGCAGGCTCAGCGCAGGCAGGTTTCGGGTGTACAGCCATTTGCGGCTGCCGTCGTTTACCGCAAGGGCCTGCACGCGGCCATCGCCGGTGCGCGCGATGACGTTGTCGCCCACCACCAGCACCTGACCGGTCACCTCGCTTGACAATGCCGCCTTCCAGCGCACCTGGCCACTGGCCCGATCCAGCGCGAGCAACTCGCCCTTGCTGCTGCCCGCCAGGACCAGGCTCTGTCCCGCGCCGGCGCCGGCCGAGAGTTTTGCACCGGCATCGGTTCTCCACACGGTATTGCCATTGGCCACCGCGATGCGCACGACCCGGCTGCCACCCGCGGCGAACACATCGTCGCCTTCGACCTGGGGCCGGAACAGATAGCCGCCGGTGTCGCCCGTCTCGCCTTTCCAGGCTTCGACAAGATTCGCAGTGGATTTGAATTCAACCAGTTCTGCGGGTTTGGTCTTGGCCGGACCGGCACCGAACCATCCGCCCACGGTGCTGGTCATCGAGCCAACCGTGCTGCATCCCGACACAGCCAGCGCCAGGCTGGCGACAATCATCCGCATTTTCACTTGGCCTCTCCTCCCAGCGCATCGAGCTTCAGTTCGACGATGTTGCGATAGGGGTTGTCTTGCTCCATCTTGCCGAATGCCGCCTGATAGGCCGCGCGCGCCTCAGCCTGCTTCCCCCGTGCCATCAGCACGTCGCCCCGGAGGTCCTCGAAGCGGAAGGCGAACGCATCACTGTGCGAGGCAGACAGGGTCTTCAATGCAGCGTCATATTGCTTCTGGTCGAGTTGCACCCCTGCCAGATGCAGGCGCGCCAGATCCTTGACGGCCGGCTCCTTGCTGTTGGCCACGGCCCATTCCAGCTGGCTCTGCGCGCTTTTCAGGTCCTTGCCCACGACGTTGAGTTTGGCCAGCAGCAGCGCGGCACGCGGGGCATACGCCGTGCCCTTGTACTGGTCGATCAGCATCGAGCCCGCCTCGCGTGCGCCCTTGGTATCGTTCGCCGCCAGCGACTGCGTGAGCTTTTCATACACGGCGGCCGCTTCCAGGCTTTGCGTGACCGTGCGGTTCTGCCAGTAGCGCCAGCCGGCCGCGGCCGCGATCACCACGGCCAGCCCGACCATCACCACGCTGCCCCAGCGTTTCCACCAGGCCTTCAGTTCGTCCAGCCGCTCCTGCTCGTCGAGATCGTAGGTTGCCATCGTCGTTATGCCTTTTTAATGAGTTGGATCGCCAGCGCCACCTCGACGCGGGTCTGTTCTGTCGTGTCGCGCAGCGGCTTCAGCGTCACCTGCTGCGCCACGGCCTCGTCGTCGCCGATGATCACCGCATAGCGTGCGCGGCTGGCATCGGCCTTTTTCATCTGCGACTTGAAGCTGCCGCCGCCGCAATGCAGCACGGCGGCAAGCCCGGCGCTGCGCAGTGTACCTGCCACCTGCCAGGCGAAGGCCTGCGCGGCCTCGCCCGCATGGACGATGTAGGCGTCCGCTACCGGCGTCGCGATGGCACGTCCGCCCGCCTCGATCAGCGAAAGCAGCCGTTCGATGCCCATCGCAAAACCGGCGGCCGGCGCCGGCTTGCCGCCCAGCTGTTCGATCAGGCCGTCGTAGCGCCCGCCGGCGCACACGGTACCCTGCGCCCCGAGCTGGTCGGTCACCCACTCGAACACGGTGCGGTTGTAGTAGTCGAGCCCGCGCACCAGACGCGGATTGATCTCGAACGCGATGCCGTTCGTATGCAGCAGCGCCTGCACGGCGTCGAAATGCGCGAGCGCCTCTTCCTCCAGTTCGTCCATCAGCCGGGGGGCTGCATCGTTCAGCGCCTGCATTGCCGGGTTCTTGCTGTCGAGGATGCGCAGCGGGTTGCTGTGCAGGCGGCGCTTCGCGTCGTCGTCGAGCGCATCCTGATGCGATTCGTAATACGCGATCAGCTTCTGCCGGTGGCGCTGCCGCGATTCGTGGTCGCCCAGCGTATTGAGCTGCAGCGTCGGCGCGATGCCGAGCTCGCGCCAGAGGTCGGCGCACATCACGATCAGTTCGGCGTCGACGTCCGGCCCGGCGAAGCCGAGCGCCTCGACGCCGACCTGGTGGAACTGCCGGTAGCGGCCCTTCTGCGGGCGCTCGTGGCGGAACATCGGGCCGGTGTACCACAGCCGCTTGCCGCCGTCGTACAGCAGGTTGTGCTGGATCACCGCGCGCACCGACGACGCCGTGCCTTCCGGCCGCAGTGCCAGCGATTCGCCGTTCAGTTCGTCGACGAAGGTGTACATCTCCTTCTCGACGATGTCGGTCACCTCGCCGATCGCGCGCTTGAACAGGCCCGTGTGCTCGAGGATGGGCGTGCGCATCTCGCGGTAGCCGTAGCGCCGCAGCCAGTCGCGCACGATCGCCTCGAACCCCTGCCAGGTATCGGTGACGTCGGGCAGGCAGTCGTTCATGCCGCGCACGGATTGGATAAGGTTGCTCATAAACTAATCAACAGATATTCGGGTCACGCAGCGCCGTAATGGCTGCGCACGTAGTCTTCGACGATCGCCTGGAAGTCGGCGGCAATCCGGTCGCCTTTCAGCGTCACGGTCTTTTCGCCGTCGACGTACACCGGCGCGACCGGCACTTCGCCGGTGCCGGGCAGCGAGATGCCGATGTTGGCGTGCTTGGACTCGCCGGGCCCGTTGACCACGCAGCCCATCACCGCCACCTGCATCGACTCGACGCCGGGATACTGGCTGCGCCACACCGGCATCTGGGTGCGCAGATAGGTCTCGATGTCCTGCGCCAGCTCCTGGAACACGGTCGAGGTGGTACGGCCGCAGCCGGGGCAGGCGGTGACCTGCGGGGTGAACGCGCGCAGGCCGAGCGCCTGCAGGATTTCCTGGCCGACGCGGACTTCCTGCGCACGGTCACCGCCCGGCTCGGGTGTCAAAGAAATACGAATCGTGTCGCCGATGCCCTCCTGCAGCAGCACCGCCAGCGCGGCGGTCGAGGCGACGATGCCCTTGCTGCCCATGCCCGCTTCGGTCAATCCCAGGTGCAGCGGATAGTCGCACTGCGACGCGAGGTCGCGATACACCGAAATCAGGTCCTGCACCCGGCTCATCTTGCACGACAGGATGATCTTGTCGCCGCCGAGGCCGAGTTCCTCGGCCTTCTTCGCCGACTCCAGCGCGGACGCCACCATCGCGCGGCGCATCACCACCTCGGCGTCTTCCGGCTGCGCGAGACGCGCGTTGTCGTCCATCATGCGCGCCGCCAGCGCCTGGTCGAGGCTGCCCCAGTTGACGCCGATGCGCACCGGCTTGTCATGGCGGCACGCCACTTCGATCAGGGTGGCGAACTGCTCGTCGCGCTTGTTGCCGCGCCCGATGTTGCCGGGGTTGATGCGCAGCTTGGCCAGCGCCTCGGCGCATTCCGGCACCTGCGTCAGCAGCTTGTGGCCGTTGAAGTGGAAGTCGCCGATCAGCGGCACCCGGCAGCCCAGCACGTCGAGGCGCTCGCGGATGCGCGGCACCGCGGCCGCGGCTTCCAGGGTGTTAACGGTGAGGCGCACCAGTTCCGAGCCCGCTTCGGCGAGTGCCTGAACCTGGCGAACGGTCCCGCTGATATCGACGGTATCGGTGTTGGTCATCGACTGCACCACGACGGGGGCGTCGCCGCCGACCAGCACATGACCGATCCGCACCTGGCGGCTGGGACGACGGGCAATCTGAGACATCATTCTTCCAGGGTGAAACGGGCAACCGTCCCATCAATAAAGGGTTTCAGGTCGATGGGCCGGCCATTGTACGTCGTCTGCACGTGCGAGGCGTTGCCGATCACCACATCGAATGGCGGCTGGCCGTGGATCTCTGCGCTGCTGCCTGCGGGGTTGAGCTGACGAAGCAGCATGCGCCCGGTGGCATCCTTGATTTCGGTCCAGGACTCGTCGGCGAACTCGAGATGCAGCACGCTTCCGGCGGCGGCAGGCTCGGATGCAGCGGGCGCTTGAGACTCGACCTGACCCGCGCTTGTCGCCGGATCGACGGGCGGCGTGGGCGCAACCTCGCCAGCAGACGCAGCGGCTTCTGCTGGCGCTGCCACCGGCGCCGTGGCAGCGCCGGGAACCGGGGGCGATTGCACCGCGGACGTCGCCTGCGGTTTTCCCGGTGCATCCTCCGCCTCGCTGTTGAGCCACACATACAGCCCGACCGGTACGGCGACGATCAGAAGCAGACCAAACAGCGAGAGAATCAGCCACGGCGAAGTCAGCCAGGAACGCGGCAGCATCGGCTCGACAGGGCGGACGGCAGGCGGCTCGGCTGGCGCGCCTTCCATGCGTGCGAGCAGCGATTCAGGCGCAAGCCCCAGCAGACGCGCATAGTTGCGCACGAAACCGCGCGCAAACACGGGCTGGCCGAGACTTTCGAAATCGTCCCGCTCCATCGCCTCGACCTGGCGATGCATCAGCCGCAGGCGAACCGCGGCATCGTCCAGCGTGACGCCCTGCGCTTCGCGCGCGTCACGCAAAATCCGACCGACCGACGCTTGCCCGCTCTCACTCACTCGAATTGGCCTGCCAGCATCCGCTGCGTTTCATTCGAATCGGGGAAGCGCTTGCGCAGTTGCAGCGCATAGGCCGCTTCCTGCGCGCGGTCGCCCAGCTTGCGTTCCACCCGCACGCCCAGCCACAGGCTTTCCGCCGTCGGCGGCGCCAGCTCGTCATGACGCCCCAGAAGGCGTTGCGCCTCGATCGTCCGCCCCTGGCGGAAATTGAGGCCGGCCAGCTTGAGCAGCGTGTTGGCGCTGTCGGGCTGCAGCTTGAGCGCCTTCGTCAGATTGGCCTCGGCCAGCGCGATATCGCCCTTCTTTTCGGCGCAGAGACCGGCATTGGTCATCGCCAGCTCGGGTTGTGTGTACAAAGGGTTGCGAATGGCCGCACTGAACTGCGCGAGTCCTTCGTCGTAGCGACCGCGGGTACACAGAAACCAGCCGTAGTTGTTGCGCGCGTCCGAATCGTTGCGATCCAGATCGATCGCACGGCGGAAATTGTCGTCGGCCAGCTTGTCCTCGGCGAGGTCCATGTAGATCAGACCATAGATATTGTAGGCCGGCCCGTAGTGACTGTCCGACGTGATCGCCTTGCGCAGTTCATCGAGCGCGACCTTGTACTGGGTGCGCGAGTAATAGGCGCCAGCCAGGTCCGTGAAGGCCTTGGCGCGCTCACGGCTCGCGCTGTCCGCTTCGCTGGCGGCAACGCCGCCGCCACCGTCCATCGGCTGCGCCGCGCAGCCTGCCAGCAATGCCGCCGCAATCAGTACGATCAAGCCTTTTTTCACGCTGCCTCCTTGTGCATTCTTTTCAGGACACGTCCACTCTTGTCGGCGACTTTCCCGGCCAGTTGCCCGCAGGCCGCATCGATATCGTCGCCGCGCGTCTTGCGCGTCGTCACCACATAGCCCGCATCCTGCAGGATCTGGCGGAACACCCGCATCGATTCTGCCCGGGGCTTCTCGTATCCGGAATCCGGGAACGGATTGAAGGGAATGAGATTGAATTTGCACGGCACGTCGCGCGTCAACTCGATCAACTGGCGGGCGTACTCGGGCTGGTCGTTCACGCCGGCAAGCATCACGTACTCGAAGGTGATGAAATCCCGCGGCGCGTGCACCAGATAGCGCCGGCACGCCGCCATCAACTCGCGCAACGGATACTTCTTGTTGATCGGCACGATCTGGTCGCGCAATGCGTCGTTGGGGGCGTGCAGGCTGACCGCCAACGCGACCGGACAGCGCTCGGCCAGACGATCCATCGCCGGAACCAGGCCCGAGGTCGACACTGTCACCCGACGCCGCGACAGGCCGTAGGCATGGTCGTCGAGCATGATGCCGAGCGCGGTCACCACATTCTCGAAATTGGCCAGCGGTTCACCCATGCCCATCATCACCACGTTGGTAACCGGGCGCTCGGAAATTTCGCCGGTGGCGCGATTCGGCTCGGTTTTCAGACTGTGATGCGCCACCCACAATTGGCCGATGATCTCGGCCACCGTCAGGTTGCGATTGAATCCCTGCCGCCCGGTCGAGCAGAAGGTGCATTCGAGCGCGCAGCCGACCTGGGACGACACGCACAGCGTGCCGCGGTCGTCCTCCGGGATGAATACCGTTTCGACGCCGTTGGCGACCCCGACATCGAACAGCCACTTGCGGGTGCCGTCTGCCGAGGTGTGCGCGTAGCTGATCGCCGGCGCCTGCACCACCGCCTGCTGCTGCAGCTTCTCGCGCAGGCTCTTGGCGATGTCGGTCATCTGCGCAAAGTCCGCCACCCCGGCCTGGTGCACCCAATGGAACACCTGCCTGGCGCGAAACGGCTTTTCGCCGAGTTCGCCGAACCAGGCGGTCAGCCCTTCGAGGTCGAGGTCGAGCAGGTTTTGCGGCATTACGGTGCGATTAGCGGCCTGCGTAGACTTCGCAGGCCGGGAAGAAATACGCGATCTCGATCGCGGCGGTCTCTGGCGCGTCGGAGCCGTGCACGGCGTTGGCGTCGATGCTCTCGGCGAAGTCGGCGCGAATGGTGCCGGCTTCGGCCTTCTTCGGGTCGGTTGCGCCCATCAGGGCACGGTTCTTGGCGATCGCGTCCTCGCCTTCCAGCACCTGCAGCACGACCGGGCCGGAAATCATGAAATCGACCAGGTCCTTGAAGAAGGGACGGTCCTTGTGCACGGCGTAGAAGCCTTCGGCTTCCTGACGCGACAGGTGCTTCATTTTCGACGCCACCACCTTGAGGCCGTTGGTCTCGAAGCGGCTGACGATCTTGCCAATCACGTTCTTGGCGACGGCATCGGGCTTGATGATGGAAAAAGTGCGCTGAACAGCCATGTATATGCTCCAGACAAAAGAGGAAAAACGGGAGAAAAGGTTCAAAAAACCATGAAAATCAGCCCGCTAGAATAACATGGGCCGCCCCGGACTGTCTTGTTTTGCCGGCAGATGGCACTTTTCCGACGCCGGCTGTCGCCCCGCGGCAGCGCCCGGCAAGTCAGGGCTCAACGAGCGGCAGCACCCCAGCCTCGCCGGCTGCAGCGCACACGTCGGCCTCGACGCCGATTCCCGCCGCCCACACCAGCCGGCCATCGCACCACATCAGTGGCAGACGCTCGCGCTGCCAGGGCGGGATCGCGTGTTCCTGGAGCAGGTTCTTCAGGCTGCGCCGGGGGCCACCGGCATGCGGCCGAAAATGTTCGCCGCCCGCGCGCACCCCGAGCGTGACCTCGCATGCTTCCAACGCCGCCTCCTTAAGCCCCGCCCCGTTCACCCGCTCCATGCGCACGCTGAGCCCGGCGGCCGGCACCCAGACCGTTGCCTCGCCTTGCCAGCGAACCGGCGCGGCCCGCGGCGGCGCCTCCGGCACCAGATAGGCGCCGCCGCGAAATCGCCACACGTCCACCTGCCCCAGGTTGACGCGTACCCGCGCATCGTTGTGCGCACTCCGCAACTGATGCAGCGCCTCGTCGAGTCGCCTCTGACTGGGCATAGCCTGGCCATGCTGCTCCATGAAATGGCGCAGGAGGTTGCGCGCGCGCGGCGTCGACAGGCGCGCCAGGGCGGCGCAATCGAGGCGGTCGCCGACAATGGCCTCGCGCGCATCCAGCCGCGCAAGATCGTCCAGCAAGTCGGCAGCGTCTGCCTGCAGCGCGGCCGCGCGCGCCAGGGTGCGGCCGGCGCCCGGGAAATGCTGCGCCAGCAGCGGCATCACCTGCTGGCGCAGCGCGTTGCGGCGATAGCGGGTGTCCAGGTTGCTTTCGTCGTCGACCCACGCGAGTTCCTGTTCCTGCGCCGCAAGCAGCAGGTCGGAACGGCTCATGCCCAGCAGCGGCCTCAACTGGACCGCCTGCCAGCCGGGCCGTCTCTGCACCTCGCCCATGGCCGCCAGCCCCTTCGGCCCGGCGCCGCGCAGCAATTGCAGCAAAAGCGTCTCGGCCTGATCGTCCTGCTGGTGTGCCGTGAGAAGAAAATCCGCATCCAGCCCGGCAAAAATCCGCTGACGTTCGCGACGTGCGGCCGCCTCGATGCCCGCCGGGTCGGCGCGCGCGATCTGTACGCGATGAATGCTCAGTTCGACCGCGTGCGTTGCGCACAACTCCCTGCAGAAACCGGCCCAGTCGTCGGCATGCGGCGACAGGCCGTGATGCACGTGCACCGTTCGCAGGTCGAACGCATGCTGATCGCGCAGCGCGAGGAGCGCATGCAGCAGGACGACCGAGTCCAGCCCCCCTGAGAGCGCCAGCGTCAGTCGCGCGTGCGGAAAGACATGGCGGGCGAGAACGTCCGCCACCTCTGCGACAAGCATCTTACTTGGTGGGGGTTTCCTTGAAGCTGCCATACGCCCGCAGACGCTTGTAACGCGTGTCCAACAGGGCGTCGAGCGGCTGTTTGCGCAGTTCGGCGAGGGTATCGGTCAGTGCGCGGCGCATCGCCTGAAACATCGCGTCCCAGTCGCGCTGCGCGCCCCCCAGCGGCTCTTCGACGATGCGGTCGACCAGCCCGTTCGCTTTCAGACGGTCGGCGGTAATGCCCAGCGTTTCGGCGGCGACCGAGGCCTTGTCGGCGCTCTTCCACAGAATCGAGGCACAACCTTCCGGCGAGATGACCGAATACGTCGAATATTGCAGGATCAGCATGCGGTCGCCGACACCGATCGCCAGCGCGCCGCCCGAACCGCCTTCCCCGACGATGGTGCAGACGACCGGGGTCCTGAGCTCGGCCATCACGTAGAGGTTGCGCGCGATCGCCTCGGACTGCCCGCGTTCTTCCGCGCCGATGCCGGGATAGGCGCCCGGCGTGTCGATGAAGGTGAAGATCGGCAGGCTGAACTTTTCGGCAAGACGCATCAGCCGCAAGGCCTTGCGATAGCCTTCTGGACGCGGCATGCCGAAATTGCGATAGATCTTTTCCTTGGTGTCGCGGCCCTTCTGGTGGCCGATCACCATGACCGGCTCGCCGTTGAAGCGGGCCATGCCGCCGACGATCGCAGCATCGTCGGCATAGGCGCGATCGCCGTGTAGTTCGACAAAATCGGTGAACAGCCCCTGGGCATAATCAAGCGTATAGGGGCGCTGCGGATGGCGGGCCACCTGCGACACCTGCCAGGCGTTGAGCTTGGCGTAGATGTCCTTGGTCAGTGTCTGGCTCTTCTTCTGCAGGCGGCGGATTTCCTCCGAGATGTCCAGCGCGGAGTCATCCTGCACGAAGCGCAGTTCTTCGATCTTGGCTTCGAGCTCGGCAATCGGTTGCTCAAAGTCGAGGAAGGTGGTTTTCATCAAACAGTCGCAGAAAACGGGTTAGCCGGGCATTTTAACAGCCCGGCATCATTTACCGTGCAGTTCAGTGGTGATGATGGCCGTGGGCGCCATGCGCATGACGGTGCGTGACTTCGTCCGGCGTCGCCGCGCGCACTTCAGCGACCTTGCACTGGAAATGCACCGCTTGTCCGGCATAGGGATGATTGCCGTCGACCACCACCTTTTCTTCTGAGATGTCGGTCACGGTGTAGAGCATTTCCTCGCTGCCGTCGACCGGCGAGCCGACGAACTGCATGCCGATTTCGATCTCGGGCGGGAAGGACTCGCGCGGTTCCAGCCGCACCAGATCCTCCTCGAACTCGCCGAAGGCGTCGGCGGGCTGCAGCTTGAGGTCGATGGTGTCGCCCACTGCCTTGCCTTCCAGCGCCTGTTCCACCAGCGGGAAAATGTTGTCGTAGCCGCCATGCAGGTAGCTGACCGGCTCTTCGCTTTCTTCCAGCAGCTTGCCGTCCATGTCCTTGACGACATAGGTGATGGTGACCACGGTATCCTTGCCAATATTCACTTGAGTTCCCCTTTGCTCATTAAAGCAACCAGTTGAAGCACTTCCGCCGCATGGCCGCGGCTGGAAACGCCGTACAGGGCATGACGAATGACGCCCTGCTTGTCGATGATGAAGGTGGAACGCACCATGCTCTTGCGCATGACGCCGTCCACTTCCTTGTCCTGCAATACCCCATATGCTGCACTGGTGGCCTGTTCCTTGTCCGCCAGCAGCCGCACGCTGATGCCGTGCTTGTCGCGAAACTCCCCATGCTTGATGCAGTCGTCGCGCGAAACGCCGAGCACGACGGCACCCAGTTTGGCAAACTCGTCTTCCAGCTCGGAAAATTCAATGGCTTCCGTGGTGCAGCCCGGCGTATCGTCGCGCACATAGAAATACAGCACGAGCGTCTTGCCCCGGAACTGGGACAGTTCAACGATATTCATGTCAGCGTCAGGATTGGAAAAATCCGGCGCCCGATCTCCTGCATTCAGCATGGGTGACTCCGCCACGTGTCTTTCCGGCAGCATTCTAACAGCCCCTCCCCGGCTGCATCGCTATAATCGTCTGCATGACGACTGCCCTGCTCGGCGGCTTGAGCCCCACCCGATTCCTGCGTGATGTCTGGCACAAGCGCCCGCTCCTGATCCGCAATGCCGTCCCCGGCTTCGCCGGGCTCCTGTCGCCCGCCGAAATGCAGCAGCTGGCCTGCCGCGACGACGTCGAATCACGACTGATCCAGGGCAGCGGCACCCATTGGCAGCTTGACCACGGTCCGTTCAGCAAGCGCGACTTCAAGCGCCTGCCAAAGCGCGAGTGGACGCTGCTGGTGCAGTCACTCAACCATGTGCTGCCCGAAGCGGATGCACTGCTGGCGCGCTTCAATTTCATTCCGCACGCCCGGCTCGACGACCTGATGGTGAGCTATGCCGTGGCGGGCGGCAGCGTGGGGCCGCATTTCGATTCCTACGACGTTTTCCTGCTACAGGGCCAGGGGCACCGCCGCTGGAAGATCAGCACGCAGAGCGATCTGACCCTCCTGGACAATGCGCCACTGAAAATCCTGCGCCGTTTCAAGCCTGACGGCGAGTGGGTGCTCGGCCCCGGCGACATGCTCTACCTGCCGCCGCACGTCGCGCATTACGGGGTGGCCGAAGACGAATGCATGACCTATTCGATCGGCTTCCGTGCGCCCACCACCGAGGAACTGGCGCATGGCTTCCTGATGCATCTGCAGGACACGCTCGCGCTGGAGGGCCGCTATTCCGACCCTGATCTCCGACTGCACGCGCACCCCGGCGAGATCAGCCGGGCCATGCTGGCGCAGATCGAGGGCATGATTGCGAAAATCAAGTGGAACAAGCGCGATATTGCCGAGTTTGCCGGACGTTATCTGTCCGAGCCCAAACCGAACGTGGTCTTCGATGCGCCCGAC
>JAJXTE010000122.1 GCA_021784115.1 Pseudomonadota bacterium | reverse complement strand
GCGGATCTCGACCTTCCCGCGGCGGCGCGCGCAATCCTGATCTATGCCCACCTGCTCGCCTTTGCCGCCGCCGTCGCGGCGATCGCCTTCGGCGACTTCGCCATCTTCGCCGGACAGCGCGTCAACACGGCATTATTGAAGCAGTCAACCCGCATCGTCAGCCTCGCGCTCGCGGCGCTGTGGATGACCGGGCTTGGCAAAATCTGGCTCGACACCCAGTTCGTTATCGACGCCATCGCCGGCAAGCCCAAGCTGCTGGCCAAGCTGGCCGCCGTGTCCCGCCTCAGCCTGAATGGCGTCCTGCTCCATCGGCTGGCTTTTCCGCGCATCATGCAGTCGCCAACAGCGCCGCGCGCGCTGCCGCGCTCCCCGTCGTGCTGGGCGGCGTGAGCGCCGCGTCATGGGGCTACGCGGCCTTTCTCGGTGTGGCCTGGCCGTTCGCACCCCTCGGCTTCAGCGGCCTGACGGGGATTTACGTCGCCACGCTCACGGTCGCGGTCGGCGTCGCGTGGGTCTTCGTCCGCCCACGCCTCGCCCGGCATGCCCCGCGTCGAGGCCGGCGTGAGGAGGGTGCAGGGGTTCCTGTTCCGCGAACGGTTCGCGCGCTGGCACCCGGCTCCCACGCATGATGTTATTGCTATTGACAACAATTCTCATTTATATAAAATGGGCGCCATGATTCAGCAGCGGAGATTCCACCATGTACGTCTGCCTTTGCCATAACGTCACCGACTCGGACATCCGTCGACTCGTGCGGTCGGAAGGCGTCTGCACGATGCGCGAACTGAGCCGCCAGTCGGGGGTCGCCACCCAGTGCGGCAAGTGCGCCCGCTGCGCCAGGGACGTCCTGCGCGAGGCGGTCGACGAGGTGCGCTGCGAAGAAGCGGCCTGCCCCGGGCTGATGGCGGCCTGAGCGGCCGCTTTCTTCCGCTACGGCCTGTCCCGAACGCCTCACGGCGCTTGCTTTGTACGCCGACCTACCTAGAATGGCGGGTAATCCCGCATCGCCCTTTAGCCAAGCAGTCGTCCAGCCACCGGTACGCTCGCGGGTGTCCTCAATCAACAGGAGAGCGCCATGAAAGGCGATAAGAAAGTCATCCAGTACCTCAACAAGGCCCTGACGGTGGAACTCACCGCCATCAACCAGTATTTCCTGCATGCCCGCATGTACAAGAACTGGGGCCTGACCGCCCTGGGCAAGCACGAATACGAGGAGTCCATCGAGGAGATGCGCCACGCCGACAAGCTGATCGAGCGCATCCTCTTCCTGGAGGGCCTGCCCAACCTGCAGGACCTGAACAAGCTGATGATCGGCGAGAACGTGGTCGAGTGCCTGGGCTGCGACCTCAAGCTGGAACTCACCGGCCGGGCGCTGTATATCGAAGCCATCGCGCACTGCGAGGCGGTCAAGGACTATGTCTCGCGCGAAATCCTCACCGGCATCCAGTCCGACACCGAAGAGCACATCGACTACCTCGAAACCCAGCTTGACCTCGTCAAGCGCATGGGCGAGCAGAACTACATGCAGACTGCCGCCGGGCCGATCGAAAGCTGAGCGCCGCCGCGCGTACAATGAACGCCCCCGCCGTGGGGCGTTTTTATTTTTTCCGATGCACTTCGATCTAGACTGCCGCGCCTGCCCGCGCCTCGCCATCTTCCTTGACGAGGTGCGCACGCGCCATCCCGACTACCACGCCCGGCCGGTGCCCGCCTTCGGCGATCCCGCGCCGGCACTGCTCATCGTCGGGCTCGCGCCCGGCATGCACGGCGCCAATCGCAGCGGGCGTCCCTTCACCGGCGACTACGCCGGCGTGCTGCTGTACCAGACCCTGCACCGCTTCGGCTACGCCAGCGCGCCGGAGTCGCTGTCACTCGACGACGGCCTCGTCCTCGCCGGCTGCCGCATCACCAACGCGGTGAAATGCCTGCCCCCCGCCAACAAGCCCGAGCCCGGCGAAATCCGCGAATGCAACCGTTTTCTCGCCGCCGAACTGGCTGCCCTGCCCGCGCACGCCAGCATTCTGGCGCTCGGCCAGATCGCCCACCAGGCGGTGCTGCGCGCGCAGGGCTTGAAACTCAAGGACTACCCTTTCGCCCACGCCAGCGACTACCGCCTGCCCGACGGCCGCCGGCTGGTCAGCAGCTATCACTGCTCCCGCTACAATACCCAGACGCGCCGCCTCACCCCCGAGATGTTCGCGGCGGTGTTCGCCCTGATACAAAGCAAGGACTGACCATGCCCGTCGTCACCATCAAGCTCGCCGGCACCCTCACCCGCGAACAGAAGCAGAAAGTCGCCGAGGAAATCACCGCCACGCTGGAACGCCACGCCGGCAAACCGGCTTCGTATACCTACATCGCGTTCGAGGAACTGCCGGACGAGAATTGGGCAATCGCCGGCAAGCTGCTCGACGAAGACTGAGTCTTGAGCGTCGACAAGGAATTCCTCGCCTCGCTGCCCACCCTGCCCGGCGTCTACCGCATGATCGATGCGGCCGACGCCGTGCTCTATGTCGGCAAGGCGAAGGACCTGAGAAAGCGCGTCACCAGCTATTTCCAGAAAACCGACCAGAGCCCGCGCATCCGCCTGATGCTGAAGAGCGTCGACCATATCGACACCACGGTCACG
Organism: Pseudomonadota bacterium; assembly: GCA_021784115.1. GTDB lineage: Bacteria > Pseudomonadota > Gammaproteobacteria > Burkholderiales > Thiobacillaceae > Thiobacillus. The sequence goes on along the minus strand of JAJXTE010000122.1, from coordinate 2,816 downwards.
CGCACCGAGGCCGAGGCACTGCTGCTGGAAAACAACCTCATCAAGGGCCTGAAGCCGCGCTTCAACATCCTGTTCCGCGACGACAAGTCCTACCCCTACCTGCTGCTGACCGGGCACCGCTTCCCGCGCCTGGCCTATTTCCGCGGCACACCGAAAAAGCGCGACCAGGCATTCGGGCCCTACCCCAATTCCTACGCGGTTCGCGAAAGCATCCAGTTGCTGCAGAAGGTGTTCCAGTTGCGCACCTGCGAGGACACGGTATTTGCCAACCGCTCGCGGCCGTGCCTGCTGTACCAGATCAAGCGATGCACCGCGCCCTGCGTGAACCTCGTCACACCTGAAGCCTATGCGCGCGACGTCTTCGAGGCTGCCCAGCTGCTGCGGGGCGAGGCCACCGCACTTACTGAACACATCACCGAACAGATGAACGCCGCTGCGGTTGCGCTCGATTTCGAAACGGCTGCCCTGCTGCGTGACCGCCTGCGCATGCTGGCGACGGTGCGCGAGAAGCAGTTCGTCGATACCACCGGTGGCGAGGCCGATGCCGACGTGGTGGCGGTGGCCGAAGTTGGCGGCGTCATCGCGGTCAACCTCACCATGATCCGCGGCGGCCGGCATCTCGGCGACCGCAGCTTCTTCCCGCAGCACGGGGAAGGCGCGACGCCGGCCGAGGCGCTGGAAGCCTTCATCGCCCAGCATTACCTCGACCACCCGATCCCGGCACGCATCCTGGTGAGCGAAGCGATCGAGACCGAGGCGCTGGAAATACTTCTGACCGAGCAGGCCGGCAAGAAGATCATCATCCAGCATCGCGCCAGCGGCGAACGCAAGGTCTGGCTCACCATGGCGCAGGCCAACGCGCGGCTGTCCGCAGAGCGTCGCAGCGCCGATCGCGCCAACCAGTCGCAGCGACTGGCCGCGCTGCGCGACACGCTCGACCTGCCGACGCTCAACCGCATCGAATGCTTCGACATCTCGCACACCATGGGCGAGGCGACCGTGGCGTCCTGCGTCGTCTACGAAGGCGACGACCTGAAAAAATCCGACTACCGGCGCTACAACATCAGCGGCATCACGCCGGGCGACGACTACGCCGCGATGCACGCCGCGCTGATCAAGCGCTTCCACAAGAGCGTCGAGGAAAGCGGCGTGCTGCCCGACCTGCTGCTGATCGACGGCGGCAAGGGACAGATCTCGATGGCAGTCGACGCAATGGCCGAACTCGGCCTGGGTGGTGTGCCGCTGCTCGGCGTCGCCAAGGGCGAGGCGCGCAAGCCCGGGCTGGAAACGCTGATCTTCGCCGACGGCCGCGAACTCAATCTCGCCAAGGATCACCCTGGCTTCCATCTGATCCAGCAGGTGCGCGACGAGGCGCACCGCTTCGCCATCACCGGCCATCGCGCCAAACGCGGCAAGGCGCGCGTGCAATCGACGCTGGAAGACATCCCCGGCATCGGCCCCAAACGCCGCAAACAGCTGCTCGAACACTTCGGCGGCCTGCAGGGCGTGCGCGACGCGGGTGTCGACGCGCTTGCCACCGTGAACGGTATCAGCCGAGAATTGGCGGAAACCATCTATAACGCCCTCCACTGATGCCGCTCAATCTTCCCAACCTGCTCACCTGGCTGCGCATCCTGTTCATCCCGCTGATGGCAGGCGTGTTCTACCTGCCCGATGGCTGGCTCACAGACTCCGAGGCCAATCTGCTGGCCGCGGCGTTTTTCGGCGTGGCGGCGCTCACCGACTGGCTCGACGGCTGGCTGGCACGTGCCCTGGGCCAAACCTCGGCCTTCGGTGCCTTCCTTGATCCGGTGGCCGACAAGCTGATGGTCGCCGCCGCGCTCATCGTGCTGATCGATCTGGATCGCGTCGCACCGCTGATCGGCCTCATCATCATCGGGCGCGAAATCACCATTTCCGCCCTGCGCGAGTGGATGGCCAAGTCAGGCAAGTCGGCCAGCGTCGCCGTGTCCTTCGTCGGCAAGCTGAAAACCGTGGCGCAAATGGTCGCCATCGTGATGCTGCTCTACTTCAACCCGGTCGCCGGCCTGCCCACCGCAACGCTCGGCACGTTGCTGATCTGGGTCGCCGCGCTGCTCACCCTGGTATCGATGGCGTATTACCTCGTGATGGCGGCGCGTGCCCTGCAAAAATCTTCGTGAGGTGTTGACAGAAAAAAACGGAATCCCCATAATGCGCAGCCTTCAACGCGGGAATAGCTCAGCTGGTAGAGCGCAACCTTGCCAAGGTTGAGGTCGGGAGTTCGAACCTCCTTTCCCGCTCCAGAATTCCGGGGAAAACAGATGGCGCAGTCCGGACGTTTTCCCCTTTTCGTTTACGTGGTTTACCGCGACGGCGCGATAGCAAAGCGGTTATGCACCGGATTGCAAATCCGTGTAGGTCGGTTCGACTCCGGCTCGCGCCTCCAGATTCTGGGTCAGCCGTCCGCTTTGCCCGGATGGTGAAATTGGTAGACACAAGGGACTTAAAATCCCTCGCCAGCGATGGCGTACCGGTTCGATTCCGGTTCCGGGCACCATACTTCCCTTTCAGTCTGCCAGGCCGAGTGGTATAATTCGGCCGCTTGATTATTTATGTAATGGTGTTGGGCAATGGGCGGTTCGCCCATTTTTTATTTGTGCCCCGCACTTCGCAACGATGGATTTTCGATGATGGATTTGCCCGCCCGCCTGGAGCCTGTACTTGCCGGACTCGGTTACGAGCTGGTGATGCTGGAACGTGCCGGTCGCGGGCTGGTCCGTATCTTCATCGACAAGCCGGGCGGCATCACGATCGACGACTGCGTGGCGGTGAGC
>JAJXTE010000121.1 GCA_021784115.1 Pseudomonadota bacterium | reverse complement strand
AAGCGCTTTAACGAAAATTCGACGCAATTCACGAAAGATCGCCTCGCGGTCTTCATGCTGCTGGACGAGAAATCGCGCGACCTGCAGGACACGCTGGTGCGCCAGTACCTGCGCAATCCGCGCATGTCGCGCCCGGTCGAAAGCCAGCTCTGGCATGCGGTGTACGGCCTCTACTGGGAGCTCGCGCGCGGATACCACACCTTCGTCCTGCACCTGGCGCGCGAGGCGGGCACGGTACAGCGCGAGGAATCGGTCCCGCTGCTCACCCTGCGCGCCATTCGTGCCGTCGGCCAGTTGCTGAAATGGCGCGCCACACGCTACCTGCCGGCAGGCGAGAAACTCTGGCAGCGGCTTCACAACCTGTATCACATCGCCGAAACCGATGGCTTTCACCGGCAGCCGCTGCGGGCCTACCCCGGAGACACGTCCGACTGCAGTTCCGAGACCGCCTATCTGCACATACTGATGCTGAATCTGGCCAACTCCGGCACGCTCTACCCCCGGCAACTCGACATGGTCGATCGCTGGCTGTGCGGCTGGCACGGCATGCTTCAGCTGGACAGCCGGATTGACACCAACGTCCATAATTTCGTCGTCGACCTGTCGGCAGACCACGGTCCGCGCCGTGTACGCAAACCCGACACCGACAAGCCCCTGCGCTTCTGGGCGACGGCAGACGTGCTGCAAAAACTGCAGGAACTGCACACCTCCCTGCAGTTGGGTGGGTCTCCCGCCCAACTGGGCCTGACCGAATCCGCTCGTACGGCCGAAAGCATCGAACTGCTCGAACACCTGCAACACCAGTGGGCCTCCCTGGCCACGCGCGAACAGCGCCGCGCGCCGCGCGAGTCGATCAAGCGGCTGGTCGACGTGGTCCACGGCCTCAACGCCATCGTCGGTCAGATCAAGACTGCGGACGCGCCCGTCAGCGTCTCGCCCTACGGCATCGGGATGAACTACAACGAGGCCGACGACGTGCAGGTCTATGGCTTCGTCACCGAGCGCACGCGCGAACGCGCCTCGCAAATGAAAGCGCCCCCCATCCAGAACGCGCCCGGGGTCGAACGCTGGGTCATGCATGACGAAAGCGAATACGGCTATGGCGCCGTCGTTGAATCCGGCGACAAGGACTGGTTGCGCGTGGGCGCGCTGGTCGGCATCAAGCCGCACGACGCCCAGACGTGGCGCATCGGCATCGTGCGCCGCCTGTCCCGCCTCAACGACGACACCAGCTCGGTCGGCATCGAAACCCTGGCCGAAACGCCCACGCTTGCGATGCTGCACGACACGGTCACGCCGGGTTATACCGTCAACGGATTCGACAACAGCGGGGCCACCCTGCCGCACCCGAGCCTTTGGCTGGAGAGCGACCCGAAGACCCTGATCATCGACCCGATCCATTTCACGCCCGGCAAGGTATTCCAGGTCCACGGCGCGCACGAACACGCGTTCATTTCGCTGGGCAACCCGATCGAACGCAGCGAAGGCTGGTTGCGTGTCGCGGCCGAAACGGTGGACAGCTGAGCGTCGTCGAACCTTTCCGTTCCGGCGCCGCAAACGCCCTCTTCGCTCGCGGCGCGGGCTCCCGCGCCAAATATGCGCCTGGTTTAACTTTCACTGGGTCTCTGGCACAATCGTCGAAAATCCATCACGCAATCAATGATTTCTCCTGTACACAGATACAGGTGCGCGTTCGGAACCAATCGACCTGGAGGACATGTGGTCCAAACCAACAAGCCTAGCCTGCTGATCGTCGACGACGACCCGCTGATTTCCGATACGTTGACCTATGTCCTGAGCAAGGACTTCGACATCTCCGCCGCCGAGTCGCGCGCGCAGGTGAAAAGCCTCTTGATGCAACTCGACGAACCGCCGCAACTGGCGCTGGTCGACCTCGGCCTGCCCCCGCAGCCGCACAAACCCGACGAGGGCTTCGCGCTGATCGCCGACCTGCTTGGCATCTCTCCCAGCATCAAGATCCTGGTGCTGTCGGGCCAGAGCGATGAAGCCAACGCCCGCCACGCGCGCGCGCTCGGGGCAATCGATTTCGTCGCCAAGCCGTGCGAACCCGAGCGGCTCAAGTCGCTGCTGTTCAACGCACTGCTGGTGCAGGACGCGGAACGCACCGCCGACAAGGCGCCCGCGCCGACCAAGGATTCCGGCATCGTCGGCGACAGCCCGGCAATGGACAAGCTGCGCGAGCAGATCAAACAGTACGCCGCCGCACCCTTCCCGGTGTTGATCGAGGGCGAATCCGGCAGCGGCAAGGAACGCGTCGCCTCCAGCCTGCACCAGTTGTCGCCGCGTTCGAGCAAGCCCTACCTCGCGCTCAACTGCGCGGCGATCTCGCCGACGCTGGTCGAGCCCACCCTGTTCGGTTACGCCAAGGGCGCCTTCACCGGCGCCACCAGCGCGCGCGCCGGTTACTTCGAGGAAGCCGAGAACGGCACGCTGTTCCTCGACGAGATCGGCGAGTTGCCGCTGGAACTGCAGGCCAAGCTGCTGCGCGTACTGGAAAACGGCGAATACCAGCGCGTCGGCGAGACCCAGCCGCGCTTTTCCAACGCCCGCGTGGTCACCGCGACCAACCGCGACCTGCGCGCCGAGATCAAGGCCGGGCGCTTCCGCGCCGACCTCTACCACCGGCTGTCAGTATTCTCGATCGCGGTGCCGCCGCTGCGCGAAATGGGGCAGGACAAGCTCACGTTGCTCAACCACTTCCGCGATTTCTACGCCCGCGAAGCCAAGAGCCAGCCGTTTTCGCTCGACCCACGCGCGCAGCAGATGTGGGAGGACTACCACTTCCCCGGGAACGTGCGCGAACTGCGCAACATTGCCATTCGCCTGACGACCAAATACCCGGGCATGGTGGTCAACGCCCAGCAGCTGGAATCCGAGCTCGACACCGACCAGGCCTACCCTCAGGAAATCCCGCTCGCGAACGACGGCAAGGCCCTGATCGAACTGGCACGCAAGCAGCTGCAGACAGTGGCGAATTTCAACCTCGACGTCACCCTGCGCCAATGGGAAAAGGCCTACGTCGAGGCCGCGCTCAACATGACCCACGGCAACCTGTCGCAGGCCGCCAAACTGCTCGGCATCAACCGCACCACGCTCTACAGCCGCATGCAAACGTACGGAACCGAGTAGGGCGTGTCAACACCAATTTCACGCCCGCGACGAGGCCGATTCGGGGTGCAGGCCGCGAAGCGTGACGTGCCGCAGTGTCATTCACTGCAAGCGGCTTGCGACACGGGCATGCGCCCGAATCGGCCCGTCCCTTCGGGTTGCCGCGAGAAAGCGCGTCTGCGGCGTTACGCCGCTTGGCATGGGATGACCCTTGCCTGCGCGACGCGCCTTGCATCCCTCGCTTTCGCGCGGCAACGCGAATGCGAAATTGGTGTTAACACGCCCTAAGTCGCTGTGTACTTTGACTATTTCGGTCTGAAAGAAGCGCCCTTCCGCATCACGCCGAATACCGAGTACTGGTATGCCGGCGGCCAGCGCGGGGAGATGCTCGCCGCCCTGCTCTATGCCATCGGCCAGGGCGAGGGCATCATCAAGGTGGTGGGCGAGGTGGGCAGCGGCAAGACCATGCTCTGCCGCAAGCTGGTCGCCCAATTGCCCGGCACCATCGACAGCGTCTATCTGGGCAATCCGACGCTGACCCCCGACGACATGCTCGCCGCGATTCTGGCCGACCTCGGCATCGACACGCCCGAAAGCGGCCGCCAGGCGCGCCTGGCCCAGCTCAATGCCACGCTGCTGGCTCGCCACGGCGCGGGCCGGCGCGTGGTCGCGTTCGTCGAGGAAGCGCAGGGCATCGCGCTCGACAACCTGGAGTTCCTGCGGCTGCTGACCAATCTGGAGACGGCCACCGACAAGCTGCTGCAGATCGTGCTGTTCGGTCAGCCCGAACTCGACGTCCAGCTGGCCGATCCGCGCATCCGCCAGTTGAAGGACCGCATCACCCTGAGCCTGAACCTGTCCCCGCTGACCGAATCCGAGGTCGGCGAATACCTGCGCGCCCGTCTCTCGGTGGCCGGCTACCGCGGCCCCGACCTGTTCCCGCCCGCGCTGATCGCGCGCCTGACGCACCTTTCTGGCGGCCTGTCGCGCCGCATCAACGTGCTGGCCGACAAAATCCTGCTCGCGGCCTATGCCGGGCAAACCCACACGCTCACCCCGGCGCATCTGGACGCTGCCGCAAGCGACGCCGACATCCAGCCGGCCGACGGGACGACCCGCCCCCCGCGATTGCCGCGCTGGGCGTGGCTGGGCACCGGCGTCGCCGCCGGGCTCGGCCTGCTCGCGTTTGTCGCGTGGCAGGCGCGATCGCAGGCTGTCCCGCCGCCTGCCCCGCCGCCCCGGACGGCCGCCACGCCGCAAGCGACTCCCGCCGTGCCCGTCGATCGCGTGACCGAACTCGCGCGGCAAACCGAACGCTGGCTTGCAACGGCCGCCCCCGGCACCCACGTGATCCAGCTCGCCTCGGCTAAAGAAGCCGCGCAGGCAGCCGTATTACTGGGGGACCTGAATGCCGCCACGCCTCAACCGGTGCGGGTATTGCACGGCCTGAGTCAGGGCGCCCCCGCCTGGATGATCCTGGCAGGCGAGTTCCCCGACCGGCCGGCGGCCATGGCGGCACTGCGCTCGATGCCCGCCGCGCCAGCAGGCGCGCCGTTTCTGCGCACGGTCGGCAAAATGCGCAGGGTAGTATTGCCAACGGGATGAGGATGAATGCTGTGTTGAAACGCTCCGTATTGACGGGCCTGGCGCTCGCCAGCCTCGTGCTGGCGAGCGGCTGCGTACCCCCGCGGGCGTTCGACACTTCGCCCGACCATATCACCCGACCCAGCCCCGCAGCCGTGCCTGCCAGCCCGCCGCCCGCGCCCGTCAGGGCCGTTCCCGCCCTGTCTCCGCCCGTGCCGAAGGCGCCGGTTCCGACCTACACCGTCGTGGTCAACGACGTGCCGGTGAAGGACCTGCTGTTTTCCATCGCACGCGACACCCAGTACAACATCGACCTGTATCCGGGCATCTCGGGGAACGTCTCGCTCAATGCCGTGCAGGAGCCGCTTCCCGCCATTCTCGACCGCATCGCGCGGCAGGCGAATCTGCGCTATGAAATGAATGGCCGCACCGTGTCGATCATGCCCGACACCCCCTACGTCAAGACCTATACCGTCAATTACGTCAACGTCGCCCGCAACACGACCTCGAGCGTCGGCGTGGCGGCGCAGATCGCAAGCACCGGCGGCGGCATCGGCGCGGGGACCGGCAGCACCGCGACCTCGACCAGCACCGGGAACTCCTCCACCACCACCGTCGCCAGCCAGTCGAACAACGATCTGTGGACGGTGCTCGCCGACAACCTCCGCACCATCCTCGCCGGAACCCGCGCCGTCACCCAGAGCAACGAGGAACGCGCTGCCCGGCTGGATGCGGAAAAAGCC
>JAJXTE010000023.1 GCA_021784115.1 Pseudomonadota bacterium | reverse complement strand
GCGCCTTTCTTGTGCGCATCGTCCAGGATCTTGCCGAACGCGCTGTAGCCGTATTCCGACTCGCTGAACCCTGGGCGGATCCGCTTGATGGTGCTCTTGATCAGCGATGCGGAAATGGAGCCTTCGCCCCCACGTTCCGCCACCAGCTGCTCCACCGTGCTCACCACGAGTTCGACCGCCTGGTTCTTCTTCTCCTCGGGGCTCGGCTCGGGCTTGGCGGCGACCCGACCCTCGTCGGCTGCCGTCGGCTTGTCCGTCGTCGGCCGCCCGCGACGGCGCGTGGCGCTTGCCACCTTGGGCGCTTCGCCGTCCGCTTCCTTCACGGTCGCCGCTGCCACTGGCAGCTTCCTGGCGCGCGCCTTTGCCGGTGCCTTGGCCTGCGCTGCCTTGATCTGCACCAGGTCCTCATAAAAGATGAACTCGTCGCAGTTTCCGATCAGCAGCGACGACGCCGAACCGCGCACGCCGATTCCGATCACGCTCTTGCCGTTCTCCTTAAGCTTGGAGATCAGCGGCGAAAAGTCCGAATCGCCACTGATGATCACGAAGGCATCGATGTGCGACTTGGTGTAGCAGAGATCCAGCGCATCCACCACCATGCGGATATCCGCCGAGTTCTTCCCCGACTGCCGCACGTGCGGAATCTCGATCAGTTCGAACGCCGCCTCGTGCATGTCCCGCTTGTATTCCTTGTAGCGGTCCCAGTCGCAGTAAGCTTTCTTCACCACGATGCTGCCCTTGAGCAGCAGCCGCTCAAGAACCGGGCGAATCCGGAAGTCGGGGTAGCTGGCTTCCTTGATGCCAATCGCCACGTTCTCGAAATCACAGAATACGGCGATGTTGCGGATATCGGGTGTGGCCATCGTGTTCTCCCTGTGGATGATCGGTCCTGTCTTCGATCGCTTGGCTAGTGGGCCAGGCCTTTGGTCAGCAACTCACCGACGATTTCGTTGATGCCCATCTGTCGCGCGTCTGCCAGGGCGCGAATCTGCCTGACCAGTTCGCCATCGAGTTTGACCGCGAACGCGACCCGTCCCTGCGCCTGCTCGAGCTTGCGCTGATCGCGGCGCGACCCGGCCGCGCCAGCGGCGCCGCCAAAGCGATCCGGCGTGCCTGCCCGTTTCATCTGGCCTTTGATCTTCAGGCCTTCGTTCTTGTACAGATCGGTTTTCTTCATGGGGTTTTCCCGGCATCCTCGACACGCCGGCGGCTTGGGCGCAGTCACAGCCGTCAGCATAAGCCATGCAGCAGCGTTGCGTGCGCCTCATTGCTTCTTCTCCTGCACCAACGGCACGGCACGTTGAACGAAATGGCCGGCATACTGGGCGCGCGAACAGGCACCGGCCCGGTGTGGCATTCCGGAAACCATGCATTGCCACGTTTCCGCGAAAAAAAGTGGGCGGTCGCCCGCCCACGCATTCACGACTGCCGCCCGCCCCCCTCAGGCCGGGAAGCGATGGCGGCCCTCCCCCGGCTGGTGAGTAAGCTTCGCCTCGGCATCGAACACGCTTTGCTGCTCCGGGCTAAGCTGCGCATAGAAGGCCTTGATCGCCTGGGTGCGCTCAAGCATTCTGGCGCGGCGCGCCTCCGACAGGGCAAGCATCCTGTCCAGGCGTTGCGGCGTGTTCAGCTTCTCGAACTCGCCGCGCATGGCCTGCCTGTCCCCACCCGCATGACGCATTCCGGGTCCGGTGGCGCTGGCAAAGGCATTCCAGGCAGCGTCCTGTCCCGGCTGAAGCTTGAGCTTTTCCTTCAGTTCCGACAGCTGCGCCGCACGACGCGCCTCCCACTTGGCGTCGGCTGCCTGCCCATGTCGGGCTTCGCAGCCCGCCTTGCCTGCCGGGCCGCCGGCCGACATCGCAAACGACGATGCCGCCAGAATGCCGCCTCCGGCAATCAGCCCCGCTATCAGGGCACGTTTGGTCAACGAACCTTGGATCAATTTCATTGCGATCTCCTTCAGAGACGATGTCAAAAAGTGCCGGCCCGACCAGGCCCGGCATGACAAGCATTCTGGGGAAGAGATGTATCCTCCGAATGTCCGGCACCGGCGAACTTGTAACGAGTTGTATCCGAATGTGACCAAAGCCGCCCGAGTAGGCTATCGTCCATAACACGACCATCAGAAGGGACCCCCAATTGAAGCCGAACTATCAATACGAAAAGCGACAGAGAGAGATGGAGAAGAAGAAAAAGAAGGCAGAAAAAGCCCAGAAGAAGGCAACGACCCCCGAGCCCCCCCCGGAACCCGAGACGGTCACGCCGCAGGACAAGGCGTGATGCGGACGGCGCACGGGCAGCGGCCGAATGCGCCGCGCATGCCGGGGAATCACGTGCGCTCGATGCTCCCTCCGCCCGGGTCCTGGGCTATAAACAAGCGCTCGCCTTTTGCAGTTTCCGGGCAGTTTGAGCCGGGAGGATTTGGGTGAATGAACGGCGGGCATCCTGGAACGCAAGCACATCGACTGCAGGGAATACCCGAGCGCGATGAATTGCACGGTCTTGATTTCCGCAGACAGCGAAACCGGGCTTATGGAAGCAGCGGTTCAACATGCCGTTCCGGTGCATCACGAACGCGACACGCCCGACCTGCGCAACAGCTTGCGCACGCTGTTCGCGGACATGCCCATGGCGAAGGCGGCCTGAGCTTCATGCGGACATGACCACACTGCGGTAAACGGAAACGGGGCGGTTCGCACAGTCCCCTTCCCCGCACGCAGAAGGAAACGAAGCGCTGCCGTCAAGTCGTCGATACGGATATCACCGTTCAAATACAAGGCTTTCCGCATTGGCACCCAGGTCCGCCAGCGCAGCGTTGACTGCCTCCATGAAGGGAGGCGGGCCGCAGACGTAAAAGCGCTGCTTGAAGTCGCCGATTTTTTCCTCAAGGAACGCGCGGTCGACACGCCGGTGCTCATATCCCGCTACGGCGGCGCCGGTGCACGTCAGAATGCAGCGGTCGCCCAGCAAATGGCGCAACTCCGCTTCGCAGATGACGTCGCGCGGCGCCTTGTTGGAAAAGATCAGGGTCTGGCCGCCCAGTTCGCCCTTGCCCGCCAATTCGCGCAGGATGGCCAGAAAGGGCGTGACGCCTGCGCCGCCGGCGATGAACACACCGGGGCCCTGGTAGCTGATGGTGCCGAACGGCTCGGACATCAGCAGTTCTGCACCCGGCTCCAGCTGGTGGAGCGCCTGGGTGACACCACCGTGATCCGGATAGGCCTTGATGGTGAATTCCAGCACCCTGTCACCGGCCAGACCGGTCGGCGTGAAGGGCCGTCCCTGTTCGCGCAGGTCCGGCCGGTTGATCGCCAGTTCCACCCCCTGACCCGGAATGATGGAAAACCCCGCAGGCTTGCTGACGATGAAATGCTTCACGTCATGGGTGACGAACTGGCTCATCAACAGGTTGACGGTGTGGTTCATCGCCCGACTCCTCTCCTGAAATGTGCATCCGTCCCCCCGCCCATCCGGGTTGCGTCACGCGCGCTTCGGCGACACGCGAATCTGCATGGCGCCGCCTGACTCGGCGGGCGGGCCTCATGACTGGGCTTCAATACTGATCGGCCGCCCAGCCGTCCAGAAGCGTGCAGGCATTCGCCTTGGGTATGGAGGTGTCCATGCCCTGCAGGGGCGTCAGACAAAGGTACTGATTGCCGTTTCGATCCGTCAGGTTGCGCAGCGGAATATCGCCCACGGTTTCATAGCCGCGCGCATCCATCATGATGAACTGATAGTCGTCATCCCCCACGCTGACCTCCAGCCGGCCGCCGTTTCCTTCGCCGTATTTTTCCCACCACGTTTCGGGGTTGGCACCGTCATAGTAGGGGGCGGTCACCCCCAGTTTGCTGCTCCGATGCCAGGACACGATGGTCGGGTCCTTCATCTGATTTTCCTTCGCCGCGTCTTTCGCAAGCAGGCTGGCGGCCTGAAAGCCATGATCCGGGCCGCGATAGTCGATGTGTACGTTTCTCATGTGAGAGCCTCCTGGGTTATGTGGAATGGAGCCGAACGACGCTGAAAGCTGACGCACGATCTGTCCTCTTTGTAGGTCAACACCGGACAAAAACAATCGGGTATTTCGGGGGCGTACCCAGGTCGCGCAATCCCGGTGTAACACACGCGAATGCGAGACCGTGGCGCCCCGCTTCGGCTCGACAGGGCGGCCATGCCCGACCGGCAGTCGAACCCTTCGCCCCCCGCTTTCCCATCCGGCTTGCCGATCCCACCCGTCATGCGCCGTCAGGCCAGGTGCGTGAAGGCTGTCTCGGTTAAAGGACAGGAATTCTCTTTTTCTTACAACGGCTTGCTTGTGACGCCCTGTTTTGTGTCGCCCGACGGCGACAAAACGCAGGCCGACGACACCGGGCTGCACCCTTCAAGCTATTGAAAAACAATGACTATCCTGGCCTGGCACGGCACGTGCTGTAACGGCGTTGGCTTGTCTGATCAGGCCGTGTATCAAACCTCTATCCACAAAAGGAGTATGCAGATGAAGCAGAATGCCCAGCAGGTCCGTACCAAATTCTTGACGCTGATCATGGCCGGCGTGGCCGGCGTCGGCTTTGCCGCCGCCGCGACGGCGGCCGGCGTGGGCGTCGGGGTCAACGCCAATGTCGGCGCCGGTGCCCAGGCCGGCGGCGCCGCGGATGCGCACATGAGCACGTCCGGCAGCGCCAACAGCAACGCCCAGTGGCAGAGCGGTGCGACCCGGGGCGCAGACCGCGCCGCCGAGCGCATGAGCACGCAAGGTGCGGAGATGAATCAGGCGGGCAGCGCGGGCGTCGATGCCACCGGCACGGCAACCGCAAAGGGCAAACGCTGAGGGCAGCCCTAGCCGCCCTGACGCCGTGAGGCGTCCAGGGCGGCGACGGGGGAAGGCCGCTGTTCGAGCCCGGGCGCACCCCTGGTTCGGCATGGGCCTTTTTTCTTGAAGGGGCCCAGGTCCCTTTTCTCATGGCCGGCCCTGGGTTGCCAGGGGGCTTTCAACCGAAACAGCAGAACAATCGGGTCAGTTCAGCCTCGTTCCCCCTGACAAGCAGGAGACACAATTTATGGCGCGCAGCCCACATTTTTTCAGCATCTTCCACACGCTCAGACACATCTTCAACCATATCGGGGTCACGCTGCTGGCCGTAGGCATCGCCTTTTCGCTGCCCATGCTGGCCCAATTCATCCTGTTCATCTGGTGGCCCTTGGTCGAAGGCGACTCACAACTGCTGCTTATCAACGAAATCGTTTTCGCCGCCGTGCTGGTGCTGCTGTTCAACCTGTTCCTCGGTGCGCGGCAGGGACGCCGCAGCCACCGAATGAATCACCTGGCGTCGCTGGTGCATGTGCGCGAGGAAAGCAGCTGGCTCTCGCGCTGGTCCGACCGCAAACTGCTCGACCGGATCACCGGCACCCGCGACGTGTCGGTGATGTCGGTCACCGGCTACGACACCTTCGTGTCGCAACGGCGAAAGCTGAGCAACGTGATCGATCACAGCTACGAATTGCGGGTCATGCTGATGAACCCGTACGGCGCAGGTGCCATGCGGCGCGTGCAATCGCTGGGCGATCCGGCCCCTTTGCTCGAAACCTACTGCAAGGAGACCGCCGCCACGATCGACCGGCTGGCTGGCCTGGCGGCGGCAGGCAAGCAGGTCACGCTCAAGTTCTACGAGGATCCGCCCTTCTGGAACCTGATCGTCACCGGGGAATACGTGTGGGTGCAGTATTGCCACGACGGGCATGAACTGAAGAGCCAGCCGGAATACGTCTTCGCGCTGCAAAAGGACGAGCCGACGCAAGGCCTGTTCTCGGCTTTCTATGTGCACTTTCTCAACCAGTGGGGCGATCCGCTCCACCCGGAATATGACTTTGCAACCCGCGAACTGATTTACCGCAATGACAAGGGCAACGAAGTGAGGCGCGTGCCGTTCCCGCCCCAGGCTGAGCGCAGCGAGCGCCAGGAGCTCATCTTGCTGGCGGGCTGAGGCCTGCCTTCAATGACCTCTTGAAGTGGCAGCTTCTATCGCTAATCCACGCGCTTGCGCCGTTTCCCGAGCATCGTCCGCACGGCCCGCTCGCCCAGCGGCCTGTCGCCCCGTTCTATTTTCAGGCTGGCGCGCAGCTCGTTTCCGAAGGCGGGGTCGTAGCGCCAATGGACCATCGCCACGACCAGCAGGGTGATGATCGCCCCGACGACGGCGGCCGCCATGTCCTTCTGGGCGTCCCAAACATCGCCCTGCGCGCCGAGGAAGGCGAGGCCCGCGGACGGATCGACGCGGGCGGCCACCAGCCATTCGATGATCTCGTAGGCGCCCGAAAAGGCGAGCACCAGTTCGAACGGAAACCAGTAAGACCACAGCCCGCGCACCTTCGCAACGCGCATGAAGACTTCGCGAAGCGGGTAGGCCAGCAGCAGGCCGAAGCAGAAATGCACCAGCCGGTCGTACATGTTGCGACCTGACCCGAACGCGTGCTGAAGCGTGTAGCCGAACGGCACCTCGGCGTAGGTGTAGTGCGAGCCCACCACGTGCATCAGCATGAATGCGGTGATCAGCGTGTAGGAGAGATTGGACAGCCAGAAATAGCGCGCGGTCAGCAGAATGAGCGGCACAAAGACGAACACCAGATAATTTTCCAGCAGCCAGTCATGCGGGTACTTCGGCTCGATCGCCGCCCATGCCCACACGGCCGCGAAAACGCCCAGAAGCACGGCGTGGTAGCCGGCCATGTGCCGACGGGGGGCCGCTCCTGTTGTCCCGTCATCTGTCATTCAGGCGGCCTTCGCGGCGTTCGCGACGGTCATGTCATCGAAGGCACGCTGGTTCAGGAAAGCATTCACGACCGGGAAGCGGACCGGAACACCGATTCGAAACAGGGTCTGTCTCTGCACCCTTCCCCCCCTTTTATTGTCTGGTCGGCACCCGCCTGGGCGCACCCCTTGGGAAAGTATGCCAGAACATCGGATCGTGCATGCCCCGTCGATCGGCAGGCACCCCGAGCCCGCGGCCGCGGCCGCGGATGCAGACACACGACAAGCGGATGCCCGGCGCGTCCAGCCAGCGTCCGGAGAGCGCGGTCTGATGGTCGGCCCCCCGGCCGGTCCGGGGTGCGTTGACGGCATACGGCGATTGGCAGATGATTTCGAAGCCGGACATGCGTGTCCGAATTGCAGCCGTTAGTCGATGAAAATGGAGACCGCCATGCCGCAAACCAAGTTTCTGCTCGACGAATCCGAGATTCCCACCCACTGGTACAACATCGTCGCCGACATGCCCAACCGGCCGGCGCCGCCGCTGGGTCCGGACGGCAAGCCGATCGGCCCCGAGGCGCTGACGGCGATCTTCCCGATGAGCCTGATCGAGCAGGAAATGTCGGCCGAGCGCTGGATTCCGATCCCCGAGAAGGTGCGCGAGATCTATCAGCTGTGGCGTCCCTCGCCGCTGTTCCGCGCCCACCGCCTGGAAGCGGCGCTCGGCACCCCGGCCAGGATCTACTACAAGTACGAAGGCGTCTCCCCGGCCGGCTCGCACAAGGTCAACACCTCGGTCGCGCAGGCCTATTACAACGCCGAGGCCGGCATCAAGCGCATCGCCACCGAAACGGGCGCCGGGCAGTGGGGCTGCTCGATGGCGCTGGCCGGCCAGATGTTCGGGCTGGAGGTGCGGGTGTACATGGTCAAGGTGAGCTACGGGCAGAAGCCCTACCGCCGCTCGATGATGCAGACCTGGGGCGCGGAAGTGTTCGCGAGCCCCAGCATGGAAACGCACGCCGGCCGCGCCGCGCTTGAGGAGGATCCCGACAACCCGGGCTCGCTCGGGCTGGCGATTTCAGAAGCGGTGGAAGATGCCGCCTCGCGCGCCGACACCAACTACGCGCTCGGCTCGGTGCTGAACCATGTGCTGCTGCACCAGACCGTGATCGGCCTGGAAGCGAAGAAGCAGTTCGAGAAGGCCGGCGACTATCCCGACATGATCTTCGCCCCCTGCGGCGGCGGCTCCAACTTCGGCGGCGCGGCCTTTCCCTTCTTCGCCGACAAGGCCGCCGGCAAGAACGTGCGCCTGGTCGCGGTGGAACCCGCTTCCTGCCCGACGCTCACGCGCGGCCACTACGCCTACGACTTCGGCGACACCGCCAAGCTCACGCCGATGATGCTGATGTACACCCTCGGCCACGACTTCATGCCGCCCGGCATCCACGCTGGCGGCCTGCGCTACCACGGCGACTCGGCGCTGGTGTCGCAGCTGTATCACGAGCAGCTGCTCGAGGCGGTCGCCGTGCACCAGCTCGCCACCTTCAAGGCCGGCGTCATGTTCGCCCGCGCCGAAGGCATCGTTCCGGCGCCCGAATCCAACCACGCCATCGCCGCCTGCATCGACGAGGCCCTGCGGTGCAAGGAAAGCGGCGAAGCGAAGACGCTCTTCTTCAACCTCTCCGGCCACGGCCACTTCGACATGGCCGCCTACGACAGCTACTTCAGCGGCAAACTGGAGGACTTCGCCTACCCGGAAGAAGCAATCAACGCTGCGCTCGAGCGTCTGCCAAAGGTGGGCTGATATTCAGGCTGCTGCGGTCCGGACACGGGGCGGTGCGCTGCTCAACCCGATGCCGATGCAGGAATGGCCAGTGCGATCTGGCCGTTTTCGTTGCCGGGCGCGATGCGGAAGCCGGACAGCAATCGGCAAGGACCCGATCCCAATCCGCCACGACGCTCCCGCTTTGGCTCCGAGCCGGCAGTCTCCCCCGATTCTGTGCTGGTTATTTTTTGTTTGCCCGCTGGTCGGCCTGCCACCGGGCAAACCGGGCGCGGATTTCCGACATTGTCTTGGCCTCGTCAAGCAGCTGACGAATTGCCGACAAGCCGCCGCCGGCGTCGATCACCGTCTCCAGCATGTCCAGCAGTTCGGATTCCACGATATCGCTGTGTGCAACGGGTGGTGACGTATTTCTGGCCGTCATCGCGGGGATCTCCCAGGTGAACCAATACCCGGGGAAGTGCGATTTGCGTGCCAGGAAATGGGTACGTTCTACGTTCAGGGGCTACAGGGGCCGAACGGCCCTGTTTGTCGCGGGTTTGGCCATCCGCTAGCGGGATTCGAACCTGTAATACTGATTGTTGAGGTAGGTCGCCACCTCCTCGATCTCATCCGTGCCCCAGCGCAAGTGCAAATCGCTTGCCCAATGCGACACCCGCTCCCGCAGTTCCGTCAGCGAACGGGTGCGCTGTGCGCCACGGATATGGACGACGCTTGCGTGGCAGGCCATGCAGTGATTCTCGTAAAGCATCTGGCCGCGCAGCGACGCCGGCGGCGCAACCGGCTTCTGTCGCGGCTCGTTCATGGGCAGACCGTCGTTCTCCTGAACGGGCGACACGGGCAGTGGGCTCGTGCTGGCCCAGGCCGTGCCGACCAACCCCAGAGAAAGCAGCGCGGCACAAAGCCTGATTGTTGTCCCCATGAACATCTCCCTCGTTGAACGGCCATGATATTCCACAAGGCGTGCCTGATTCCAGACGGCGTCGCGAGGCCATTTCCGGAATAGCGTTCGCCGCGTCTTCCTCGCTTCCCGGAATTCGATCGCTGCGGAAAAACCGGGTTGGCTCGGTCCGGGCGGCATCCGCCATTTGAGCGCACAAGGGTCGGTTCCTGTCCGCCACGTTACCACCGGCCACACGCACGCCAGGATCCTTGAAACCGAATCTTCATGGGCTAGCATGAAGGTTCGAATTGCCAGGAATGATTCGTGGGGCGGTGAGCAAGGCGCCTGGCAGCACGGGAAGGCCTGCGTCGGATTCGAACCGCACATCGAGGAGAACAGATATGTTCCGGAAGCTATATGTCGCATTGCTCGCGGCCCCGCTGCTCGCTGCATGCGTAGTCACGCCTGCGGACCATGGTCCTGGATTTGCCGTAGCCCCCGCGCTGCCGGTGATCGTGGAGCTGGGCACGGATCCCTACTACTATCACGGCGGGTATTACTACTACTATCACAATGACAACTGGAGCTACTCCAACGCCAGGAGCGGACCTTGGAGGGCGCTCCCCCGGGACCGCTACCCCAGGGAAGTCAGGCACAGAGACCGGGGTGACGACCACGACAGACGTCGCGACGATGATCGGGACGAGCGCCGCGCCCCTGACTACCGCGACCGATACTAGCCTGCCCCTTCGCGCGCGATGATCGGGTCACGCGCCGCGACAGACGATCGCCGGGTCGGGGAACGCGGGCGGGACGGCAGCCGCCCCGTTTGCCGGCTTCACCAGGATCGCCATGGCCAGGTGGTGCCAGGGTGCCTGTTGAAGGGGCGAATCCGCACCGCTGGAGGACATACCATGGCCCACCCTTTCGTGCACATCGAGTTGCCGACCAACGACCTTGCCAAGGCCACGGGTTTTTATTCCAGGTTGTTCGACTGGAAGCTTGAAGACCTCCCCGCGCCCGAAAGTGACATGCCCTACACCATGATCAACGTCGGCGACGGCACCGGCGGCGGCATGTTTGTGCAATCGGATCCCAATGTGTCGTCACACTGGCTGGCTTGCGTGGGGGTGGACGACATCGAAGCATCGACGGTCAAGGCGCGCCACCTGGGCGCCACCGTGCTGCAGGATGTGATGCACGTAGGGGATTACGGGTGGCTAAGCGTGATCATGGACCCCACCGGTGCGGTTATCGCCATGTGGAAACCTGGGATGGGCCCATAGGCGAGACGGGGCGGGCCGAACGGTCTGGCAATGGCCTGATCGGGATTTCCCGGACGTCGCGAGCCGTCCAGCTCCGATTTCCGCTACGCGGGATTTCTTCGCGAAACCCTCCGAAACCAGGCCCGCTCTCACACCATCAGTTTTTTCACCCCGCCAGAAGGAGACCACCGTGAACCAACCCCCTTTCCTCGCCAGCCTTGCGCTCGGACTCTTTCTGGCCATCCCCTTGACCGCGCTTGGTCAGGGCAAGGTGCTGATCACGTCGCCGGCAGATGGCGCCACGCTGGACGCGATGGACGAGATCCGGCTGGCCTATGAAATCGATCCCGGCCCGCGCGGGGATCACGCCCATCTCTACGTCGACGGCAGGGAAGTCGCGATATTGCGCAAGCTCAAGGGCAGCTATCTGCTGGACACCCTGTCATCCGGCAAGCGTAGCCTCTGCGTCAAGGTGGTGAACAAGGCGCACGTGCCCATCGGCATCGGACAGTGCATCCAGGTCACGGTGAAGTAAGCGGTGGGATCGGAAAACCTCGTCTATGCCTTGACCCAGGTGGTGCACAACTTTGGCGCCGTCGCCGTGCTTGGCGGCGCGATATTCGCGCTATGGCCCGCGCCTCGCCTGGAATACGGACGCACATTCGCTTGGCTGATCCTCGTCGGCTGGGGCGCGCAGATTGTCAGTGGCGGAACGTTCGGCATCACCAGCTTCCACTATTACGGCGAGACGCCGGATCTGAGCCGCGTCGCCATGACCGCTCTGGTCGTCAAGCTGACAGCAGCGTTCGCGGGCGTGCTGCTGGCCGCCCTCTATCTCCTGCGCGGCCGTGCATGGGGCCGCGCCGGCATGACGCGCACCTTCCGTGGCCTGGCCGCGCTGGGCGCCGTGGCGCTGACGGCAGCAGCCTTCCTGCGCTGGTTTTCCTAGATCGTTTCAACCAGGTTTCGCGTTCCAGCTGGCCGTTGCCCCGCCCCGGGTTGCCCGTGTCCTCGGTGATCAGGGGATGTCCGCCGGGTGGAACGCCGCGACGAAGACGGCTCCCGACATTTCGAAGGGGGAATTCCCGGTTACGCACGCGTTCTCCCGTTGATCATGCCTTGCACGCCACTGCAAGCATGGCGTGTTGTTTCTTGTTTGCCTATTATTACCGCCCGTTCCAAGTCGTCGCCCGACCCGCGCCATGATAGCCAAGCAAGACATCCTGCACGCCTATAACTTCCGCCATGCCTGCAAGACCTTCGACCCGGCGCGCAAAATCCCCGACGACGACTTCCGCCTCATCCTGGAAGCCGGCCGGCTGTCGCCCAGTTCCTTCGGATTCGAACCCTGGCGCTTCGTCGTCATGCAGGACATGGCGCTGCGCCAGAAGCTGCGCGCCGTCAGCTGGGGCGCGCAGGGCCAGTTCCCCACGGCCAGCCATGTCGTCATCCTCCTCGCGCGCAAGGAGGACATGCGCCCCGGCTCGGACTACACCGAGCACATGATGCGCGACGTGATCAGAATGTCGCCCGAGGCCATCGTCCGCCGCCATACGTTCTACCCGCAATTCCACGAGACCGACTTCCACCTGCAGGATCCGCGCGCGCTGTTCGACTGGAGCTGCCGCCAGACCTACATCGCGCTCGCCAACATGATGACCGCCGCGGCGATGATCGGCATCGACTCCTGCCCCATCGAAGGCTTCAACCAGGAGAACGCCGAGGCCGTCCTCAACGATGCCGGCCTCCTGGAAAGCGGGCGCTTCGGCCTCGCCGTGATGGCCGCGTTCGGCTACCGTGTCAATCCACAGCCGGTGAAGACGCGGCAAGCGATGGACGACGTCGTGCGCTGGGTTTGAAGAGTTTGGGCATAATGCCCACCCGCCCATATCAGCCACCCGCCTCCCGCCACGGAGGCCGACTCATCCAGCAGATCGAACCATGCTTCCTTCCATCGAACACCGACTCGCCGCCGAGATCGCGGCCAAACCCGCGCAAGTCGCTGCCGCCATCGCCCTGCTGGACGAAGGGGCGACCGTGCCCTTCATCGCGCGCTACCGCAAGGAAGCGACCGGCGGACTCGACGACACGCAGCTGCGCATGCTGGAAGACCGGTTGCGCTATCTGCGCGAGCTGGAAGCGCGCCGCACAGCCATCACCGGGTCGATCACCGAGCAGGGCAAGATGACGCCGGCGCTGCTGAAGGCGATCTTGCTGGCCCCGGACAAGACGCAACTGGAAGACCTCTATCTGCCCTACAAGCAGAAGCGCCGCACCCAGGTGCAGATCGCGCAGGAGGCGGGGCTCGAACCGCTGGCCGACGCCCTGCTGGCCAACCCGATGCTCAATCCCGAAGAGGAAGCCGCCCGGTACCTGCGCGAGCCTTTTGCCACCGAGCAGGGCGACAACCCCGGCGTTGCGGACGCCAAGGCCGCGCTCGACGGCGCGCGGCAGATTCTGATGGAGCGCTTCTCCGAGGATGCGGTTTTGCTGCAATCCCTGCGCGAATACGTGCAGGAGCATGGCGTCGTCGAATCCAAGGTGCGCGAAGGCAAGGAAGACGCAGCGGAAAAGTACGCCGACTACTTCGACTATTCGGAAACGCTCGGCACCCTCCCCTCGCACCGCGCGCTGGCGCTCTTCCGCGGACGGCGCGAGGACCTGCTCGACGTGCGGCTGCGCCTCGACAGCGAGGAAGAGCGGCCGGGCTGGAGCGTGCCGCACAATCCCTGCGAGGCGCGCATCGCCAGCCGCTTCGGCATCCAGGACCAGAGCCGCCCCGCCGACCGCTGGCTGATGGACACGGTGCGCTTCACCTGGCGCGTGAAGAGCTTCATGCATCTGGAACTCGAGTTGATGGGTGCGCTGCGCACCCGCGCCGAGACCGAGGCCATCAACGTGTTCGCGCGCAACCTCAAGGACCTGCTGCTGGCCGCCCCCGCCGGGCCGCGCGCCACGATGGGTCTGGACCCCGGCATCCGCACCGGCGTGAAGGTGGCGGTGGTCGACGAGACCGGCAAGGTGGTGGATACCGCCGTGATCTATCCGCACCAGCCCCGCAACGACTGGGACGGTTCGCTGCACACGCTGGCGAAGCTCGCCGAGAAACACCGGGTGGCCGTGATTGCCATCGGCAACGGCACGGCGTCGCGCGAGACGGACAAGCTCGCGCGCGACCTGATCCAGTTGCACCCCGAACTCAAGCTGACCGGCGTGGTGGTGTCCGAGGCAGGCGCGTCGGTGTATTCCGCGTCCGAATTCGCCTCGCGCGAATTGCCCGAGCTCGACGTCTCGCTGCGCGGCGCGGTCTCCATCGCGCGCCGGCTGCAGGACCCACTCGCCGAGCTGGTGAAGATCGATCCCAAGTCGATCGGCGTCGGCCAGTACCAGCACGACGTCAGCCAGTTCCAGCTGGCGCGTTCGCTCGATGCGGTGGTGGAGGATTGCGTCAACGCCGTGGGCGTCGACGTCAACACGGCGTCGGCGCCCCTGCTGGCGCGCGTCTCCGGCCTTTCCAGCAGCGTGGCGCAGGCCATCGTGAGTCACCGCGACGCCGAGGGCAGGTTCGCGAGCCGTGCCGAATTGCGCGACGTGCCGCGTCTGGGCGAGAAGACCTTCGAGCAGGCGGCCGGCTTCCTGCGCATCCTGGGCGGCGCCGACCCGCTCGACGCCTCCGCCGTCCACCCCGAATCGTATCCGCTGGTGCACGCGATCCTCGCCGACATCAAGCAGGACATCAAGGCCGTGATCGGCAACGGCAGCCTGCTGAAGTCACTCAATCCGTCCAAGTACGCCAATGAGCAGTTCGGCCTCCCCACCATCAGCGACATCCTCAGGGAACTCGAAAAACCCGGCCGCGACCCGCGCCCCGAATTCACCACCGCGAGTTTCCGGGACGGCGTGGAAACCCTGGCCGACCTCAAGCCCGACATGATCCTGGAAGGCGTCGTCACCAACGTCGCGGCGTTCGGTGCGTTCGTCGACATCGGCGTTCATCAAGATGGGTTGGTCCACATCTCCGCGCTGTCCAGCAGCTTCGTCAAGGACCCGCACGCCGTGGTCAAGGCCGGGCAGATCGTGAAGGTGAAAGTGCTGGCGGTGGATGAGAAGCGCAAGCGCATCGCGCTGACGATGCGACTGAGCGATGCAACGGAGAAAACGGCTACCAGTCCGGGCGCGAAGCCACAAGCCGGCCAGCAGCAACGCGCCGCTCGCGGTCAGGGCAAGCCCGCGACCGGCAAACCGAATCGTGCGCCTGCTTCGGCGCCGATGGGTGGCGCCATGGCAGCGGCGTTTTCCAAGTTGAAGGGGTGAGGGTGGTCTCCTGAATGGCAACAGGCGAGACCCGAGCCCGACGTTGGCGGCGAGCGTCCACCACGGCTTTGCCGCAGACGCAATACATGGCTAAGGCTTCGGGGTGTTCTTGTAGCCTTTGATCATGGCCTTGACCAGGTTTTCACGGTGCATCACGCTGCCGACGGCTACGCCGGCAATGTGCAATGCAACGAGCACCAGGCTCAGGTTCGCCAGAACCTCGTGCGTCTCTTCCCAGAATTCGTCACCGCCGTTTTTCTTGCCGTTCTCCTGGGCGTTTTCGCCTTCATCCTCATCGCCTTGGGCGAGCGCGGACCGGATGAAGAAGGACTCCTGCCGGGCAAGCGGGCCATGGCCTTCTACCGCGTATGCCTCAAGCCCGCTCCAGCATGTGCCCACCAGAGAGAGCAACAGCGCGATGACCATCCAGCCGCCCAGTGGATTGTGCCCGAGATAATGGATCGGCTTGCCGGAGAACAGAGACCTGACATAGTCCATCGTCGCCTTCGGCCCGCGAACGAAATCGGCGAATCGGGCGTACCGGGTTCCGACAACCCCCCACACGATGCGAAACACAATCAGCGCAGCCACACCGTAGCCCGAGTAGATATGCAACAGGCTCTCGTCATCGCCGCTCAGGTAGGAAACCGCAAATAGAACAACCAGCGTCCAGTGAAACAGCCGAACCCCGATATCCCAAACCTTTACTTGTTCTTCGCCCGCCATGCTGTCCCCCTTGTTCAGATCAGACGTGCCAATCCAATGCGCGCGTTGCCTGCGCCTGCACGGCAAGCTACCAATATAGTCCATGCCCGTGCAAAACCTCGGTAGACAGGGTGTCTGAGCGGACCCCTTTGGCCCAGTCGTCCCCTATTGGTTTCCCCGCCGAGGGTCACGCGCGCCGCAAACCGTCGCCTGTACCCGCTTGCCGGCCATCCGCTTTGAATGCGTCGTGGAAAGTGACGGTGCCCTGTGGAATATGCCCGTCGAAAGACCGTGCGAAGAAGACCTCCTGCGGCACGCCCTCAAGAACTAATGCCGGCATGTTGATGAAGCCGACTTTCCGGTAGTAGTCCGGATGTCCCACGAGACAACAGCCTTGCGCATTCATGGATTTCAGCCGTGCCAGCCCTTCCCGTATCAGGGCTTTGCCAACGCCTTGCCGCTGGTACGCCGGCAATACCGAAACCGGTCCAAGTCCGCACCCGTTCCGGGTGCCATCCGAAATCGTCACGGGCGAGAAGGCAACATGTCCGATCACACGGCCCTCCAGTTCTGCGACGAGCGATAGCGTGAGCGCCCCGGCGGCGCGCAGTGCCGCGATGATGTATTGCTCCGTGTGATTGCTGACCGCCGGGGTCCTGAACGCGGCGACGGTGACTTCGGTGATCGCGCTCGCATCGGCATCGGTTTCGCTCCTGATAACGATATTCGGAGTCATGGCGTTCGTGTTTCTCGTCCTTGCGGGTAGACGTTAAAGAAGGCGATCAGCTATGCGGCGCCTTCGCGGTCAGATCAGGGTAAGCCGGCCGGCGAGAAACCGGCAGCCCTGCCCAGCGCCCGCGCCCGCAACTGTCCGCAGCCGCCCTCGACATCCTGCCCCGCGGAGTGGCGCAGCTTGGTCAGGATTCCTCGCCCATGCAGGCGGCGCGCCATCTCGGCGGCGCGCTCCCAGCTCGGGCGGCGGAAATCGAAGCCGTCGACGCCCTCGACGCTGTTGTAGGGAATCAGGTTCATCACCGCGTACTTGCCGGCCAACAGGCGCGCGATGCCTTCCAGCTCGGCCTCGCTGTCGTTGATGCCCTCGAGCAGCGTCCACTGGTACTGGATCGGGTAGCCGGTGCGGCGGGCATAGGCCTCGCCCAGCTCGACCAGTTCGGCCGGCGCGATGTCGGGCGCCTTCGGCAGCAGACGGCGGCGCAGCTCGGCATCGGTGGTGTGCAGTGAGAGCGCCAGCGCAGGCTTCACCGTGGACTGCGGCAGGCGCTCGAACACGCGCCGGTCGCCGACGGTCGAGAACACCACGTTCTTGTGGCCGATGCCGCCCTCCACACCCAGCAGCTCGATGGCCTCCAGCACGTTGTCCAGATTGTGGGCCGGCTCGCCCATGCCCATGAACACAACCTTCTTCACCGGGCGGCGGCTGCGCGCCAGCACCACCTGGGCGACGATTTCCGCGCTGGAGAGCTGTCGCAGCAGGCCGGCGCGGCCGGTCATGCAGAACACGCAGCCCACCGCACAGCCGACCTGTGTCGACACGCACACGCCGTCGCGCGGCAGCAGCACGCTTTCCACGGTCTGGCCGTCGGCCAGTTCCACCAGCAAGCGGGCCGAGCCATCCTCGCCGGGGTACTCGGAATGCACCCGCGCAAGCGCGTTCAGCTCATCGAATAAATCAGGGAGCGCGTTGCGCACCGCCAGCGGCAGGAAGTCCTCCGCCCGTCGCCGCTTGGTGTCAAGCGAGCGCCCCTGAACCCACGCCCGCAGCACGCGCCCCTCATGACAGGGCGCAGCGCCCAGATCGCGTAGACGTTGTCGGAGTTGAGGGAGTCGCATGGCGGGGCGGATGGTAGCACGGGGGCTGCGGGGTGGTCTGGCCGCCAGCGGGCTTGTGTCAATGCTTGACCCGGCCCAAATGTGCCAGTCGGCGAAACATCAAATTTATCTTTGCTACAGTGAATATATTCACGAACGGAGGCGGCCCGGCCATGCAATCCTGCAGGGTCATGCCGCCCCACCAACCCGCAAAGGAGAGAACCATGGGATTCTTCAGCAAGATCCTCGCGAAGCTCGGCATCGGAACCGACAAGGCGGAGGCCGCCCCGGCGCCCACCGCCGCACCGGCAGCCCCAGGCGCAGTCCCCGCTGCGCCGCCGCCGCCGAAGCCGGTTGCGCTCGTCGATGTCGTCGCGCAACTGGAGCAACGCGCAGCAGCGAACCCGCAGAAGCTGAACTGGCGGACCTCCATCGTCGACTTGCTGAAACTTCTCGATATCGACAGCAGCCTTGCGGCACGCAAGGAACTGGCGACGGAACTGGGATGCCCGGCCGATCTGATGGGCGACTCGGCGAAGATGAACATGTGGCTGCACAAGACCGTGCTCGCGCAAATCGCCGCAAACGGCGGCAATGTGCCCAAGGAACTGCTGGACTAAACTAAACTGGCTGCGCGTCCCCACCTCAAGGAGCAAACACATGCAAATCACCGACATCCTCGCCCAGATGGGCGGACTCCAGTCCATGGCACGCGAACTGGGGGTGAGCGAGACCCAGGCGGCGAGCGGGGCCGAGGCGCTCATCCCGGCGATCCTCGGTGGATTCAAGAAGCAGGCGCAGTCGCAGCCCACGGGTCTCGAGGGGCTGGGTGGCCTGCTCGGGCAACTCGGCGGCGGCGGCCTGCTCGACAACGTGCTGGCGCCGCAGCCGACGGACGTGAACCAGGGCAACAACGTGCTCGGACAGATCTTCGGCTCCAAGGACGTCAGCCGCGCGGTTGCGCAGAACGCGGCTTCGCAGTCAGGGCTCGATCCCTCCCTTCTCAAGAAGATGCTGCCGATGCTGGCGATGCTGGTTACGGGCTACATGGCGAAACAGAGCGGCGCTGGCGCCGCGGCGCAGGCCTCCCCGGAGGGTGGAGGGTTCGGCGGACTCGGCGGCCTACTGGGCGGACTGCTCGGTGGCCATGGCGCTCAGCCTGCTGGCGGCGGGGCCTCGGGACTCGCCTCGATGCTCGACCTGAACGGTGACGGCAATCCCCTCGACGACATCATGCAGATGGCCGGCAAGGCCATGCGTTGACCCCGCGAAATGCGCGCACCCGAAGTTTCATTCATCAAGGGAGGAACAACATGAGCTGGATCATCTCGTTGATCATTGGCGGCATCGTCGGCTGGCTGGCGAGCATCGTCATGAAGACCAACGCCCAGATGGGCTGGATCGCCAACGTGGCGGTCGGCGTGGTGGGCTCGATGCTCGGCTACTGGATCGCCGGACTGCTGGGCTTCGCGGCCATGGGCGGCATCGCGCGCTTCATCGTCGCGTTCGGCGGTGCAGTGCTGCTGATCTTCATCCTGGGCAAGCTCGGCATCTTCCGGAAGGCGTAACACCGGGCCCGGCTCCCTGCTTCGGCGGCAGGCGCCGCGTTGTCATCACCCGACGCATTGGGCGTCATCTACCACAACCACAAAGGAGAAAGAGACATGGCAGGCTGGTTCGAATTGAGCAAGAGTTCAGATGGTCAATTCCGCTTCGTTCTCAAGGCTGACAACGCGGAGACCCTGCTCACCAGCGAGCTCTATCACGCAAAGGGCTCGGCCGAGAACGGCATTGGCTCGGTGCAGAGCAATTGCGGGGCAGATGAGCGCTACGAGAAGAAGCTTGCCGCAAACGGCAAGCACTACTTCAACCTGAAGGCGGCCAATCATCAGGTCATCGGTACGAGTCAGATGTACGCGTCCGCCGATTCCCGCGATGCCGGCATTGCGTCAGTCAAGTCGAACGGGACGACCACGACGGTCAAGGACAAGACCTAAGCCGGGAACACGTCTGTTCTTCTGTTTCTCGCCACATAAAAACGCAGGGCCGGAATCATCCGGCCCTGCGGTGCGGCGCCGACCGATTCCGATCTACGCTTTTGCGCGCCGCCGCGTCAACGTCATCGCGCCGAGCCCCAATCCAACCAGTGCGAGCGACATGGGTTCCGGAACCGCTGCGAATCTTGCGTCGACCTGTGCCCAGGCCGAGTGGTTGTATCCCCACACACGGTAATTGTCCGACACATTGAATGCGATCACGTTATTGCCGACCACCAAATACGGCGTAATGTCCGCGAACGAGTTATTGGCGAAACCGTTGTGGTCGCTGACCACTTGAACGCCATTGACGAACACGTCGCCGTCGTCGTCGAAACCGTTGTTGACGAACGCATCTAACGGAAGAACGGCAAGATTGAAGATCCCCCTGGCCCACATCTGCGTCTCGATGGTGGAGTATTGCCCCCCCGAACTCCAGATACCCTTGGCCACGTAGCCTGGAACGTTATAGAGCACAGTGGCCGACTGCCATGCAGAAGCATCGAAGGTTGCGCTACTGTTCCAGTCGCCTGTAGCGGGAGAGGACGCCGTCACCTTCCAGGATGCGTCAGTGGCAATCAGGATCGTCGCCGAACTTGAATTTGCCACGCCAAGCAACCCAAAACAGAACGCCACCGCACGTAGAGTCGTTTTTGAATCCGCTCTGAACACGTGCGCAAACAATTGATGGAAAGCCATGTCAGTTTCTCCCTTTAGAATTTCAATCTTCCCGCTGAATTAATCGTTTTTTGGTTGAGGGCAATGGCAGCGGTGAAACCACACCCGAGACACCCGATGACAAGCAATTTCCATGCGCAAACCATAAGCCAATGTTTTTTATATTAAAAAACTCCGGCTTCCTTCTTTCTGGGGCGACTTTGTAAAAACTGTCGACACCTCACAAATTCACCGCCGCAAAAGCAAAGGGGCCAAGCTCGATTGAGTCCGGCAATTTCGAATGCCGAAAACAATGTGAGGCGGACCCCTTCAACGCCAATGAAACGTTTTACCGTACGCTCTGTCGCACCATGCGGGATAAGTGCATGGAAATGCATAGATTGACCCTGTCCTGACGGGCATCACAGTTTGCGAAAGGATTCCACGATGTTTGTAGCAATGAACCGATTCAAGATTGCACCGGGTAAAGAGGCGGAATTCATTGCGATATGGCGCAACCGCGAGACCCATCTCGATCAGGTGCCGGGATTCAAGGCCTTCAATCTGCTGCAGGGGGCCGGCACCGACGAATTCACGCTCTTCGCGTCGCATTCGATCTGGGAGTCGAGGGCTGCTTTCGAAGACTGGACCAGATCCGAAGCCTTCCGCCAGGCCCATGCCAATGCAGGCGCCTCCAAGGGTATTTATCTGGGCCCGCCGCAATTCGAGGGATTTGACGCCGTGCTGTAAAGCGGCGGGCGATCCTGCCTCTTTGAATTGCCTGATTCCTGCGGCGTTCGCGCCCGCCCGCGACGCCTTGCCCCGCAACACGCCGAAGCGGATTCTTTTGCTTCGTTGAAGCCGCTCGTCGGAACGACGCTGTACCCGTGTCCTTCGGGTTCACGACACGCTCGACCGCACTGTCAGTGGTATCGTAACCGACACCGCTTGTCCCAGACGCTCACCACATGACAGATGAAGCCGTCCCTGTCCCGGTCCATCTGCTCAAAGGCTTCGCGGCTGCGGCGACGGTCGTCGTGGTCTGGTCCGGGTTCAACATCGTTTCCCGACTGGGCGGGCGCAGCCCGCTTACGCCCTATGACATGGCAGCCATACGTTTTGTCTTCTCGGGAATCGTGTGCCTTCCGTTTGTGTTGGCCCGATGGCACCGCCTCAGGTGGCAGCGACTTGCCGTGCTGGCCGCGTTTGGCGGCTTGAGTTACGGCTTACTGGTCTACTCGGGCTTTTCCCTTGCGCCGGCGGCCCATGCGGGCACCCTGGTCAATGGCGGCATTCCCTTTGCGAGCGCATTGATCGCCTGGCTCGTACTCGGGCACCGCCCTGGAATCCGGACTGAGTTCGCCCTGCTGGTCGCAGGTTTGGGCATCGTCCTGATCGGCCTCCACAGCTTCGGTCAGCTTTCCGGGGCGCCCGCCCATCAATGGGTGGGGGATGTGTTCTTTCTCCTCGCCGCAACCTGCTATGCCTGCTTTGGTTTGTTGCTCAAGCATTGGCAGGTCTCGCCCCTCGACGCGACGATCGGCATCGCCGTGATTTCAATGGCTTGCTACACGCCTGTTTACCTCCTGTTCCTGCCCAAGGCCATCGCCACCGTTTCCCTGTCCTTCATTCTGTTGCAAGGCGTTTACCAAGGCATCCTGGCTGCCTCGATTGCCGGCCTGCTCTTCGCCTACGCCATCCACAACATCGGGCCGCAGCGGGCAACCCTCATGCTGGCCATGGTTCCGGGCATCTCGGCCGTGGCGGCCGTGCCGTTGTTGAGGGAATCCCTCGATGCCGTGACCATTGCCGGCGTCGTGCTGGTGACGATCGGCGCGGTTCTGGGCGCGACACATCAATTGGCAAAACGAGGATAACGGGCGAACGATCCCGGGATCAGATCCTGCCGCAAAGGGCAGCACCTCACCCCGCATTTTCCGCACGCCCCTTATAATCCGCTGGCTCGCAGCGGCATGCCATGCCCCGCCCGCCACGCTAAGCCGGGCGCACCGCATACCTTGAGAGCATTCATCCATAAACAAAGGGGGAGTCAACAAATGAATCAATATATTGCCACTGCAGCACTGTCCGCCATCCTGGTTTCGGGATGTGCTTCGGTACCGATGGAAAGCAAGGAAGCCTCGATCCAGGCCAAGCAATTCAATCCGCCTTCGGCAGGCAACGCGGGGCTGTATGTCTATCGCGACAGCTTCGTCGGCAAGGCGCTCAAGAAAGACCTCTGGTTAGACGGCAAATGCCTGGGCGAATCCGCGCCGGATGTCTTCTTCTACGAGGAAGTCAAAGGCAACCAGGAACACACGCTCTCTACCGAATCCGAATTCTCCCCCAACGACCTCGCGATCAAAACCGCGGCCGGGCAGAATTACTACATCCGCCAGTACATCAAACTCGGCGTATTTGTCGGGGGCGCCAATCTGGAAGTCGTGAACGAGAACGAAGCGAAACAGGCGATCGCGAGCCTTGATCTGGCCAAGCAAGGCACCTGCAGCAAGTAGGCCTCACGCTGAACGTGCCGAACACCTGCAGCGCGTTCAGGGGCAGGTCCTGCAATGCCATACGTTCATGCAAGACCTGATCCCAGCGTTGAGGCAGTGGGTGACATGAGCCCAAGGGACCTGGAATTGCTCGTCACCCGGGAGATGCCATTTGGCATGCACAAGGGCCGAATCATCGCGGACCTGCCTGGCAATTACCTCAACTGGTTCGCGCGCAGCGGATTCCCTGCGGGTGAAATTGGCCGCTTGCTGGCCCTGATGCAGGAAATCGATCACAACGGCCTGGCAGACATCCTCACGCCACTCAGGCAGCGATCGGGCAATCCTCCTGGGCGCTCTGATCACGCGTGATTTCAGACGGATGGAACGACGCTCCATTTGACGGGTCTTCAGCCTGCGCGCCCATACGAGGTAGCGCGCAACGTTCGAAGGCGCGCTTCGGACCATCCACTCGTGTTTGAGTTTTTATCGCTATCCTTGATCCGGGAAAACGCATGATCCTTGCCGCA
>JAJXTE010000120.1 GCA_021784115.1 Pseudomonadota bacterium | reverse complement strand
GCGGCCTCGGGGAACAGCGGCTTCCCGGCTTCGTCCTTCAGTTCGGTAAAGCGCGGGATGATCCCGCCGCCGTAGCCGAACACGCCAACCGTGCCGCCTTTCCAGAAACCCTTGCGGGTTTCGTAGGAGGTTTCCAGCTGACCGATCAGATCCACCATCATGTCGTTGTCCCTGGCCAGGCGCTTGAGGCCGGTGACGAAGCTGGGCCAAGGGCCGCTCTCGAGCTGGTCGAGCATGGGGGTGTCGTGGAGGGGACGAGTGGACATGGCAGTCTCCTGTACAAGCTAAAGACACCTCTCAGTCTAGGCAATACTTGAGCAAATTTCTCGGGATTATCCAAACGGGCAGTGGACTCGTGGGCGGCCCCATAAAGAGATTTTTGGTTGAGCCACAAGCGCAACTAGGGGCGCATCCATCGCCTTGTCTTTTGGATGCCCGGTGCTATAAAGCGGACCTTGCTGGCTTTCGGAAGGGAAGAGTGATGGGCAAACTGGTCGTGATGCTGCTGTTTTCCGGGCTGTTTGCCCACCCCGCGCTGGCCGCCCCCGACGCCGTGACGGTCAAGCTTGAGGCCCAGAACAATTCGGGGCAAACCGGCACGGCAACCCTGACCCCCGAGGGGGACAAAACCCGGGTGGCCATAGAACTTTCCAATGCGCCCAAGGGCGTCGCGCAACCCGCGCATATTCACCTGGGAACCTGCGACAACCTGGACAAGGCGCCGAAATGGAAGCTGGGAGCCGTCAAGGATGGCAAATCCGTCACCGTGGTCCCCGCGTCGCTGGACGCCATCGTGAAAGACAAGACGGCGATCAACATCCACAAGAGCGCGGCAGAGGCCCAGGTTTACGTTTCCTGCGGGAACATCACCGGGGCGATGTGAGCAGCGGGCAGGGCGCGGCTGCCTGCGCTCCGTGCCTAACGGCTCACGGCAAGGCGGTTGATCACCTTCTCCACGGCGAACAGGTACCAGGCATCCTGCTCGGCCCGGCTTTTTTCCGTTTCCGTGCCGACCAGACCGTCCAGGGTAACCACGTAATGGCGGGTGTGGATCCGGATCTGGTCAGGATGGGCGATCATGGGGTCCATTTCCAGCACCAGCGACAGCGCATCGCTGACCTCGTCGTCGTTGTCTTCTTCCGGCGGCAGCACCTCCAGGGCGTCCACGACGTCGCGGCAGCCCGGGACCCACCACGCCAGCACACCCGCCATGCGTTTGTGCGACAGGCTGATGACCCAGCCATCCAGCGTCACCACGCCATCCGTCACCGAAGCCTGGATGTCGCCGCTGGCATCCTCGCCACCGGCCTCGTGCACGGTAAGCGTCTGCCCCTTTTTCATGATGCGCAATGTGCAGTTCTTCAGTTCACGCGCATCGAGCAACAAGGTCTTGAGGGTATCGAGAATCGCGCCGTCGCCCTTGGGCTCGGCGGGTGCCACATGCAGCCGGTCGACCACTCCGCGCACGTCGGGCATCGCCCCCGCGATTTCGAGCGCCCGTTTCTTTGCGGCGACGCTTCCCACGTCGCCTTCCAGAAGCAGCGCGCCATCGTCGGACATGTCGAGCTGGATGGGGAAGCGATGCAGGTTGATGAGCGGCTCACGTTCGAGCGCCGCCCATACAGATTTGATGACGGGATTTCCATTTTTCATGGCGGGACACCTCCCAGTTCAACATAGCAGTTGTGGCACCGGGTGGGTCTTTCATTCGTGACGCGCCAGTCTGGCAGGCTTTCCGGGAGGCCCTGCAACATGGCTGGATTCAAAAAAATCATAAGGTTGCGCCTGCTTTCTCGATTCTTCTGGATGAACACGCTGGCATCACGCGAGTACAAAAAAGCTTAGCGAGCCGGCCCTGCTCGAACTGGCCGAGGGCGAGGCCATCCGGACGCGCGCAAGGCAGTGGAACTGGAACCGGGAAAGAACATCGGCGCGGAGGGGAGAGCCGGCGGCGGATGGGACGGCGCGGGTCACCGATCCACTACGACGCCCACTTTGCCAACGCCAGCGGCCAGCGCACCACCGCTGCCACTGCGAGCGCCACGCCAATGGAGAGCACCACCGAATAAAGCGCGTCGCGGCGGCCGAGCAGCTTCAGCATCATGGCGAAGGTGGACACGCAGGGCACGTAAAAGGTCAGGAAGACCAGGAAGGTGGCGATTTGCGTCGTGTCGAGCACGCTGCCCAGGTCCTGCGTGCCGAGCGCCTGGAACACCATCAGCAGGGACAGTTCCTTGCGCAGCACCCCGAACAGGATGGGCACCCCGAGTGCCACCGGCAGTCCCAGCCACCACACTGTCACCGGCGTGAGCGCGAGGTTGATCCAGGCGTCCGCCCCGTAATGGCTCAGGAGCGCCAGCACCACGCTGCCGGCCACCAGCAGCGGCAACACGATGGTGACGATGTCGCGGCTGCGCTCCCAGGTGTTGGATAGCAAGGCGTGCAGGGTGGGCACCGCGTAGGCTGGAATCTCCTGGATCATGCCGGGCGTGGTTTCCGGATAGCGGCGCTTCAACAGCTTGCCGACCAGGCTGACGACAATGGGTGCGAGCATGAAGAGCGCGAATACGCCGAAGCCGCCGAGGTACTTGCCGCCCACCGCGAGAATGATGGCCGATCGCGCCGAACACGGCAGGAAGGTGATCAGGAGCGAGGCCACCGTGCGGTCGCGGCCGTGGGTGACCGCGGCGGTGGCGGCCAGCGCCGGCACGTTGCAGCCCAGCCCCATCAGGAAGGGCAGGGCGACGCCGCCGTGCAGGCCCAGGCGATGGAAGCCCTGGTCCACCACGAAGGCCACGCGGTGCATGATGCCGGACTCCTCCAGCCACACCAGCAGCAGCACCAGCGGGATCATGTAGGGGATGACGATGCCCGCGAGGCCGATGAAACCGTCCAGCACGGCGCGCGCGAGCACGCCCATGAGGTCGGTCGGCTGCCACGGCTCGGCCCACGCGATCAGTCGCGCGACGGTGAGCCCGTCGAGAAGGGCGCTCACCTCGAACACGAATGACAGCACGAGCGCGAAGACCGCCAGCGTGCCGACGAAGCCCCAGCGTGGATGCAGGAAGATGTCGTCTGCCCAGACTTGCCAGCGCGGTGGTGCGCCTGCCTGGCCGGGCCGGGTCACCGCTTCGTACATCACGGCGGCACGGTGATGCCGGTCGGCGTGGATTTCCTCGGCCAGCGGGCGCGGCAAGGCCGCGCCCGCGATGGCGCGCGCGGCGAGCATCGCAGCGTACCGGCCGGGAAAATGCGCCTGCAATTCCTGCGCGAAGTAACCGTCGTTCTCCGCGAGTTGCTGGGTCAGCAGGGTCTCGGGCACCGCGAACGCCTCCGCCACCTCCGGCTGCCGGGCGATGTCGGCGATGGCCTGCAATTGCGCCTCGATGTGTGGGCTGGGTGAACGGGCTGGCGGCAGCGCGTGCGCATGCCTGGCCTCGCGTGCAGTGCGCACCACGGCGGTGAACAGGTCGGCCAGACCGATGCCCATGTGCGCCACGGTCGGCAGCACGGGGGCCCCCAGTTTGTCCGACAGCGCGCGCACATTGATGAACCGCCGCCTGGCACGCGCCTCGTCCATGCGGTTGAGCGCAAATACCATCGGCCTGGCCAGCTGCATCAGCTCCAGCGCGAGTTCGAGGTCGTGCTCCAGCGCCGTGGCGTCGAGCACCACCAGCAGCACGTCGGGGGCATCGAACGCGCTCGCAGGCAGGTGCGGCTCGTGCCGGGCGATTGCCGGCCAGCGGTCACCCCACAGCAGATACTTCAGCGTCACGCACGCGTCTGCGTCCAGATGGTGAAGACCGTCGATGGCGGGCAACGCCACCAGGGAAATCTGGTCGATGCCGACCTCGACCAGGCATTCCTCGTACGCGGCGCCGATGCCGGCCAGGCGCTCGTGGCGCGTCGAGGTGCTGGCGGCCGCGCGGAAGATGCTGTGCTTGCCGCTGCCGGCGCGGCCTACGATCGCGACGCGAGGCCGTCTTGCGCCGCGCAAGCCTGGGCCATGGAGGGGAAACGTATGCGCGGTTGATGGCATTGATTGGCAATGTATAACATCTGAAGGCCGTTCAGGGATGGCCACGGTTCCGAAAGGGGGACCGGAATGCCCCGGCGCAGCCGTGGCGCCGGTTCCGCGCGACCCCCATTGCCGATCCGTAGCCTTCAGCCCAGCCCTCGTCCCGGAAAACGCGCTCAGCAGGTGACGAGTTCCGTGTGTCCGAAGTCTTTGGAGTAGCCAAGCACGGAAATGACCGTCGGCGTCACGCGGAATATTCGGACATCCTCCGGTGACGGCATCGGCACCGCGATCTTTTCCGGATCCTTGAGCGGGAGCATGCGCAGGACCTTGTTCGCTTCGGCCGGATCGACGACAGCTTGCGCGTGGGCGGCCATGGACAGACCGGTGATCGCCATCAGGTCCGGCGTGACATGATCGATGGTCAGCGACACCCGATCATCCCGCGCCAGATTCGCCGCCTTCTGGCTGCCCAAGCCGCAGAGGAAGTAGAGGGCGGACCTTCGTTGATGTAGCCGACGGTCGTCGCCTGCGGCCAACCATCGGGCCGCAACGTGGCAATCGTCATGATCCGGTGCTGATCCAGCAGAGCCAAAATCTGGTTTCTGATCTCGTCGTTTAGCTGTCGTCTCCGTTTGCAAGTTGATGGTCCAACCTAAGCAGAATGCAAGAAAAAACCAGGCCGCCAAGCACATTGAACAATGTAGACGACGGGCCGACATGACTTCAGCTTCTAGACCCATGCCGGCTGTTTCGTTTGTGAGGTGGGGCGTCACTTCGGATTCCCATCGAGTCAGTTGTAGGAACCAGAGCAACCTGCTAACTCCGCTTCCAAAGAATCAATAACTTAGGCAAAGGCCTTTTTGCTTAAGATCGATCTCCGCTCCGATTCTGCAACTTAATTTCGGCAAATTCCTTTTTCGTGCTTGTTCCGACTCTCGATCAGGCGCTGGCTCGTCCTGACGGCCCCCTCGGCCGGGAGCAGAGTGCTAGCAGAGTCAAGTGACCAACTTTTCATGGTCGAAAGCGGATATACATAAGCCGGCCAAATTTAAAGGAGTGGCCTCGTCCAAAAGCGCGCGGCCGAGAAGGCGACGGCGTAGCGCCACGTTTGGCGTGGCCGGACATCGGCTCAAGCCGACGCTCGAGGTCCAGGTTACGCGAGACTGCAGAACCTAAAAAGATTTCCGCCCAACGGAAATGGCCAGCATCAACGCCACGCCGATCGACACCCGTCCCGTTCATGTTGGGGACTATGCGGTTTAGAAGTTGTATTGCACCCGGGCCTGCAGGATGCGTGGATCGTCCCCCACGCCGCGTCGTGAACTGTTCACCCAGACCGCATTCGTCATCAGCCGGACAGACGGGTTCACATACCAGTTGAGCCCCAGTGTCCAGTCGCGCTCGATTCCGCCGGCAACCGCCGTGTCGTTCAGATCCAGCGTGGAGTGCCTGAGAGCCACTTCCACCGCCCCGTAGCGGTGTTGCGGCTT
>JAJXTE010000022.1 GCA_021784115.1 Pseudomonadota bacterium | reverse complement strand
GGGAAGATTTCTCGATGAACCACAAGAAGGGCGACAAGGTCAGCGGCGCGATCAAGTCGATCACCGACTTCGGCGTGTTCATCGGCCTGCCGGGCGGCATCGACGGCCTGGTTCACCTGTCCGACCTTTCGTGGAACGTTCCCGGCGAAGAGGCCGTGCGCAACTTCCGCAAGGGCCAGGACGTGGAGGCCGTGGTGCTGGGCATCGACCTCGAGCGCGAGCGCATCTCGCTCGGCATCAAGCAGCTTGAAGGCGATCCGCTGACCAGCTACGCATCGGGCCACGAGAAGGGCAGCATCGTCAAGGGCACGATCAAGACCGTGGAACCCAAGGGCGCCACCGTGCAGCTGGACAGCGACATGGAAGGTTACCTGCGCGCATCCGAAGTCTCGCGCGACCGGGTCGAAGACATGCGCAGCCACTACAAGGAAGGCGACGAAATCGAAGCCATGATCATCAACGTCGATCGCAAGAACCGCGTGATCAACCTGTCGATCAAGGCCAAGGACATGACCGAGCAGGATGCCGCAATGAAGAAATTCTCGGCGGAATCCGCGGCGGCAGCCAGCGGCTCGACCAACCTCGGTGCGCTCCTGAAAGCCAAGCTCGACAACAAGAACGCCGAGTAATCCATGACCAAGTCCGAGCTGATTGCTCAACTGGCGGCGCGGCATTCGCAATTTTCGGTTGCGGATATCGAGATGGCGGTGAAAACGATCCTCGACGCGCTGGCGAAAAACCTGTCGCGTGGGGAACGTATCGAAATCCGCGGTTTCGGCAGCTTCAGTCTGAGCTTCCGCCCTGCCCGCCTCGGGCGCAATCCCAAGTCGGGCGAACGCGTGCAGGTGCCGGCGAAGTACGTGCCGCACTTCAAGGCGGGCAAGGAGTTGCGCGACCGGGTGGATTTTTCGCTTTGAGCGTGGAACTGATATAAAGAAAACGGCGCAATAGGCGCCGTTTTCTTTTGCTGGCGCGCTTTTTGAAGCCAGCCTGCAAAGGTAGAATGGAGTCCAACTACACGCGACTTTTCATGAATAATCTCACACGTTATCTGGGGCTGGCGGCGAAACTGCTGGTGTTCCTGCTGGTTCTGGGCTTTGCTCTGAAAAACAGTCACAGCGTCACGTTTTACTCCTATCTGGGCTATGTGTGGCAGGCGCCGCTGATTGTCATGCTGGGGCTGGCATTCTTGTTGGGCTCGCTGATTGGCGTGCTCGCCCTGTTGCCCACCTTGTTCCGGATGCGGCGCGAAGCCGCACGCAGGCCACAGGCGGGCGAGCTGGACACGATTACGCAGGCCGCCCCCTCCGCCGTGACGCATCATGGAATTTGAATTCTGGTGGTTGCTGGTATTTCCCCTTTTTTTTGCGCTCGGCTGGCTGGCCGCGCGGGTCGACATTCGCCAGGTCGTGACCGAATCGCGTGCGTTGCCCAACTCGTATTTCCGCGGACTGAATTTCCTGCTCAACGAGCAGCCCGACAAGGCCATCGAAGCCTTTCTGGAAGTCGTCAAGCTCGAACCCGAAACCATTGACCTGCACTTTGCGCTGGGCGGGTTGTTCCGCCGCAGGGGCGAACTCGATCGCGCCATCCGCATGCACGAGAATCTGCTGGAACGCGAGGGGCTGGTCGAGGACCAGCGCCTGCGCGCCATGAGCGAACTGGGGCAGGACTACCTGAAGGCCGGCCTGCTTGACCGCGCCGAGCAGGTATTCAGCAAGCTGCTGGAAACGCCGCAACACGGATTGGCGCGGACCTACCTGCTGGAAATCTACGTGCAGGAAAAGGACTGGCAAAAAGCCATCGACGCGGCGCACGTGCTCGAAAAAGACACCAGCAAGCCGCTCAATGCCGACATCGCCCACTTCCATTGCGAACTTGCTCTGCTGGAAGCCGCCAAGGGCAATCCTGACGCCGCTTCAGCCCGTCTTCAACAGGCGTTGTCGAGTAACCGCCAGTCGGTGCGCGCCAACCTGATGGCGGGCGATCTCGACGCAGCAGCGGGACGACACGAGGCAGCCATTGCCGACTGGCGCCTGGTCGAAACGCAGAGCGCGTCACACATGGCGCTGGTGGTCGATCGGGTGCTTGGCAGCTATCGCCAACTGGGGCGGATGGTGGAGGGCGTCCAGTGGCTGCGCGCGCTGTATGCCCGGCAGCCTTCGCCGGACGTGTTCAATGCGTTGTATCTCGCGGTATCCGAAGCCGAGGGCGCAGCAGCAGCCAGCCAGCTCGCGCGCGAGGAATTGCGCCGCAATCCCAGCCTGCGCACGCTGGACCGCCTGCTCGAGGCCGAGCTCGTGAACGCCGAACCGGATGCACGCGAACTGTTGCAGGTGGAGAAGAATCTGGTGGCGTCGCACAGCCAGCGCATGATGCGCTACCAGTGCGGCAGCTGCGGCTTCAAGGCCAAGCAGTTCTTCTGGCGCTGTCCGGCGTGCGGGCGCTGGGACAGCTTCGATCCCGAGCGACGCGAGAGCGAAGGCTGAGGCAACGCTACATGACTCGATGCACATGGTGAATTCGACAAAGATTATCGTGGCGCTGGATTTTGCCGATGCGGCGTCGGCGCTGGCGCTGGTGGAGCAACTCGATCCGTCGCTGTGCCGGCTCAAGGTTGGCAAGGAACTGTTCACCGCGGCGGGGCCGGAACTGGTGCGCGCGCTGGTGGCGAGCGGTTTCGAGGTCTTCCTCGATCTGAAGTTTCATGACATCCCCAATACCGTGGCGGCGGCCTGCCGTGCTGCGGCGGGCCTGGGTGTGTGGATGCTGAACGTCCACGCGTCGGGTGGGCGCCGCATGATGGCGGCGGCACACGAGGCGTTGGCGGGACTTCCGCAACGTCCTTTGCTGATCGCGGTGACCGTGCTGACCAGCATGAGCGCCGAGGATCTGGGCGAAGTAGGGGTTTCCGGCGCGCCTGCTGATCAGGTGCTGCGGCTGGCGCGACTGGCGCAGGGCTGCCGGCTCGATGGCGTCGTCTGCTCGGCGCAGGAAGCGCCCATGCTGCGCGCCGATCTCGGCTCCGATTTTCGCCTGGTGACGCCGGGCATCCGGCCCGCCGGCGCCGACGCGGGCGATCAGCGCCGCGTAATGACGCCGGCGGAAGCCCTGCAAGCCGGCGCGACCGACCTGGTGATCGGGCGCCCCATCACGGCCGCAGCCGATCCGCTGGCCGCCCTCAAACAGATTCAAATTGAAATTCAAGATGCCTAGGGAGATGACGCAGTGAAAATCACCGTGATTGGGACGGGGTATGTGGGCCTCGTGACCGGGACCTGCCTCGCCGAGGTCGGCAACGAAGTACTGTGCCTCGACGTCGACCCGACAAAAATCGAGATCCTGAAATCCGGCGGCATCCCGATCTACGAGCCGGGGCTGGAAGACATGGTGAAGCGCAACGTCGCCGCGGGCCGGCTGTCCTTCACCACTGACATCGAAGAGTCGGTGAAATTCGGCCAGATCCAGTTCATCGCCGTCGGCACGCCGCCGGACGAGGACGGCTCGGCCGACCTGCAATATGTGGTGGCCGCGGCGCGCAACATCGGCCGTCACATGGCCGACTACAAGCTGGTGGTCGACAAGTCCACCGTGCCGGTCGGCACTGCGGACAAGGTGAAAGCCGCCCTGCAGGAAGAGCTGGCGAAGCGCGGCGCGGCAATCGAATTCAACGTCGCGTCGAACCCCGAGTTCCTCAAAGAGGGCGCGGCGGTGGACGACTTCATGAAGCCCGACCGCATCGTGATCGGCACCGACAGCGAGCGCGCCACGGCCTTGCTGCGTCAGCTCTATGCGCCGTTCCAGCGCAACCACGACCGCCTGACGGTGATGGACGTGAAAAGCGCCGAACTCACCAAGTACGCAGCCAACGCGATGCTCGCGACGCGCATTTCCTTCATGAACGAACTTGCGGTGCTGGCCGAGAAACTCGGCGCCGACATCGAGCAGGTGCGACACGGCATCGGTTCCGACCCGCGCATCGGCTACCATTTCCTGTATGCCGGCTGCGGCTACGGTGGCTCGTGCTTTCCCAAGGACGTGCAGGCGCTGCGCCGCACCGGCCAGGAAAACGGCATCTCCCTGCGCGTGCTCGACGCGGTGGAAGAGGCCAACGACGCGCAGAAGCACATTCTGGTCAACAAGCTGACCGCGCGCTTCGGCACCGACCTGAAAGGCAAGCGCTTCGCCATGTGGGGCCTGGCGTTCAAGCCCAACACCGACGACATGCGCGAAGCACCCAGCCGCACCATGATCGAGGCCTTGTGGGCCATGGGGGCGACGGTGTCCGCTTATGACCCGGCAGCGATGGAGGAGACCCGCCGCATCTACGGCGAGCGCGCCGATCTGCTGCTGGTCGACAGCCCGATGGATGCGTTGAAGGGGGCCGACGCGCTGCTGATCGTCACCGAATGGAAAGTCTTCCGCAGTCCCAATTTCGACACCATGAAGTCGCTGCTGAAGACGCCGCTGATTTTTGACGGCCGCAATCTCTACGAGCCGCAGGCGATGCGCGAGATGGGATTCGACTACCTTCCGATCGGACGCCAGTAATGCCCTTGCGTGACGCCATCCGCCGTGCCCGCGTCCTGGTGGTGGGCGATGTGATGCTGGACCGCTACTGGTTCGGCGACGTCTCGCGCATTTCACCCGAGGCACCGGTGCCGGTGGTGCACGTCACGCGCAACGAGGACCGCATCGGCGGCGCCGGCAACGTGGCGCGCAACGCGGCGGCGCTCGGTGCGCAGGTCACGCTGTTGTCGGTAGCGGGGCGCGACGAGGCCGGGCAGGCGCTGCGGTCCCTGCTCGATGCCGAGACGTTCACTGTGCATCTGCATGAGGATCCGGCGTTTTCAACGATCACCAAATTGCGCATCATCGGCCGCCAGCAGCAATTGCTGCGCGTCGACTTCGAGACCCAGCCGGGCCACGAGGTGCTGGCCGCCAAGCTGGAAGCCTATGCGCAACTGCTGGCCGACTGCGACGTGGTGATCCTGTCGGACTACGGCAAGGGTGGACTGACCCACGTCACCCGCATGATCGAACTGGCGCGCGCGGCCAACAAGCCCATTCTGGTCGACCCCAAGGGCGA
Source organism: Pseudomonadota bacterium (assembly GCA_021784115.1). Taxonomy (GTDB): domain Bacteria; phylum Pseudomonadota; class Gammaproteobacteria; order Burkholderiales; family Thiobacillaceae; genus Thiobacillus. The sequence goes on along the minus strand of JAJXTE010000022.1, from coordinate 18,622 downwards.
CGACTGGGCGCGCTACACCGGCGCCACCCTGATCACCCCGAACCGCAGCGAATTCCGCGAAGTGGCCGGTAGCTGGAAATCCGAGGCCGAACTCGCCGACAAGGCCGCGGCCGTGCGCGCGAGTTTTCACCTGGATGCGCTGCTGGTGACGCGCAGCGAAGAGGGGATGAGCCTGTTCGACGCGGAAGGCGCGCACCACGAGGCCACGCGCGCGCAGGAAGTGTTCGACGTCTCCGGCGCTGGCGACACCGTGATTGCCGCCTTTGCCGTGGCGCTGGCGGCCGGCGGGAGCGGCGTGGAGGCCGTGCGCCTGGCCAACCGCGCGGCGGGCATCGTGGTCGGCAAGTTCGGCACCGCAGTCGCGACCGCAGACGAAGTTTTTGGAGAAGAGGCATGAGTCAGTACACCGTCGTCACCGGCGCCGCCGGATTCATCGGCGCCAACATCGTCAAGGCACTCAACGCGCGCGGCGAGACCAATATCATCGCGGTCGACAACCTGACCAAGGCCGACAAGTTCAGGAACCTGACCGATTGCGAGATCGCCGACTATTTCGACAAGGCCGAATTCCTCGACCTGATCGAGGAGGGCGTGCTCGACGGCAGCGTGGCAGCCATATTCCACGAGGGCGCGTGTTCCGACACCATGGAGACCGACGGCCGCTACATGATGGAGAACAACTATCGCTATTCCAGCGCGCTGCTCAAGTTCTGCCAGGACGAGGGCGCGCAGTTCCTCTACGCCTCGTCGGCGAGCGTCTACGGCGCCGGGCGGGTGTTCTCCGAGTCGCGCGAGTTCGAATCGCCGCTCAACGTCTACGGCTATTCCAAGTTCCTGTTCGACCAGAGCGTGCGCCGCCTGTGGAGCGAGCGCACCGCGCAGATCGCCGGCTTCCGCTATTTCAACGTCTATGGCCCGCGCGAGCAGCACAAGGGACGCATGGCCTCGGTGGCCTTCCACTTCTTCAACCAGTACCGCGCCGACGGCAAGGTGAAGCTGTTCGAAGGCTGCGACGGCTACCCCAACGGCGAGCAGCGGCGCGATTTCGTTTCGATCGAGGACGTGGTGCGGGTCAACATGTGGTTCCTCGACCACCGCGACGTGTCCGGCATCTTCAACGTCGGCACCGGGCGCTGCCAGAGCTTCAACGATGTCGCGGTGGCGGCGGTGAACGCGTGCCGCGCGGCGGAGGGCCTGCCTGGGCTGACGCTGGAGCACATGCAGGCCCAGGGCCTCGTCAGCTACATCGCGTTTCCCGAAGCGCTCAAGGGCAAGTACCAGAGCTACACCGAGGCCGATATCTCCGCGCTTCGCGGGGCGGGGTATGATGCGCCCTTCTACAGCGTGGAAGAAGGCACCACGCGCTACATCGAACATCTGCTGAAGGCATGAGCATCTACAAGACCATCGAAGACTGCGTCGGCAACACGCCGCTGGTGCGCCTGAAGCGCATGCCGGGCGCGACCAGCAACACCATTCTCGTCAAGCTCGAAGGCAACAACCCGGCCGGTTCGGTGAAGGATCGCCCCGCGCTGTCGATGATCGACGCTGCCCAGGCGCGCGGCGAAATCAAGCCGGGCGACACGCTGATTGAGGCGACCAGCGGCAACACCGGCATCGCGCTGGCGATGGCCGCGGCGATGCGCGGCTACAAAATGATCCTCATCATGCCCGAGCACCTGTCGATCGAACGGCGCCAGACCATGCGCGCCTTCGGCGCCGAACTGCAGCTGGTGAGCAAGGAAGCCGGCATGGAAGGCGCGCGCGACCTGGCCGTCTCGATGGAGAAGCAGGGCATCGGCAAGATCCTCGACCAATTCTCCAACCCCGACAATCCCGCGGCGCACTACCGCACCACTGGACCCGAGATCTGGCGCGACACGCAGGGCACGATCACCCACTTCGTCTCCAGCATGGGCACCACCGGCACCATCATGGGTTGCTCGCGCTACCTCAAGGAACAGAACCCCGCCATCCAGATCGTCGGCGTGCAGCCCACCGAGGGCTCGCAGATTCCCGGCATCCGCAAGTGGCCGGATGAGTATGTGCCGAAAATCTGCGACTACCACCGCGTCGACCACATGATCTATGTGAGCCAGTTGAATGCGGAGGAGACCACCCGCCGGCTCGCGCGCGAGGAAGGCATCTTCGCCGGCATCTCGTCCGGCGGCGCGCTGTGGGCCGCGTTGCAGCTGTCGAAGGAAGTCGAGAACGCCGTCATCGTCTCCATTGTCTGCGACCGCGGCGACCGCTATCTGTCCACCGGTGTTTTTCCGGCCTGATGCGCCGCAGTTGACTCCGTAGTGGCCAAAACCAAGACGATCTACACCTGCACCGAATGCGGCGGCTCGCTGCCCAAGTGGCAGGGCCAGTGCCCGCATTGCAACGCCTGGAACACCCTGGTCGAAACCATCGCCGAATCGGCCAAGCCGCGCTTTGCCGGGCTGGCGGCGACGAGCGTCGCGCAATTTCTGCACGACGTCGAAGCCTCTGAAGAGAGCCGCATCGCAACCGACATCGGCGAGCTCGACCGCGTGCTCGGCGGCGGACTGGTGCCGGGCGGGGTTGTGCTGATCGGCGGCGACCCCGGCATCGGCAAGTCGACGCTGTTGTTGCAGGCCCTGGCCGGCCTGTCCGGCAATCTGAAAACGCTTTACGTGAGCGGCGAGGAATCGGCGCGCCAGGTGGCGCTGCGCGCGCGGCGGCTAAGCCTGCCCGAGACCAACCTGCCGGTGTTGCCGGAAATCCGGCTCGAGGCCATCCTGGCGCAACTGGCGGACATGAAGCCCGAGGTCGCGGTGATCGACTCGATCCAGACCGTGTATTCCGAAGCGCTGACCTCGGCCCCCGGCTCGGTGGCACAGGTGCGCGAATGCGCCGCGCAGCTCACGCGCCACGCCAAGCAGACCGGCACCGCGATCATCCTCGTCGGTCACGTCACCAAGGAAGGTGCCATCGCCGGCCCGCGCGTGCTCGAGCACATCGTCGATACCGTGCTCTATTTCGAGGGCGACACCGGCTCGTCCTTCCGGCTGGTGCGCGCGTTCAAGAACCGCTTCGGCGCGGTCAACGAAATCGGCGTGTTCGCGATGACCGAGAAGGGCCTGAAGGGCGTGTCCAACCCCTCGGCGATCTTCCTGTCGCGCCACGGCGAGCCGGTGCCCGGTTCGTGCGTGCTGGTCACGCAGGAAGGCACGCGGCCACTGCTGGTCGAGATCCAGGCGCTGGTCGATTCCAGCCACGCGCCGAGCCCGCGCCGGCTTTCAGTGGGACTGGAACAGAACCGCCTCGCCATGCTGCTCGCCGTGCTGCACCGCCATGCCGGCATTGCGTGCTTCGATCAGGACGTGTTCGTCAACGCCGTCGGGGGGGTGAAAATCAGCGAGCCCGCCGCCGACCTCGCCGTACTCGCCGCCATCGTGTCGTCGCTCAGAAGCCAGCCCCTGCCCGACAAGCTCGTGATGTTCGGCGAAGTCGGCCTCGCTGGCGAAATCCGCCCGGTGCAGCGCGGCCAGGAGCGCCTCAAGGAAGCTGCCAAGCTCGGCTTCACCCAGGCCATCGTACCGGCCGCCAACCGGCCCAAGCAGAAGATCTCCGGCATGACGATCCATGCGGTACAGCGGCTGGACGAGGCGATCGGCTTGTTCAGGGACGCTTAGCTATCGCTGCGGTTTGCGGGTCGAGCCGCGTGCTCCCGGAGTGTTTTACGAGGCGCTGCGGGCGTTGTAGATGGGGCCGCCGGCCGCCTGATAGGCGCGCAGGATTTCTCGGGCTTCGTCTCGCAGTACATCCTGACGGACTTCAATACCGCGGCGGCGAAGTTCGCCGGCCCAGTCGGCGGGCTTCGGGCCTTCGTCGAATCCCTGCGCCGTGACATCCTCCCCGCGTGCGCCGACGCTCAGAAACCGCACCCCTGACCAGAGCACGGCGCCCAGGCACATGAGACAGGGCTCGGCGCTGCTGACCAGTTCGCAGGGCGGCAAGGAAGCCACCCCGAGGTCGTAATGCCCGATGCGGCGTTGCGCAAGGGTCAGCGCGAGCATTTCCGCATGAGCGCAGGAATAGCCCGAGGAGACCACGCGGTTGGCGCCGGCTGCCAGCAGGCGTCCGCTCGCATGTTCGAAGACCGCGGCGGCGAAGGGGCCGCCGCCTGCGGCCATATTCTCGCGGGCGAGGTCGAGCACGAAGCGCATGCGCGCCTCGCCTTGCGCCAGGACCAACGTCCGTGCGTTGGCGCGTACGAGGAATTCGGGCAATTCGATTTGCAGGGCCGTATTCATGGCCGCATCCTAGCATCCGCCGCCGAGCGGGGCCCGGGCCGTGAAATATGCAGTCTAGGAGAGCAGCTGCCCGTGCTCGCGCGTGTCGTGGAACGCGACCTTGGGCCAGCGTTCCTGCGCTAGCTGCAAATTCACCCGCGTGTCCGCCAGATACACCAGGTTGCCGTCGACGTCCTTCGCCAGCTTGAGCGAGTTGGCCTTGGTGAATTCGGCCAGGTGCTGGGCGTCGGGGCAGGTGACCCAGCGCGCGGTGTAGATGCCGGCGTTCTCGAATGTGGCGTCGACGCCGTATTCGGTCTTCAGGCGGTGGGCGACGACCTCGAACTGCAGCTGGCCGACCGCGCCGATCAGGAGGGTGTTGTCGACGAAGGGCTCGAACACCTGCACCGCGCCTTCCTCGCCGAGTTCCAAGAGACCCTTGTTCAGCTGCTTGGCGCGCAGCGGGTCACGCAGGCGCGGGCGGCTGAACAGTTCGGGGGCGAAGTAGGGGATGCCCTTGTATTGCAGCGCCTCGCCTTCGGTGAGCGTGTCGCCGATGTGCAGCTGGCCGTGGTTGTGGATGCCGATGATGTCGCCCGCCACCGCGTCTTCCATGCGGGTGCGCTCGTTGGCCATGAAGACCACCGCGTTGGCGATTTTCATGTCCTTGCCGGTGCGGCGGTGGCGCACTTTAATGTTCTGCGAATAACGGCCGGAGCACACGCGGAAAAAGGCGATGCGGTCGCGGTGCTGCGGGTCCATGTTGGCCTGGATCTTGAACACGAAGCCGGTGAACCTGGGCTCGGTGGGGTCGACCACGCGCTCGACCGCCTCGCGCGGCTGCGGCGGCGGCGCCCAGTCAGCCAGCGCGCGCAGCACTTCGCGCACGCCGAAGTTGTTGATCCCGGAGCCGAAGAACACCGGCGTCTGCTTGCCCTTGAGGAAGTCGTCGAGATGGAAGGTCGCCCCGGCGCCGCGCACCAGTTCGATTTCCGACAGCAGGGTGTCGGCTTCGAGCGGGAAGCGTTCCCTCAGGGCGGCGTCGCCCAGGCCCTGCAGCGATTCGAACTGCTGATCGGCGTTTTCCTCGCCGGCCTTGAAGCGCAGGATCTCGTCGCTGATCAGGTGATAGACGCCCTGGAAGCGCTTGCCCATGCCGATCGGCCAGGTCACCGGCGCGCAGTGGATTTTCAGGATCGATTCGATTTCGTCCAGCAACTCCAGCGGCTCCCGCACCTCGCGGTCCATCTTGTTGATGAAGGTGATGATCGGTGTGTCGCGCAGGCGGCACACTTCGAGCAGCTTGATGGTCTGCTCTTCGACGCCCTTGGCAGCGTCGACCACCATGATGGCGGCATCGACCGCGGTCAGCACGCGGTAGGTGTCTTCCGAAAAGTCCTTGTGGCCGGGGGTGTCGAGCAGGTTGAACACGCAGTCGCCGTGGGAAAACTGCATCACCGAGCTGGCCACGGAAATGCCGCGTTCGCGCTCGACCTCCATCCAGTCCGAGGTGGCATAGCGTCCGCTTTTGCGTGCCTTGACCGTGCCGGCCATCTGAATGGCGCCGCCGAACAGCAGCAGCTTTTCGGTCAGCGTGGTTTTGCCGGCGTCGGGGTGCGAGATGATGGCGAAGGTGCGGCGCTTTTTGACGTCGCGCACCAAGGCGGGGTCGCCGGTTTGCACGGGCGTCGTGGGGGTGGATTCCATCGGGGAGGGCAGGCAGATATCAGGCAATCCGCAATTTTAAGCGATTTCACGCGGCAGGCCGCCCCGGGTGCGCGCGACCGTCAATCCATGCGGAATTCTCAAGCGCCGTGCGGGAAGAAATTGATTCCTGATACAAATGAACGCGTCGGTTGTTGCCGAAAATATTTCCTCTTATTCCCGCATAGAAAACTTCGATTGAGATAGCGCACTTGTGCGTGGCGGCAGGCGCGGGCTTCGGAGTACCATTTCGGGGATTCCAATCTCGGGCTAAAACCCCGACCGTCCGGGGGATATTCCGGGCGGTTTCAAATGACTTTGCATCCATCGGATGGAGGAAACACAATGACGGAGCATGTTGCAACCAACGAGACCATTCTCGTGGTCGGCGGCGGGATTTCCGGCATGACCGCCGCGCTCGAAGCGGCCGAAACCGGCAAGAACGTCGTCCTGGTTGAGAAAAATGCCGCACTGGGCGGACGCACCTCCCAGCTGTATCGCTACTTTCCCAAGCTGTGCCACCCCGTCTGCGGGCTGGAAATCAACCTGCGCCGCCTCAAGGGCAACCCGCGCGTTCGCGTGCTGACGCTGGCCGAAGTGACCGGCATCGAGGGGAGCACCGGCAACTACACCGCCAGCATCAGGATCAAGCCGCGCTACGTGAACGAGAACTGTACCGCCTGCGGCGACTGCGGCCGTGCGGTCGAGACGATGGTGGACGACCCGTTCAACTACAACCTCGGCAAGCACAAGGCGGCCTACCTGCCGAACGCGATGGCCTACCCGCAGCGCTACGTGCTGGACCCGGCGATCATCGGCAGCGCTGACGCCGACAAGGCCAGGGCGGCGTGCAAATACGGGGCGATCGACCTCGACATGAAAGAGGAGACAATCCAGGTCAAGGCCGGCGCGGTGGTGTGGGCGACCGGCTGGCAGCCCTACGATGCGGCGAAGATTCAGCCCTACGGCTACGGCCGCTTCAAGAACGTCATCACGAGCGTGGAATTCGAGCGCCTGGCCGACATCCACGGTCCTACCGGCGGCAAGATCCTGCGTCCCAGCGACGGCAAGGAAGCGAAGAACATCGCCTTCATCCAGTGCGCCGGCTCGCGCGACGAGAACCACCTGCGCCATTGCTCCAGGATCTGCTGCATGGCCTCGCTGAAGCAGACGCATTACGTGCGCGAGAAATTTCCGGAAGACGGCAAGTCGACCATCTACTACATCGACATCCGCGCAATCGACCGCTTCGAGGACTTCTATCAAAAAGTCCAGGCCGATCCGTCGGTCACATTCATCAAGTCCAAGGTCGCGAAGATCACCGAAGACGAGCACGGCAACGCGGTGTGCCATGGCGTCAACACCGAAGGCTACAAGCGCTACACCACGCCGCACGATCTGGTGGTGCTGGCGGTGGGCATGGAGCCCTCGGTGAAGGGCATCAACATTCCCGGCCACATCGTCGCCGATTCGAGCGGCTTCATCGAAGCCGACCCGGCCAACGGCGCCGTGTTCGGTGCCGGTTGCGCGTCGAATGCGCTGGACGTGAACCGTGCCGTGCAATCGGCCACCGCGGCGGCATTGCGCGCCATCCAGGTGGTCAACAAAGTAGCAAAGGCGGAGGCTTAAACAATGGCTGACATCAAAGTCGCAGCGTATATCTGCAAGGGCTGCGGACTGGGCGAGCGTCTGGATACGGACGCGCTGGTCAAGATCGCACAGAAGGACGGCAAGGTGCCGATGGCGAAGTCGCACGATTTCCTGTGCAACGCCGACGGCGTGGCGATGATCAGGAACGACATCGCCAACGAGGGCGTCACGCATATCATGATCGGCGCCTGTTCGCGCCGCGCCAAGACCGAGGCGTTCCATTTCCCCGAAACCGCGGTGGCGCGCGCCAACCTGCGCGAGGGCGTGATCTGGATCCGTCCCGACACCGAGGACGCGCGTGAAACCACGCAGGAAATGGCGGAAGACTACATCCGCATGGGCTGTGCCGAAGTGAAGGCGATGACCGCGCCCGCGGGCAACGCCAACACCGGCAGCAGCAAGACCCTGCTCGTGGTGGGCGGCGGCATCACCGGCATGACCACCGCGATCGAGGCATCGAAGACCGGCTACCCGGTGGTGCTGGTGGAGAAATCCGGTGCGCTCGGCGGCTGGGCAGCCAAGCTTTACAAGCGCACGCCGGTTCACGAACCCTACAAGTCGCCCGCCGATACCGGGGTGGCCGATCTGGCCTCGCAGGTGCAGGCCGACAGCAACATCAAGGTCTATCTCAACGCCACCGTCGCCAAGACCGACGGCGCGCCGGGCCGCTTCGTGGTCGACATCGCCACCGAATCGGGCGCGACGCACACCGAGGACATCGGCGCCATCGTGCAGGCGACCGGCTTCACGCTGTACGACATGAACAAGCTGCCGGAACTCGGCGGCGGCAAGTCACCCAACGTGGTCGACCAGGCTGGACTCGAGGCGCTGGCAAAAGCAGCGGCGGCAGGCGACGGCGTGATCCGCCGGCCTTCGGATGGCCAGCCGGTGAAATCGGTGGTGTTCGTGCAGTGCGCCGGCCAGCGTGATACGACCGGCCAGCATCTGTCGTACTGCTCGGGCTTCTGCTGCAATGCCAGCATCAAGCAGGCGATGTACTTCAAGGACGCGAATCCGTCCATCGACACCACCATCATCTACACCGATCTGCGAACGCCTGGAAATGGCGAAGATTTCTACCGCAGCGCACAGGAGAAGGGCGTCATCTTCACCAAGGGCAAGGTCGCCGAAGTGATGCCCAATGGCAACACCAGCACGGTCAAGTTCCACGATCTGATCCTGGACGACAAGGATGCGGCCGAGACGGACGTCGACCTCGTCGTGCTGGCGACCGGGCAGGTGGCAAATTCGGGCATCAACATCGACGCGCTGACCAAGCCGCAGGTCGAAGGCCAGGAAGGCGAGCCCTCGGCCGCAGCGGACGTGAAGCCGATCTCCATCCTCAACCTGACCTACCGCCAGGGTCCGGACGTGCCGCAGCTGAAGCAGGGCTTCACCGACTCGCACTTCATCTGCTTCCCTTACGAAACCCGCCGCACCGGCATCTACACCGCCGGCCCGGTGCGCCGCCCGATGGACATCGCGCAGGCGCGCGAGGACGCCACCGGCGCCGCACTGAAAGCGATCCAGGCGCTGGAAAACGCCGAGCTGGGCCGTGCCGCGCATCCGCGCTCGGGCGACCTGTCGTTCCCGAAAGTTCGACTCGAGGGCTGCACCCAGTGCAAGCGCTGCACCGTGGAATGCCCGTTCGGCGCCATCGACGAGGATGAGAAGCGCTTCCCGGTATTCAACGAATCGCGCTGCCGCCGCTGCGGCACCTGCATGGGCGCCTGCCCGGTGCGCGTGATTTCGTTCGAGAACTACTCGGTCAACTCCGTCGGCGCGCAGATCAAGGCGGTCGACATTCCGGACGAGTTCTCCGAGAAGCCGCGCATCCTGATCCTGGCGTGCGAGAACGACGCCTACCCGGCGCTCGACATGGCGGGGATGAACCGCAACGAGTATTCGGCCTTCGTGCGCATCATCCCGATCCGCTGCCTCGGCTCGGTCAACACCATCTGGGTGACCGATGCGCTCAACGCCGGTTACGACGGCGTGATGATGATGGGCTGCAAGTCCGGCGACGAGTACCAGTGCCACTTCGTCAAGGGTTCAGAGCTCGGCCGCGTGCGCATGTCCAAGATCGACGACACGCTGAAGACGCTGAACCTGGAATCGGAGCGTGTGCGCGATCTCGAAGTCGCCATCACCGACATCGAGCGGGTCCCCGAGATGATCAACAAGTATGCCGCCGAGCTGGTTGCAGTAGGCCCCAGCCCGTTCAAGGGATTCTAAGGATTGAACATGAGCGCAAATACCGCACTGGCGGAGAAATACCGCAACAACTTCCTGAAGGAAATCGAAGAACAGGTCGAGATGGGCGACTGGGTGAAGATGTGCATGCAATGCGGCGTCTGCTCCGGCTCCTGCCCGACCAATTTCCAGAGCGCCTGGGAACATCCGCCGCAGGAACTCTTCATGATGATTCGCGCCGGCAAGCGCGAGGAAGTGCTGACGACCACCTCGATGTGGAACTGCACCTCCTGCTACAACTGCATCGTGCGCTGCCCGCGCAAGCTGCCGATCACCCATATCATGCACGGCATCGCCGAATACGCGCACCGGCTCGGCATGGCACCGAAGATGCAGCCGACGCGCTTCTTCAGCGGCCTGTTCTGGAAAAACTGCACGCATACGGGACGCGTCAACGAACTCAAGCTGTCGATGGGGCTGTATTTCAAGGATGGCCTTGTCCAGGGCATCAAGAACGGCATGGCGATGCAGGCGGTTGCCATCGGCCTTCTGAAGGCCAAGCGGCTCAACCCGTTCGAACTGCTCGGCGGCCACAAGTGCAAGGACCAGAAGGGCATCCAGGCGATGCTGAAAAAAGCCTACGAAATCGAACGCAGCCGCAAGGCCGCCAAAATGGCGGGCTGAGGAGAGAAATATGGCCAAACATGAATACGCGTTTTACCCGGGTTGCTCGTCGCAGAAAGGCGCCTCCGCTTCCAACTACCTCACGTCGGTCGAGGAGATGTGCAAGACGCTGGACGTCAAGCTGACCGAAATCCCAGACTGGAACTGCTGCGGCGCGTCGATCGGCTACGCCGAGGCTGGCGAACTGCCGCGCCATGTGATGAATGCGCGCAACTTTGCGCTGTCCGAGAAGAACCTGCCCGGACAGGAAATCGTCGCTACCTGCGCCGCCTGCTGGCTGGGCGCGCGTGAAACCCGCGAGCGCCTGACGCATTCCGACACGCTGATGGCCGACACCCGCGAAGCGCTGAAGGAAGCCGGCCTGCAGATCAACGAGATGCCCGAGATCCGCCACATGGTCGAGGTGCTGATCGAGGACATCGGCTTCGACGAAATGAAGAAGCATGTCGTGCGCCCGCTCGAAGGCGTCAAGATCGCGGGCTACGTCGGCTGCCAGACCAACCGCCCGTTCGGCGTCGCCGGCGAGTCGTTCGAGAATCCCGTGTACCTCGACAAGATGGTCGAGATGGTGGGTGCCGAATCGATCCCTGACTACGACATGAAGGTTACCTGCTGCGGCGGCGCGCTGGCTTTCTCCGAGCCGGAAAAGGCGCAGGCGCAGATCAAGGACATCGTCGAATCGGCCTACGACCACGGTGCCGAAATGATCGTCACGCCGTGCCCGCTGTGTCAGGCCAACGTCGAGATCTATCAGGGCCACGTCAACAAGAAATACGGCACCAAGTTCGACATTCCGGTGTTGTATTACAGCCAGTTGATGGTCGTCGCCTACGGTGGCGACGCCAAGGCGGCTGCGTTGAACGGACAAGTCATCAAGGCACGCCGGCTTGAGGAAATCGCCGCCAAGCCGGTCAAGCGCTGAACGGTTCCAGGGGCGCATCAAACAGGGGCTATATGCCCCTGTGTTTTTGCGCGCCTGGAAGGCAGGAAGTCCTGGTTTCGTTTGCCCACGTGACCCCCGCCATGGCGGTCGCGCAATGCTCTCCACTCGTTGCTCAGTGCGCCTAGGTGTTGAGTTTCAGCAGGTTGTTCATGGCCGGGATGCGAGTCATGGGCGGCTGGTGATTGATGGCTGAATGGGGCCGATGCCAGTTGTAGCGGTGGATAAATGGCTGCAACGCGGCCTCGCGCTGGGCTGAACGCTCGTAAGGGCGTGCATAGGCCCATTCCCGCAAGCGGGTCTGCACGAAGCGCTCGACCTTGCCGTTCGTCTTGGGCGTGTAAGGTTTGGTGCGCAGATGGCGGATGCCGAGCTCGGCGCAAGCGGCCCGGAAGGCGTTCTTGTACCCGCTGCCGTTGTCCGTCATCACCCGGTCGATGCGCACCCCCAGGCTGGCATGGTAGGCCACGGCGTCGCGCAGGAACTGCACGCAACTCGGAGCGGTTTCGTCGGCCTTGATACGGGCAAAGCACACCCGAGAATGGTCGTCGATGGCCAAGTGCACAGCGTCCCAGCCGATGCCCTGATTGCGGTGCTGGCGCTGGCCGGTGATGCAGTGCCCGATGCCGTCGATCCGCCCCAGGCGCTTGGTGTCGATGTGCAGCAACTCGCCCGGCGCTGCCCGTTCGTAGCGCACGACTGGTTCCACAGGATCAAGCGATTTCAAGCGCGCCGGCCCGATCCGTCGCAGATGGCGACTGACCGAGGCCAGGCTGTTCCCCGTCTCGGCGGCGATCTGCCATTGCGGCCAACGCTGGCGCCGCAGCCACTCCCAGCGCTGTTTGCCTTCCGGAGGGATGGCGTGGGGACAGCGCCGGGGACGTGAACTGCGGTCGGTCAGGCCGGCTTCGCCTTCCTCCCGGAAACGCGCCAGCCACTTGAACCCAGTGCGTTCACTGACTCCCCAGCCTCGCTGGCATCGCGCACTGTCCAGCCCTGCTCGATCACCCGTTTCACCAACAGGGCTCGACCTTTGGCCGTCAATCTCGCATGCTTATGGCTGTTCATCCGTTCTCCTGAAATGGGGGTTGCCGTCTAGACAACACCAGCTTCCCAGATCAGAAATGGATGAATAACCTACTGAAACATCACAGCTAGGCGTATGGGCCGCATCAGCGCATGTATGCGAAGCCTTCCGTCAACTGCAGTCGCGCGATTTCGGCTTCGGCCATCGGCACCATGGTGACAAAACCATGAATGTCTTGCGGCAGTAAGCCCTGTAAACGGGCTGACGCCTGACACATACGGAACTCGATGATGTTGCCAAGCGTGGCGCTATAGGCGCGCTGCATCAGTTCCTTGTATTGGGTGTAATTCCGGGAGGCGAAAAAGGGGATGGCGCGGCCGTGCAGGATGACGATGATGCGCGTCTCGAGCGGGTCATCACCGTTCATCTGGCTGAGATAGCCCACGCGGTCGAGCACGCTGCCCAGTTCGGCCGGCGTGCCAGCGCTTACGTCGAAAACCACCTTCTGGCCATGATAGCGGGGACTCGATTGCGACGCGCCGCCCCAAGGCGAAGACGCGTCTGCTGCGAAAGTGGCGAGTGGCAACGCAGTCAGCGTGACCACTGCGAGGAGAGCGGAAAGTTGCTGTCTCATGATTCGGACTCGTTCAGGAAGTGATGTCGAAATCCGGAATGGCGTCGCCGGGGGGCTGTCCCCGGCGCGTGAATCAGGGTTTGAGCTGGGGCTGATCGATGTAGCGGATGTCCTTGACCGACAACGGCAGCGGGTTGATGTACTTGTAGCCCTTGTCCTGCCAGTAGGCAATTTCCGGGAAGCCCGCTGGAACGACCGTGATGAAGCCGTGCATGTCTTCAGTGGTATAGCCGGCTGCTTTCATGGCATTGGAGCACATCTTGAACTCGACGCCTTCCTTTGACAGCTCCGCCATCTTATCGACGATGCCCTGGTATTTTTCGTAGTTTTCCTTGGCAAAGGCGCGCAACTCCAGCCCGTGGGTCACCACAACGACATCGCCACCGGTGACCCGCTTGGTGTTCTTGATGAAGTTGTACAGGATGTTCAGCTTCTGCGGATCGTCATAGTTGACGTCGAACACCGTATTGGTGACCGGCATCTTGTGCATATCCGCCTTGGCGGTGCCGTAAGGTGCCAGCGCGTCCGCGGCGTAGGCTGCGTGCATGGGGAGCGCCGTAAGGGCGAGCGCAATGAAGAGTGTGCGATGCTTGTTCATGAATGTCTCCTGTTGTTGTGGGTACGACCATTTGTGCGAGCGAGGCGGCTGACTGCCCCTCCCTCGTCTCTGCGCCTCGCTAGTATTCTGCCAGCCAGGCCTTCAGATTCTTCGCTTCGTGCCTGATCGCGGCCGGTTCGCCCAGGCTGTTTGCCACAAGGCTGATGCCCTGCAGCGCAGACACCAGGTGTAGCGCCGATGCAGGCGCGTCCTTGGCGTGGCCGAGTGCGCGGAACTGCGCCTCGCACCAGTCGAGCAGCAAGCGGATCGGCTTGGCGGCATGGGCGCTCAGCGCCCCTCGCCCCTTCGCCAGTTCATAGCACAGGCTGCCGATGGGGCAGCCATAGAGCGAATCGATGTCGCGATCATCGACCCATACCTGAACCAGGCCTTGCAGGCGGGCGCGGGGGTCTGGGAGGGTGTTTCTCCGCTGCAGCATCCGCTCGATGTCTCCGACGCGCTTGGCGACGATGGCGGCGGCAATGTCGTCCTTGCTGCGAAAGTAGTAGTACACGCTGCCCGAGGCGACGTTCGCCTCCTTGGCGATCTCCGCCAGCGTGGTGCGTGCGAAGCCCTGTTGGTGTATCAGCTTAGCGGCTGCCTGAGTCAGACGCTCGCCTGGATCGGCCGTGGAATCCATTTCCGGAATATATATCTAGTTAACTGACTATGATTATTGGCAATCCGCGGCGCCTTGTCAATCGTGCAGATTCCGGCTCGGCGCAAGGCAAGCGGCGGGGCCGAGGTATGCTGCCTGCTGCGCCAGCTGTGCGAGAGTCGGTGCCGTGCTGTGTTAGATGGCCCGGTAGTCATGCAGCGCTAGCGCATATGATTGGCGCCGAATCGATCCCCGAGTACGAGCAGAAGGTCACCTGCCGCTGCGGCGCGCTGGCGTTCTCCGAGCCAGAAAAGGCGCAGGCGCAGATCACGGACATCGTCGAGTCGGCCTACGACCACGGCGCCGAAATGATCGTCACCCCGTGCCCGCTGTGCCAGGCCAACGTCGAGATCTACCAGGGCCAGATCAACCAGCGCTACGGCACCAGGCTCAACATCCCGGTGATGTACTACAGCCAGCTGATGGTCGTGGCCTACGGCGCCAGCGCCAAGGATGCCGCACTGAACGGCCAGGTCATCAAGGCGCGCCGGCTGGATTAGATAGCGGCCAAGCCGGTCAAGCGCTGAGTCGGTTTATTTGCATTGCAAACGGGGGCAGATGCCCCTGTTTTTTGTGTGAAAGAAACGGGCCGGGCGCCCAACTGCGTCTGTGCGCGGCCAGCTTCAGTTGCTTGCCTGGGGCGCGTCAGCCGGTTCAGCGGCGGTTCCGTCATCCACAGTCTTGTTGTTCGATTTTGGTCGGCCATGCAGGGTGACCTTCCGGAGGAATGCGCCGATCTCATGGCCGGCCTGATCGAAGGTGCCGGCCGGGGCAAGCGCCTGGCGGGCGGCGCTGAAATCCCTCTGCTTGATGTGGTGGACAATGTCGCCGGCCACTCGGTGAAAGTGGGCATGCAGTTCGCAGGCTTTCATGTGGTCTTCCGGCGACAACATCCTGCGGGATTCGGCTCCTAGCCACTGGCCCAGTTTGCAGCCTTCGGTATGGGCCACTGCGGACAAGTCCAGCCCTGCCTTGCCACTCAGAAAATCGCGGAACCTGGCCTTCCATGCGCCATGTGAATATATGGCATTTTCGATATCGCTTTTGATTCCCATGCCCCCTCCACTGAACACTGTTCAACCCATTAGGCGGCGCAGGGGCGTGTTTGTTTAAGGTTAATCTTTATGTTCAATCCGGATCATAGGGCCGGCTCGCAGGCCCTATCGGATGGGATCGGAGGCGCACATGCCGTCGCCCATGACGGGCGCGGCAGCAAGGAAAAGGTTCGATATTGGAAATCAATGAAATTGACATCCATCAGCACAATTAATATAATCGGATAACTTTGTCGATAATGTGTTGCCTTATCGTGGACGCACGGCCGGGTACGTGTGCCTTCCCATATGGCCGGGAAGTGTAAGGTTGTTGTGCACGGCATGCGCATTTCATAGCGCTCAATTCAGGGAGAGTTCCAAATGTTGAAATCAAAATACTGTGCCGTGGCTGTGGCTATATCCGTGGCCATCGCACCAGGCGTAGGCACGGCCTCTGTTTTTGGCAGCCTCGGCAATTTTGACGTCATCAATGACACGGGCCTCACTGCGCATGGCTTCGAAATTGATCTCGAAGGCTTGCGCAGCAGCGACATCACCGACACCTTCGGGGGGGTGGGCCGGGGCTTTCCAAGCGGCCGTGGGTTTGATCCGGGCACCAGCGTGGAACGCTACGGCTCACCCACCATCACCGAATACTCGAACGGTTCGACGTTTGGCACGAAAATCACTTACCTGGGCCTGTTCGACGGCAATACCGGCAGCTGGGATTACGGCACGCCAAGCGGCACCTTCATCACGCCGGGAGACAATTGCTGGTCAGGAGGCGGCCTTGGCTACAGTGCGGCGACGCCGTGTGACCACTTCGGGGTCGGCACGACCGCGAATGCGACCAAGACCACGTATAGCTGGCTGGTCGAGACCCCAACGGCAGGTGTGTTGAGCAACGGCGTCGTCAATCTTCCCGCCCCCGTCTGGAACGTCATCCCCGCCCCGGTCGTCGGCAATCCGCCCGTCGTCGTCGCGCAAATCCAGGCTCCTGCGCCTGAAGTTGAAGGCCAGTTCGGGGAAGCCATCTGGGTCAAGGTCTTCACCAGCGAACTTGCGGATCCGGTCGCGCTGGAAGAACTGGTGGGCGGCAACCCCAAGGTCGAGCAGGCCGTCACCGAAGTCGAGTGGCAACTGTTGCAGACGGATCCGGGCAACCCGCTCGCCGGTCAGCTGGAGAGCGGTTACGGGGTGCCGGTGGGCCCGAATGCCGCATCGATCCTGCGCCGCTACGAGTTCTACAAATATTCCGGCGTGTACGATCCGGAAACTCACCAGGCAATGGTGACGTTCAGCGACTCGCATCCCAATGATCCCAACGATCCGCTTTATTACGATTCAAGCAAGGTCGTCGATCTCGGCAATTACCTCGGCGCCCAGAATGCAGCGGTCAATCTGGCGGCGGCGGTTCCGGAACCCGGGACCTATGTCATGCTGCTCGCTGGCCTGGGCCTGGTCGGTTTCGCGGTTCATCGCAGAAAGCGCTACACGAACTGATCCCGTCGCGCCGCATAAATCAACGGGGACTTCGGTCCCCGTTTTCATTCGACCGGACTACTTGCGCGCCGAATAGGTGGGCAGCGTAATGCGGAAGGCCATGGCAACCAGTCGAATACCGAGGATGGTCGCCATCCCTGCCCAGGCCGCAATCACGGGCGTCAGATCCAGGGCCTGCAGGCCGATCACCACCAGGGCGCCGGCCCAGGCGGCGGACGCATAGAGTTCGCCGCGCAGGAACACCAGCGGCACTTCATTGCACAGCACATCGCGCACCACGCCGCCGAAGATGCCGGTGATCATCCCCAGCAGGCTCGCCGCCAACCAGGGGGCATGCCAATCCAGCGCGATCTGGGTGCCGACGATGGTGAACAGCGCCAGGCCGACGGCATCGGGGATAAGAAACAGGCGCGGCGGCAGTCGCAGGCCACGCACGACGAAGAAGACCAGGAGCGTCGTCGCCAGGGCGACATACAGATAAACCGGCTCGCCGAGCCAGAACACCGGGCGCTGCAGCAGCAGGTCGCGCACCGTACCGCCGCCCAGCGCGGTGGCCGTTCCCACCATCACGGCGCCGACCAGATCCATGTTCTTGCGCCCGGCATCGAGCACACCGGTGAGCGCAAACACCGCGACGGCTGACAGGCCGACCCAGTACAGCAGGTTTTCCATGAAGTGTGCCCGGTGGGCAGCGGTTCGGCTGCCCGATCTTGTCGATGCCGGAGTATCGCAAGAAATGGGACGGGGAACATCTGCGGCGCCTATTTCTTGCGTTCCCGCTTCAGCAATTCCGCCTTGCGTGCGAGGCCCCAGCGGTAGCCCGCCAGAGTGCCATCCGCGCGCACGGCACGGTGGCACGGGATCGCCACCGCCACGGCGTTCCCCGCGCAGGCATGCGCCACCGCGCGGAAGGCCATGGGCTGGCCGATGCGCGCGGCAATGTCGCTGTAGGTGGCGGTCTCGCCCGCAGGAATGGCCTGCAGGGCCTGCCAGACGCGGCGCTGGAAGACGGTGCCCTGCACGTCCAGCGGAAGGTCGAGCACGCCGCGCGGCTGTTCGATGTAATCCAGCACCCGGGCGATCCAGTTCTGGAACTCGGCGTCGGCCGGCTCGAACCGGGCCTGCGGAAAGCGCGCCCGGACGCGCTCCTCCAGCACCTCGGCCGACTCGCCGAACTCGATGGCGCACACCCCCTTGCGGGTGGCGGCGACGATGATCCAGCCGAGGGTGCACGGTGCCACGGCATGGCGGATGTGCTCACCGGCGCCACCCTTGCGATAACGGCCCGGCGACATGCCGAGCAGGGCGGGCGCGGCCTCGTAGAAGCGCCCGGCCGAATTGAAGCCGGCATCGTAGAGCGCCTCGGTCACCGACGGCGCGGCTTGCAGCGAGGCCGTCACGCGCCGGGCCTGGACGGCCTTGTGATAGCCCTTGGGGGAGAGGCCGGTGACGGCCTTGAACACGCGCTGGAAATGGTGCGGGCTCATCCCCGCCTGGTGCGCCAGGTGTGCAAGCGTCGGTTCCGACGCGGCGTGCTCGATGGCCTGGCAGGCCTGAATCACCAGCGCATTGCGTCGTTGCTGCTGCGAAATGTCATCGGGCTTGCAGCGCTTGCAGGGGCGGTAGCCCGCCGCGGCGGCCAGCTCGGGGGTGTCGAAAAACGCCACGTTCTCCCGCCGGGCGGCGCGCGACGGGCACGAGGGCCGGCAGTACACGCCGGTGGTGCGGACCGCGTAGA
>JAJXTE010000021.1:22030-23828 GCA_021784115.1 Pseudomonadota bacterium | reverse complement strand
CCGTCGTCGATTTTCAGCCGCTGGATCTGCCAGCCCTGTCGGGCTGCCATCTGCCGCACGGCCTCGCGTGACTGCCAGCGCTCTACCGGCGCATCGCAATCGTCATCGGCCAATGCGGGCAGGACGGACAGGCCCAGTGACAGGGCCAGCAAGCCACGGCGCAGGGAGGGATGCATGACAAACGATTTGCGGTGCTGGTGTTTCATGGAAACCTCCTTTTCACTACGTTAACGCTTCTGTCGGCTTACAGGCACCACGTCGAACCACGTCGAACTCACACAATAGGCCAGGACCGGTAACCATTAAGAAGGTCCGCCCGACCTCCCCAAGCGGTCAACTTTTGACATGAGAGGCGTGCCCCGGATTGCCGGGGCACGTCCTCTCGATGGAAGGGCTCGTCGGCGCCGGTTGCCTTGAACACTAGGGTGGGGGCGTTCCCGTGACTGTAGAAATAGTCTCCACTAGGGCTGATCGCGACTGCTCTGCCTTTGCGTGCATCGACAAAGTAGTGCCAGCCATAGCCCGGCTGCCCGATGGTCGAGTCATTGGAGACGGCTTGCATGCCTGAGTCGATCCGATGGCTGTCTCCTGCCTCCTTGCGAGGATCGTCTGCATGCGAAGGCATGCTCATCATGGTTGCTGCGACGCTCAGCACCACGGCAATAATGCTTGGCGTCATGATTCTTCCTTTCGATCGATTCCAGTCAACGCTGACTGTCCATGTACTCTGAACTTCAAAACTTAAGGCAGTCTGAACGCACATCTGGGGTCCCATTGGGCGATGTGGTTCTTCCAGAAGCCGTAGGTCAAGCGGCAATCCCCCATTTTTACCAGTCGCCAAAAGTGGAGTTAAGTGGCGCGGATTGTCAGATGGCCGGTTTTATTACATCAACGGACGGTCGACGAGCACGCCATGATCAGCCGCTTCGGGTCGGAAGTGCGCATTCGCGGAAATCTGAAGCGGACACTCGGCGTTACTGATTTGCGAATGACCGGTCAGAAGCCCATAGCGGAAATAGTCGGCCCAAATCTCCAGCGACTGCTAAGCCGATGAGCGGGCGCTCGTGCTAGAGCGTTGGGAATTGCCCGGTAGCCGCCACTCCACCACTGGCCGTACAGAGGTAGTGGGGCGCTCGTGGGGAGCATCTGCACGGATAATGATCAGAAACCGCGCCAGGACGCGTTGGGCGAGCCCCAGTTGCACGCCACCCTGGGTTATTCAGGGCCTACCCGCTGCCGAGCTGCGCAGGATCCGGCGGATGCTGAAGTACGCGGGTTTCGCACGCTCGTCCGCATCGAACAGCAGGGCTGCGCCCTGGCCGGGGAAGAATTCCGGTATCCATGAATAGCGGTCGCTCGCGCCCCAGGTGGAAAAGCTGCGGCACTGCGGCACCGCCAGGCAGGCTTTGAGCATGTCGCGGTACAGCACAGCCTGTTTCCTGAGGGCCGCCTGGCTTGCCGGCAGGGGCAGCATCACGTCCATTTCGGTGATGTCGGTCTGCAGCCCGATTGCGGCCAGGCGCTTCATGTTGATGCGCACGTCCTCGGCGCGCGGCGCGTCCGTCGGGCTCACGTGCATTTGCAGGCCGACGGCATCGATCGGGACGCGCTGCGTGCGCAGGTCGGCCGCGAGCGTGTAGATGCCGTCTGATTTGGCGCCGGCGCCTTCGCCGCCGTAGTCGTTGTAGCGCAGGCGCGCCTGCGGGTCGGCCTCGTGCGCCCAGCGGAACGCCAGGGCGAGATAATCGGGCCCGATGCCGCGCGACCAGAACGTCTCGCGCGGCTTGCCGTCTTCGCC